>CAYZRZ010000001.1:0-58157 GCA_964480995.1 uncultured Christensenella sp.
GGATATTTGAAAATGTTTTATCCCACTCAGCAAAGACAGGGGTGAATAGTAACTGAGCACCAAAAATGTGGAGGAAACTGTGCGGAAAACACTTGCGCACATCCCGGGCACATGCTATAATTTATCGGATATCGCACGCGGGAGGACCGGCTGCTTGTGCCTTTGGGCGGCCAGCCTGGGATGAATCCCGCGGAGGAAAAACAAGGAGGAGAACCAAACATGGCAGTTATCTCAATGAAGCACCTCTTGGAAGCAGGTGTACACTTCGGTCACCAAACCCGTCGCTGGAACCCCAAAATGGCTCCCTACATCTTCACGGAGCGCAATGGCATCTATATCATCGACCTGCAGAAGACAGTTCGCAAGATGGATGAGGCCTATATGTTTGTGCGCAACCTGGCCATGGAAGGCAAGACCATTCTGTTTGTCGGCACCAAGAAGCAGGCGCAGGAATCCATCGAGCAGGAAGCAAAACGCTGCAACATGTTTTATGTGAACCATCGCTGGCTGGGCGGCATGCTGACCAACTTCCGCACCATCCGTACCCGTGTTGACCGTCTCAATGAGATCGACAAGATGGAAAACAACGGCCAGTTTGAACTGCTGCCCAAAAAGGAAGTCATCAAGCTGATGCACGAGCGTGAAAAGCTGGAGGCCAACCTGGGCGGCATCCGCACCATGAAGTCCCTGCCGGGCGCCATCTTTATCGTTGACCCCAAGAAGGAAAACATCGCCGTGATGGAAGCGCGGGCGCTGGGTATCCCGATCATTGGCATTGTTGATACCAACTGCGATCCCGATGAAGTGGATTATGTGATTCCCGGAAACGATGACGCCATCCGCGCCGTGAAACTGATTGCCGGTAAGCTGGCTGACGCTGTGCTGGAAGGCAAGCAGGGTGAGCAGTCGGGCAGTGAAGCTGCCGATGAAGCTGAGGAAGAAGAAGTTCAGCAGTAAACCGCTGATGCGATTGTTAAGTTATTAGGAGGAATATCCGATGGAAGTCACTACCGCATTGGTCAAGGAGCTGCGCGAGCGCACTCAGGCCGGCATGATGGATTGCAAAAAGGCCTTGCTTGCCACTGATGGCAACATTGAAAAGGCTGTTGAATATTTACGCGAGAAGGGCCTGTCCGCAGCTGTTAAGAAGGCGGGCCGCGTTGCCTCCGAAGGCATGGTTGACAGCTATATCCACTTGGGCGGCAAGATCGGTGTGCTGGTCGAAGTGAACTGCGAAACAGACTTCGTCGCCAAGACAGATACTTTCAAAGCGCTTGTGCATGATGTAGCGCTGCAGATTGCCGCAAGCAATCCTCTGTTCATCAGCAAGGATGAAGTGCCCACAACCAACCTTGAAAAAGAGCGTGAGATTCTTCGCGCCCAGGCCCTCAACGAAGGCAAGCCCGAGAAGATTGTTGAGCGCATGGTAGAGGGCAGGATTGAAAAGTATTACAAGGAAGTCTGCCTGCTTGAGCAGCCCTTTGTAAAGAATCCTGACATCACGGTGCAGGATCTGGTGAATGAGGCCACCCTGGCCAGCGGAGAGAAGATCGCGATTCGCCGTTTCACCCGCTATGAGCTGGGCGAAGGCATTGAGAAGAAGGTGTCTGATCTCGCCAGCGAGATCAACGAGTTGACCAGGCAGGCATGAGCGGCCGCTATCAGCTGAACATATAAGCAAACAGGGGCGCGCATTGCGTTTGCCCCTGTTTATTTGGAGGTATTTATGGCAAAGCAATATGAGCGCATCATGCTCAAGCTCTCGGGAGAGGCCCTGGGCAAGGATGGACGGCTGTTTGATCATGAAAAAATCGATCAGGTGGCCGGAATTCTTAAACAGGCAGCGGATTCCGGTGTCCAGCTTGGCATTGTCATCGGCGCCGGCAATCTGTGGCGCGGCCGTTTGGGGGGTGCTGCGGGCATGGATGCGGTATCCGCTGATATGATGGGCATGCTGGGCACAGTCATGAACTGCCTGTGCATGAAGGAAGCGTTGCTCCGCCACGGCGTACACGCCCATGTCATGAGCGCGCTGGAGATGCCGCGTGTCGCGGAAACCTATAACCGTGACCTGGCGCTGGAGTATATGGAAAGGGGACATGTCGTGCTGTTCGCGGCCGGACTTGGCAACCCCTTCTTTACCACGGATTCCGCCGTTGCGCTGCGCGCGGCGGAGATCGGGGCGGATGCGGTTCTTCTGGCCAAGAACATAGACGGCGTCTACTCCGCCGATCCAAGGAAGGATGACTCAGCCGTTTTGATCAGGGACTTGAGTTATGATGAAGCTTTGCAGCGTCAGCTGAATGTGATGGATCAATCCGCTCTGCTGCTGTGCCGTGACCAGGGAGTGCCGTTTATCCGTGTCTTTGGACTCGATGATCCCCAAAATATCCTGAAGGTACTCGCGGGCGACAGCATGGGCAGTGTCGTGCATCCCTGAGGACAGCAGAGATGAAATACCTGCGCAGGCTGATCTGGTTTGCGGCTAACCGCCTTCTTGCTCTGGCGGTGGTGCTGACCATGATGACCATTGCTTTTTATTTTTCCATGAACGCGGCCAACATTTATGTTGTCTTAAAGGATGGCATGGCGGAGCGCGCCCAGACAGTCATGATAGAAGAAACGCCCGGACGGCTTGAAAAGTACTTCGCGAAGAGCTATATAGACCGTGATAATGTACTGACCAGCACGAGAACGGGCACCAATCCCTATGCGCACTACAGCATCACAGGCTTCGATCACCGCCTGAGCATGGAGTGGATGTGGTGCTGGCCCTGGGATGATACGGCCCGCGCTACCATTACTGAGCGTATTCCCGCCATTGACGGCCGCATCACAGCCGCCGGGAAAGCCATCATCCCGGAGGAACAGTGGGGCGTTCCCAAATGGGAGAGCGCGCGCTACAACGTGGTTCTCTCTCGTGAAAACGGCCAGTGGCATATCAAGAACATGAGCTACGCGGGGGCAGTGGACTAGTGGCTGGACAGGCATTGAAACCGCGCGTTCTTTTGGCGCCCCTGGCAGGCGTAAGCGACTGGCCCTTCCGTTTGCTGTGCGGGGACCTGGGCGCGGATGAAACGGTAACGGAGATGATCAGCGCCCAGGGGTACCTGTGCGCGCCTGAGGATAACCGCGCCACACAGGATCTGCTCCTGACACACCCCGGCGAGCCGCCTGTTGCGGCGCAGGTGTTCGGCCGTGACCCCAGGTGGTTTTATGACGCCATCCGCAAATTGACAGACAGCGGTCTGTATAGCGGCATTGACATTAACATGGGGTGCCCGGCACCCAAGGTGACCAACGGCGGGTCCGGTTCCGCGCTGATGAAAACACCCGAGTTGGCCGCGAAAATCATCAAGGCCGCCAGGCAGGCTACCCAATTGCCGCTGTCCGTTAAGATGAGGATCGGATGGGATGAAAAGAGCATCAATGTACTGCCTTTTTCAAAAATAGCGGAGGAAGAAGGGGCGGATTATATCACAGTTCATGGCCGCACCCGGGCTCAGCACTATTCCGGCAAGGCGAGCTGGGAAGCGATCGCGCGCGTAAAGCGGGAGCGCAAAATACCGGTTATTGCCAACGGTGATGTGTTCAGCTGGGCCGATGCCAAAGCATTGCTGGAGTTAAGCGGATGCGACGGGGTCGCGATCGGCCGAGGCGCGCTCGGCAATCCCTGGATATTCAGGGAGATCAAGCAAGGGCTTGCGGGGAGAGATCCCTTGCCGGCCGATCCTTCAGAAATTCAGGAGCTTTGCCTGAGGCACGCCCGCCTGATGGCGGAATGGAAAGGCGAAGATCGCGCGGTGATCGAGATGCGCAAGCATTTCGCCTGGTATCTGAAGGGGCTTCGCGGCGCGGCCCAGGTGCGCAGCCGCATTAATACCATGGACCGTTTGATTGATGTCGAGAACACGATCAGGGAATATTTCCGGTCGCTCTCAGATCACGATTGACAAGGGGGACGGCTCCCCTTATAGTACTTTCGTATGTTTTAGGCAGGGTCTGCCTTGCATTTTCGATAGTTTTTGGAGGATGATGATGGAGTACAGGATTAAAGTGGCGGGTTTGGAGCGCAGCCTGCCCATATGCCCGGTGAATGATCAGCTGTCCATCGCGGCCTTTGTTATCTTCGGCGATGTTGAGCTGACGATGGCTTGCGCCCGTGAGATGCTGAAGATCGCGCCTGAGCATGATGTGCTGATTACCGCGGAGTCCAAGGGCATCCCGCTTGTTTACGAAATGGCCCGCCAGCATAGCGAGAATCGCTACCTGATCGCGAGAAAGGCGCCAAAGCTCTATATGCGCAATGTATTCTCGACCGAAGTGACAAGCATCACCACTGTTAACCGTCAAATGCTGTTTATCGATCAGAATGACGCGGATTATATGCGCGGCAAGCGTGTGCTGATCGTGGATGACGTTATTTCGACCGGCGAATCACTCAAAGCGGTTGAGAAGCTGGTCAATGAAGCCGGAGGCACTGTGATCGGGAAGATGGCCATCCTTGCCGAAGGCCCCGCGAAAAACCGCAAGGACATTCTCTTCCTGGAAGAGCTGCCCCTGTTCAACGCCGACGGCAGCATCAAGGAGTAAATTTCCTTTTCTTTGGCAGGTTATTTTGAGGAGGTTTTCTGTGGCAGACTGCATTGTAATATTAGATTTCGGCGGCCAGTATACACAGCTGATCGCGCGCCGCGTTCGCCAGGCCAAAGTGCTTTCGCAGGTACTGCCTTGCACAGCATCCATTGATGAGATCAAAGCCCTGGAGCCCAAGGGGATCATCCTGTCCGGCGGTCCGGCAAGCGTCCTGGAAGCAGACGCGCCCCGCTGCGCGGCTGAGCTGTTTACTATGGGCGTTCCGGTTCTTGGCATATGCTACGGTATGCAGCTGATGGGGCAGATGCTGGGCGGACAGGTCGCGGCTGCAGACAGGCGCGAATATGGCCTGCAAAAAGTGACCGTTGATACAGACGCTGAACTTTTCATCGGTTTGCCTCAGGCGCTGGATTGCTGGATGAGCCACACTTATCAGGTGGAGCGGCTGCCCGAAGGCTTCCGCGCGATCGCCGGGACCGGCAATTGCCCTGTGGCTGCCATGGCCTGTGAGGAACGTAAGCTTTACGGCCTGCAGTTTCACCCGGAGGTCACCCATACCCAAAGCGGCAGCGATATCCTGAAAGCATTCCTTTACAATATCTGCGGCTGCACGGGCGATTGGGAAATGGCGGACTTTGCCAGGCGGGCGGTGGAGGAGATCAGGAACGCTGTAGGCGACGGCAAAGTTCTCCTGGCCCTTTCCGGCGGCGTAGACAGTTCTGTGGTCGCAGCACTTCTGCATCAAGCCATCGGCGACAGGCTGCACTGCGTATTCGTGGATCACGGCTTTATGCGCAAGGATGAGCCGCGCATGGTCAAGGAAGTATTTACCCGCGTCTTTCCGGTGACGCTTGTGGCTGTGGATGCCGCGGAGCGCTTCATGGAGAAGCTGAGGGGCGTCAGCGAACCGGAGCAGAAGCGTAAGATCATCGGCGCTGAGTTTGTGGCTGTTTTCCGCGATGAAGCAAAGAAGATGGGGCACCTGGATCATTTCGCGCAGGGCACCATTTATCCCGATGTCATCGAATCAGGCGCGGCACCCGGCGCTACAGTCATCAAGAGCCATCACAACGTCGGCGGTCTCCCTAAAGAACTGGGATTCACCAGCCTGATCGAGCCGCTGCGCATGCTGTTTAAGGATGAGGTACGCGAACTGGGCCTGGTGCTCGGCCTGCCGCAGGAGATGGTTAACCGCCAGCCCTTCCCGGGTCCCGGCCTGGCCATCCGCGTGATCGGCGATCTGACAAAAGATAAGGTGGATCTGGTGCGTGAAAGCGATGCCATCCTCAGGGAAGAAATTGCTTCTGCCGGCCTGGCGGGTGATATCAATCAGTACTTTACCGTGCTGTCGGGCATCCGATCCGTCGGTGTGATGGGGGATGAGCGCAGCTATGACCATGCCATTGCCATCCGCGCCGTGACCACCGACGACTTTATGACCGCCGATTGGGCCAGGATCCCCTACGATGTACTGGCGCACATCAGCCGCCGCATCGTTAACGAAGTCCGGGGTATCAACCGCGTGCTGTTTGACGTAACAACGAAGCCGCCGGCCAGCATTGAGTGGGAATAAGAGCCTTCTATACTTGAAAACCCCTTGATTATCAAGGGGTTTTCAAGTATAAGAAGACACGCGGTATCATCTGCGGAAATATTCAAGGGGAATAGCTATACATACACAGCAAACACTTATCACACAGCTTTCAAACCTCGGCGTAGATCCGGCCGGAACCCTGATGGTTCATATCTCATATAAAGCCATCGGAGAGGTGGAAGGCCGGGCGGACGCGGTACTGGATGCCTTGATGGATTATATGAAGCCCGGTCTGCTGGTATTGCCGGCGCATACCTGGGATAATGTAGGCAAGCAGAATCCGGTGATGGATGTGCTGTATACGCCCAGCTGCGTTGGCGTGTTGACAGAGCTGTTCCGCAAGCGCCCGGGGGTAAGCCGATCCCTGCATCCAACACACTCTTTAGCGGCTTATGGGAAGGATGCGGAAGACTTTGTTTCCGGAGAGGAGCTCATTGATACGCCGTGCGGAAAAGGCGGATCCTATTATAAGCTCTGGGAACGCGATGCTCAGATCCTGCTGATCGGCGTCAACTTTACCCGCAATACTTACATCCACGGGATTGAAGAATGGGACGGGGCGCGGGGGACCTTATCCCCTGAGAAAACAGACCTGTACATCATCAACAGGGATGGACAGCGCCTGTACACGCCTCAATTCCGGCACTGTGCCCGCCTGGGGTCAGAGACATTCAGCAAGCTGGAGGCGCCCGCCCTGCAGACGGGAATTCTGACGGTGGGATGCTTTGGTGACGCGTCCGCCCGTTTGATGAGGGCGAGGCATTTGCATGACATGGTTTCTTCCCTCCTGAAGAATGATTCTGCCTATTTGCTGAAGTACTGACATTCCCCGAAACTTTACATCGGAAAATAATAGTATCATACGGAATTATACGTATGATATTTTGTTATTCCGTATTGACTTTCGCTTATTGCGATGCTATGATGTGCCGGTCGTGAGTCTCCCTCTGCTGGTTTAGTTTGTCTTGAGGGGGATTTATTAATTCCTGATGAGAGGTACTTATGGAGAAATTCTTTAAGCTCAAGGAAAACAATACTAAGGTATCGACTGAGGTCATCGCGGGTTTGACCACCTTCTTCGCTATGGCGTACATTCTGTTCGTCAACCCTGCCATGCTGTCGCAGGCCGGTACGCCGGATAATCCCTTCCCCGCGGGCGCTATCTTCCTGGCAACCATATTTGCTTCCGTCGCTGGCACTTTGGTGATGTCGCTGTTTGCCAATGTTCCCTACGCGCAGGCTCCGGGCATGGGGCTCAATGCTTTCTTCACCTATACCGTTGTGTTTTCACTGGGCTTCAGCTGGCAGCAGGCTCTTGCCATGGTTTTTCTTTGCGGCGTGATCAACGTCCTGATCACGATCACAAAGGTTCGAAAGATGATCATCAAAGCCATCCCGATCAGCCTGCAAAACGCGATTGGCGGCGGTATTGGTATTTTCATTGCCTATATCGGCTTGAAGAATCTGGGGCTTCTCAGCTTTACGGCTGATCCCGGCACTTATCTTGATCTGGGCGGCACCATTGTGGCCAACAGTGCCATCGTACCCGCCCTGGTCGAGTTCAACAACCCTGCCGTGATCTTCGCGATTATCTCCCTGGTGCTGATGTCGGCACTCGTCATTCTGAAAGTCCGCGGCGC
Source organism: uncultured Christensenella sp. (assembly GCA_964480995.1). Lineage (GTDB taxonomy): Bacteria > Bacillota > Clostridia > Christensenellales > Aristaeellaceae > UBA1038. The sequence goes on from CAYZRZ010000001.1 coordinate 7,831, forward strand.
TGTGTTCATCAGCATCGTAGCCGCTACCATCATCGGCATCTTTTTCGGCGTGACGGATGTCAGCCGCATCGGCATCGCCAGCAACATCGGCCAGTCCTTTACGGAACTGGGAACCACCTTCGGCGCGGCTTTCGGTCCTCAAGGCCTGGGCTCGCTGTTTTCAGATGTTTCCAGGATTCCGCTGGTGCTGATGACCATTTTCGCGTTCAGCTTGTCGGATACCTTTGATACCCTTGGCACTTTCATCGGCACTGGCCGCCGCACAGGTATCTTTGATGAAGAGGATATGAACTCGCTTGAGAACTCCAGCGGTTTCAAATCCAAGATGGATAAAGCATTGTTCGCGGATTCTGTGGCTACCTCAATCGGCGCGGTGTTCGGCACATCCAACACCACCACTTATGTGGAAAGCGCTGCCGGCATTGGCGCTGGCGGCCGGACCGGACTGACCTCGCTGACCACTGCCTGCATGTTCCTCCTGAGCATCCTGCTGGCTCCCCTGATCGGGATCGTCCCCGCGCAAGCCACAGCCCCCGCACTCGTAATCGTCGGTGTGATGATGCTGGCCTCGTTCGCTGAGATCAAATGGACTGAAATGGATGATGCCCTGCCCGCCTTCTTCGCCGGTATATTCATGGGCTTCTGCTACAGCATCTCCTACGGCATCGCCGCTTCCTTCATCTTCTACTGTCTGGTGAAGGTGCTGCGGGGCAAGGCAAAGGAAGTGTCCCCCATCATCTGGGTATCCACCGTTCTGTTCATTCTGAACTTTGCGGCGCTGGCTTTGATGAAGAACGTGTAATAAACGCGAATAGCCTTTTAGGGGAATGCGCCTTTATTCAGGCGCGTTCCCTTTTTTGTTAACTGTCTGAAAGGATATTAGAAAACCAATAGTTTTCTTGCGTCTGTCCGGTCCCTCTGATATGATGAGGTCTGCCAGCTTTCATCCTTTGATAAGGCTGTGGGCAGCGGACTTTATTTTGAGAAATCGGGTTTATATCACGATGAAATTAGACTTTTGCTCCCTGAGCAGCGGGTCAAGCGGTAACGCAACCTACATTGCGGCGGGAGATACACGAATTTTGATCGATGCGGGGCTGAGCGGGAGAGCCTTGACAGGCGCGCTGGACAGCATTGGCGTACTGCCGGAGAGCTTATCCGCAATATTAGTGACGCATGAGCACATTGACCATATCAAGGGAGTAGGTGTGCTTAGCCGCAAGTTTCGCATACCTGTCTACGCCAATGAACGCACCTGGGAAAACATGGCGAGAATCGTGGGAGAAATCCCTGTTGGACTCAGGCGGGTGTTTGAGACCGAGAACGATTTTTATGTCAATGACCTGGGCGTTCGCCCCATTGCCATAACGCATGATACGGTCGATCCCGTTGCCTTCAGGGTGTTTGGGGGCGGCAGGAGCGTGGCGGTGGCGACTGATATGGGCGCTGTATCAAAACGGGTCATCAAGCAGCTGGCCGGCGTCGATCTGCTGCTGATGGAGAGCAACCATGATGTTGAAATGCTTCAGCGCAACGAACGGTATTCCGCTTCGCTCAAGCGGCGCATACTGGGCAGCCGGGGCCATTTGAGCAATGACAGCTGTGCGCTTGCGCTCATGGAGCTATATGAAGGCGGCGTCAGGCATGCGCTCCTGGGGCACCTGAGCCAGGATAACAACACACCGGAACTCGCGATGCATACAGTGACCAGCGCATTGATGGGGCAGGGACTGAAGCCGGGAGAGGATATCTTCCTTGAGATGACCTGGAGAGACCGGCCCAGCGGGTTTTATACACTTGAGTAGGAACCGGGGAGCAGGCTATATTGCAGGCGCCGTTTTATGCCCCGTGCTTGTGTTTGTTCTTGGCAGGGTGCTTGCCCCTAATATTCCCGAAACTGTCATCGGCCTGTTTTTATATACGGGAGTCGTGGAGATCTTGTTGATCGGTGTGCCCGCGCTGCTCCTGATGCTCAGGAAGAGGGACGCGTATCGGGGGCTATTGGCTTGGCCTGATATATATCCCACCGGCTTGGTGATCCTTTCCTCAGCGGCGTATGTGCTGGCGGCTGTGCTTGTTACTGCTGTCTGGTCGGCGCTGCTGCAGCGTCTGGGGATCGGTTTGCCCACAGAGGCTGATCTGCCGCCGGCAACAGGCGCGGGTGAACTGGCTGCGGCGCTGTTATGCGCGGCTTTTATACCCGCTGTTTGTGAGGAACTGCTGTTTCGGGGCGTGATGCTTCAATTTCTTGAACGGAAAGCCGGGAAGAAGTGGGCAGTCGTTATTTGCGGGCTTGCTTTCGCGCTGCTGCATTTTTCCTTCCACAGCTTTGCCGCTCTGGCGGTCATCGGTCTGTTTCTATCCGCGCTGACAATCAGGTACCGGAGTTTGTGGCTCGCTGTCATCTTTCATTTTTTGTATAACGCCCTGGTGATCGTGATGCAGTCTCTGGGCGGCATGCCCTCCATCCAAACCGTATTTTTGTGCGCGGGGGTATTTACCGCTGCATTTTATCTGCTATTTCATAAGCGGGAGGGAAGAACATGGATTTGATGGTCATTGGCTGTGATGGAACATATCCTTCGGCAAACGGCGCGTGCAGCGGATATCTGGTCAGGGCGGGGGATGCCAGAATTCTGATGGACTGCGGCAGCGGGGTCATGAGCAAGCTGATGGCCCTGATGGACCCGGCGAGGCTCAGTGCCGTGATCCTGACTCACTGGCATAACGATCACGCCAGCGATATGCTGGTCCTGCGTTACTACCTGCAGATATACAAGCGGAAGCTGGCTGTATATGCTCCCCTGGAGCAGCATCCATTGATGCGGATGTGTGAAGGGAGCGAGTTTATTCTGCGGGATATCAGGGAACTTGAAGAGATTGACGGTATCCGGATAGAGACACTGCCGGTCAGCCATCCTGTTGCGGCTTATGCTGTTCGTATAAGCTATGAGGAGAAAGTACTTGTTTATACCGGCGATACCAATCGATGGGAGCCTTTGGTTGGGTTCTGCAAAGATGCGGACGCGCTGATCTGCGACGCGACCTTTCAAGAGGACGGGTGGCATGACCGGCTGCCTCACCTGACGGCAGCCCAGGCAGCAGAGCTCGGGAAACAAGCGGCTGTCAAGCGGCTGATCCTGACGCATTTTCAGCCGGGATCAGACGCGCAAAGCCTGACGCGTGAAGCCCAGGCGGTATATCCCGCAAGCGAACCCGCAAAGCCCGGCATCTGGCTTAGCTTGTGAACCAAAGGGCTTTTTATAACCAAAGGCCTCTTGTTTGTCTGGCTTTAAGCTTTGCATTGGGGACTTTTGCCGGCGGATATAGGATGGGGCTTTCGTTTGTATTGCCTGCGGTGGGGCTGACATCCTCAGTATTGCTTGTGGTTTTCTTGTTGTACAGTCGAAAGCCTCTATTGCTTGGGCTGTGTTTCTTACTATTTTTCTCCGGGATGGCTCGCGCTCAGGCGGCCGTCAACCCCGTCCTTCCGCCTGAAGGCAAGTATCATATAAGCGCTGCGGTTGCGGGGTTAGCGGAACGCCGGGAAGATGACGGACGTGTCAAGGCTTTGCTGCGTGATTTGGAAATTGAAGATGAGCAAGCGAAAAGGTACCATATCAAGTCTGCCTATTGGACTTACTACCCTTCTATGGATGCGCCGCTCCCGCTGGACGGACAGCGTATCAATATGACGGCTTCGGTTTACCACCCTTTGGGCAGACAGAATCCCCAGGGCTTTAACTTCAGGCTGTATCTTTTACAGAGAGGCATCACCCTGGGTGTCAGCGGCGCAAAGGACCTCATGCTTACGCCGGTTGATCAGAAGATCCCCTCAGATCCCTGGCTGCGGGCAAGAATCTGGTTAGGGGACTTGTATGATAAGGCGATAGGGGAAGGGAGCGAGTTGATCCGCGCCCTTCTCTGGGGCGACCGCAGCGGGCTTGGGGATGAGGTCGAGGGGAGCTTTCGGGCTACAGGCATCACCCATGTTTTGTCGGTATCCGGCCTGCATGTCAGCATCCTCGCGGGGGCGTTGCTATATTTGCTCGCAGCGGCCGGCATGCCGCCCAGACAGCGGTTTATTGTTGTCGTGGTCGCTCTGGCGCTATACTGCAGATTGCTTAACTTTGAAGCACCTGTTCTTCGCTCCGCCGTTATGAGCGCTGTATTGCTTGGCGCGCGCCTGTACGACGAGCGCAGCGATCCATTGACAAGCCTGTCTGTCGCAATGATGGTAATCCTTGCGTGGAGGCCGCTTGATCTTTTCCATGTCGGCTTTCAGCTGTCCTTTTTAGCGGTTTTAGGGATGTTTACGCTGGGTGACCGCTTCAATGATATGTACGGCAAGGTGATGAGGCACAGAAAGCGAAACCGTCATGCTGACAAGAGCGTCGCAGCCCTGCAGGCGACTGTCAGCGCCACTGCCTTCACGGCACCGATCATGATCAATACATTCCATGGCTTTTCTCTGATTGGGATTCTTTTCAGCCCGATTGCCTGCCTGATCATTGGCATCCTGATGCTGTATGGGATGGCGATCATGCCGTTTGCCTTGTTATGGATGCCCCTTGCACAGTTTCTAGCCATGCCTTTAAGCTGGGGCAGCCAATTGTTTATACAGCTGACGGATGCGGTCGCTTCCCTTCCGTTTCCCGCTGTACGATCGGCATCCCTCGGCGGAGTGGGGCTTGTCCTTTGCTATGCCGCCCTGCTTCTTTGCACAAGGTATGTTCGCGTTAAGAAGCGTCTGCTGCGTCTGACAGCCATCACCCTGACCGTGGCTGTTATGACAGGACTGTCCCTTTACAGCCATCAAATGGACAAAAGAGATGTACGCTATACATTATTCAGTTCAGGAAATGCGGATGCGGCTGTCATCGAGGACGGGAGACAGACCTTTGTAATCGACGCGGCAGAACAGGGGGGAGATCTATGCTCTTATCTGAGATGCAAGGGGAGGGACATAGATATCCTCTTCATTTCGCATCTTCATAATGACCATATCGGGGGACTCCGAGAACTGTTAGAGCAGCGGGTGACCATCAGACAGATCGTGCTGCCCGCTCATGCGGAGGAGACTCTAAGATCGGATGACAGCCATGAAATACTGCGCATGGCGAAAGAAGCGGGCATTCCTATCCTTTTTGCCGCGAAAGGCGACAGATTTGAGGGAGAACGCGTAAAGCTGGATGTCCTGTGGCCGATTTATGGTAAAATGTATCCGGGTATGGATGCCAACCACAACTCATTGGCTCTGCTGGTCGATTTGAATGGCCTGTCGCTGCTGACAGCAGGTGATCTGACGCAGGAGTACGAGATGTATTCCGCTGTGCCGGCTCAGGTATTGAAGGTCGCCCATCACGGCGCTAAGGGCAGCACGAGTCCCGAGTATCTGCATGCTGTGTCCCCTCAGCTTGCGCTTCTGACAGCCAGCTCCGCCCGCATGCAGTATGCCTCCGCCGCGATGAAGCGGCTGTACGTTATGGGCATCCCTGTCTGGGGAACGCAGGAAGGGCGGGCGGTCATCATGACGATTCCAAGCCCGGGCAGCGTAAGCATTCAGCACTATAAGGATCGGGGGATATAATGAATCGGGAAAGTTTTTATTCCGCGCTGAAATCATCGGATATACTGACCTGCTATCTGTTTGAGGGAGAAGAGGAATATACCAAGGAGAGCGCGCTGCGCGCTCTGCGAAGCGCTGTGCTGAAAGACGATCCGACAGGACTCAACGCGACCGTTCTGACGGACCCGGACGCGGACACGCTGATCGCCTGCGCCGAAACCCTGCCCATGATGGCGGACCGCCGGTTTGTATTGGTCAAGGAGTCTTCACTGCTGCAGGTGTCGAAATCTCAGGATGGTGAGGAAAAAGCATCTTTAAAAAGCGGTTCGGGTGACCGAATTGCTGAGTATATATCAGATCTTCCCGGCACCGTTTGCCTTGTTTTTTATGTCAAGGGAAAAGCAAACGCCTCCCGCAAGCTGTACAAGGGGATCGCGAAGCTTGGAGGCGTGGTCAGTTTTGAACCCTTGGACCAGACAATGATGATCAAATGGATCGCCAAAGAGCTGAAAAGCTATGGCAAGCAAATTGATCGCCGCACGGCAGAGCAGATCATATTTGCTGTAGGGCAGGATATGCACAGGCTCGCTAATGAGCTTGCCAAGCTGTCGGCCTATGCGGGGGATCGTGACGCGGTGACGATGGAGGACATTGATGCCATTTGTACGAAATCAACGGAATACAGAGTATTTGATCTGTCAGACGCGATGGTCAAGGGCAACGCGGCCGCGGCCAGCCGGTTGATGGCGGATATGCTCAGGGAAGGAGAGCAGCGGCTGATGCTGCTGAGCCTCTTGCAGCGCCAGTACCGGCAATTACTCTTTATAAAGATATTGTCAAATGAGAGGATGTCGCCGGACATGATGTCAAAACATTTGTCCCTGTCTCCCTTCGTCGTCCGCAAGCTGCAGCCCCTTGCCCATAACTATCCGGTGGATGAACTGCTCTGGGCCCAGAACCTGCTCACGGATACGGAGTTTTTTGTCAAATCCGGCCAGATACCGGAGGAGGGCTCGCTTGAGCAGGCGGTGTACCGTTTGCTTGCAAAGCGGATGAAGGAGCAGGCTTCATGATTGAACAACTGACGGAACTGCTGGCGGGACATGGAATTGAGCTGGGCGCGCATGGGGAAGAATTGCAGGTCTATCATGACATGCTGCTTCAATGGAATACCAAAATGGATCTGACGAATGTAGCGCCTGAAGAGATGGCTTTGCGGCACTATGCCGATTCGCTTGTTCCGCTGAAGAACGCAAGCTGGTTCGCGCGGGGGACCAGCATGATCGATGTCGGCACCGGAGCGGGCTTTCCCGGCATGGCGATCGGGATCATGCGGCCTGATATGAAGATCCTGCTGCTGGATTCTCTGAAAAAGCGATGCGATTTTATATCTGCTGTGGTGGATGAGCTGGGTTTGAAGAATATAACAGTGCTTCACGCGCGGGCTGAGGATGCGGCAAGAGATAAATGGCGGGGATACTTTGATATCTCCGCTGCGAGGGCGGTTGCCCCCATGCGGGTTTTGATCGAATACCTGCTGCCTTTCGTCAAGGTGGGCGGCCAGGCGCTTTGCTGGAAGGGTCCCGGCCTGGATGAGGAGCTGTCTGAACTGAAAAGCGCCCTCTTCCTGCTGAAGGGGCGCCTTGGTGAGCGGATGGCCTTGGACCTGCCAGGGTTTGAGCACAGTGTACAGGCTGTGATCAAGACCGCGCCGACGCCCCAGCCTTATCCGCGAAAATCGGGCCTGCCAAAGAAGGATCCCTTATAATGTACTCCTCGCAAAAACATACATCCCGATGCCGGCGGCAATCGACAAATTGAGGGAGTCGATGCTTCCGCTGTGCGGGATACGAACGGCCTGCCCCAGAGAAGCAAAATTCTCCGGCAGGCCGCTTCCTTCGTTGCCCATAATCAGAGCATAGGGTCCATGGACCTGCATGGACGCATCCTCCGGGCTGACAGCGCCTGTCAGCATGAAGGGAAAAAGGGATCGGCCGGGGTGCTCATCGCGGTAGCTGTCAAAATCCTCATAGCATTTGACGCGCAGCGAAAAAAGAGCGCCCATGCTGGCCCGGATGACATGCGGATCGAAATGATCTGCCGCGGGGCGGATGATGGCTATATCGATATATCCAAATCCAAGGGCTGACCGCAGGATGGTGCCCATATTTCCCTTATCGCTGGGATGATGGAGCACAAGGTGCATGATCCCTTCGGAGAGCTTGCCTTCTTCTTTATCAAATACGGCGGAAGCGAATACATTTTCCTTCCCCGACAACCGTGCCAGCATGCGATCGGCAGGCTCTGTGCGGATGTGATTCGCGTCACACAAAGCAAATAGTTCCGACGCCGCGCCGGTGCCTTGCAGCTTGCTGCTGACAAGTACCCGCCTGACAAGGTCCGGGCGCTTCTTGATGGCCTCCATGCAGGGGAAAAGACCGGGCGCATAGGAGTAGTCAAGCCCTTTATGGTAGAGTTCAAGGCTGGGCATCTGATTGCCTCATTTCAAAAATTGCTTCAGCATGTTTGTTTTATGTTCGCCGAAGGGAGGATAACGGAAGGGCAAATCAGCTTTGCCCTTGTACACGATACTCTTGTAATGCGTAAATGTGTCAAAGCTCTTTTTTCCGTGATAGCTGCCCAAGCCGCTGTTTCCGATGCCGCCAAAGGGCAGGTGCGGATTACTTGTGTGTACCAGGGTATCGTTGATACAGCCTCCGCCAAAGGAGATCGCGCGCAGCAAGGCGTTGGCTCGCTCTTCCTTATCGGTAAATATATAACAGGCTAAGGGGCGCTCACGCTGATTGATCTCATGGACCGCTTCATCCAGAGATGTGAAGCTGATCACCGGCAGAATGGGCCCGAATATCTCTTCCTGCATGATGGGGGAATCCCAGGTGACATGCTCAAGCAGCGTTGGAGAGATTTTTTGCCCGTCGCCCTGACCGCCGGCATAGACGGATTCGTTTTCCATCAGTTTCATCAGGCGGCTGTAATGCCGCTCATTGATGATCTTGGGCCAATCGGGAGAATGCAGCGGGTGGCCGCCGTAAAACTGATTCCAGTTATCCTGAATAAGCTCCATCAGCTTTGGCTTGACTTTTTCGTGCACCAGGAGATAATCCGGAGCCACACAGGTCTGGCCCGCGTTGATGACCTTACCAAAGGCGATGCGTTTGGCGGAAAGCTCAAGGTCTGCGCCGGCGTCTACGATACAGGGACTTTTGCCGCCAAGCTCAAGGGTCAGGGGTGTCAAATGCTCTGCCGCCTTCTTCATGACTTCGCGGCCGATCCCCGTGCTGCCTGTAAAAAAGATATAGTCAAACTTCTCTTCAAGCAAAGCCCGGCTTAACTCGGCCCCGCCGGTCAATACTGTCACGCGTTCGGGCTTCACCCAGTGCTCTGCCATATCTTCCAGCAGACGCGCAGTGGCGGGGGCGAGCTCGCTTGGTTTGAGAATGCAGCGATTGCCTGCGGCAATGGCTCCGATCAAGGGGAGCATGCTCAGCTGAAAAGGATAATTCCATGGGGCCAGTATGAGCACAAGCCCGAAGGGTTCGGGATACAGGTAATTTCTTCCGGGGAAGGTTGACAGCGATCCCCTCACGCGCTTGGGACGTATCCATTTTTTCAGGCGCTTGAGCGTGAAATTGATCTCTGACAGCACGATACCCGTCTCAGTCATATAGCTTTCTGTGGATGACTTGGCCAGGTCAGCGTACAGCGCTTGCTCTATCTCATGCTCTCGGTCGATAATCATCTGCCTCAGCTTGAGCAGCGTATCGCGGCGCGTATGATATTCCTGGATGAAAACCGCCCTGCTGTCCTGAGACAGAAGAGCGCCTGAACGCTCGGCATCGTACGCGCGGCGCTGGAGGGCGACAAGGTCATGAACGTTCATATAGCATCACTTCCTCAAGGAGTTTTAGGGCAGTCTGCTTTCCATCGGAACCAATCTCGTTTTCCGGGCCGACACAGGATGGACAGCCGCGCTCGCAGCCGCATTCAGCAATGAGCTGCTTTGCGTGGCGCAGCAAGATGTCCCGCATGTGATAAGCTTTCTCAGCAAGGCCTATGCCGCCGGGACTGTTATCGTAGATGATCAGGGTCGGCTTATCAGTAATCGGGCTTTTGACCTGATAGATCACCGCGATGTCGCGGGGAGAGCACATCAAGTACAGCGGAGCGACGATGCGCAGTGTATTGGATATGCCCAGCATGCCGTTTTGAAGGCTGTCTTTGCTATAGCGCGTGATCGTCTCGTCCCGCAGCGTCAGCCACATGGCCTGTGTATGCATATCCGTCTCCGGCAGGCGCACAGGGCCGTAGCCGAGGCTTTCGCCGGTATCAAATTTCATCTTCTTGAATATCTTGACGAGGGAACTGACCTTGATCTCGCCAAAGGCCGCGTCATTGCTTTGGAGTTCAACATCCAGCAGGCTCAGGCTGATGTTCAGATCCGCGTCCGTATAGTAGTCGACATTTACCCGGCGGATAAATGCCTTGCAAGCCTCGAAGTCAAGCGTTTCAACCTGATACTGCGCACCTTCATGCAAATAAATCGCGTTCTCGTGCAGCAGCATCGGCACCGTAAAGCGGTCCATTTCGCCTACAACGCGCACATGGGCAGGGTCCGTGATATCCATAATCAGGAAGTTCTCTGTCATGGCGCTTCGCAGGCTGATCTCACTGGCCGGGAAATCTTCAGCCGACCAGTGCCATACATCCCCGACATGGCGCAGTATGTTTGATTCTCCAAGGAACTCCAGCATATTATCTGTACCCGGCGCGTTGCCAAAGCTTTCTCCGTCTTTAAAAGGCAGTTCGTAGGCCGCGCACTTGAAATGATTCAGCATAATATAGAGGTTGTCAGGATTCAGCAGGGCGTGCTCAGGTGACTGGCTGAAGAAATACTCGGGATGGTTGATGATGTATTGGTCGATCGCAGCGCTTGAGGCGACCATAATGGTCAGTGATTTTCCCTGTCTTCTCCCGGCTCGTCCGGCCTGCTGCCAGGTGCTGGCGATGGTGCCGGGATAACCGCACAGCAGGCAGGCGTCCAAAGCACCGATATCGATGCCAAGTTCCAGCGCGTTGGTAGATATCACCATGTCCACCTGGCCGCTGCGCAGGCTGCGCTCGATATCACGCCTCTCTCCCGGCAGGTATCCTCCTCGGTATCCGCGCACGCGGCGTGATTGGCCCAGCTGGTCACTCACCTGCTCCTTAAGCGCTTTGGTCAATACCTCCACCTGAACCCTGCTTCTGGCAAACACAATGCTTTGAATTTTATTATCCAACAACGTCCCCGCCAGCATCCTTGTCTGATGGAGTGAGCTTTTTCTGATGCCCAGCTGCTTGTTGATGACAGGCGGGTTGTAAAAAATGATGTGCTTTTCTCCCAGCGGCGCGCCGTTGTTGGCGATCAGTTCCACAGGCCTGCCGATCAGTGTCTGGGCAAGCTCCTGCGGGTTGGCGATCGTCGCGCTGCAGAGTATAAACTTCGGATGGCTGCCGTAAAACGCGCACAGCCGCAAAAGCCTCCTGAGCACATTAGCCAGGTTGCTGCCGAATACGCCGCGATAGGCGTGGATCTCATCAATGACAATATACTCAAGATTCTCAAACAGCTTGACCCACTTGGTGTGATGGGGCAATATATTTGAATGCAGCATATCCGGGTTGGTGACAACAACATGCCCGGCTTGCCGGATGGAGCGCCGGGCCGCGGCGGGTGTGTCCCCGTCGTAAGTAAACGTCTTGATGTCCGCGTCAAGCAGCTTGATCAGGTCATAGAGTTCCGCGACCTGATCCGAAGACAAGGCCTTTGTGGGGAAGAGATACAAAGCCCGCGCGTCAGGGTTTTTCAGGATGGCTGACAGCACCGGGATGTTGTAGCACATGGTTTTGCCCGAGGCTGTCGGGGTGACAACAACGATATCCTTGCCTTGAGCGGATGCCAGGACGGCGCTGCTCTGGTGGGTATAAAGACGTGTGATGCCGCGCCATGTCAGCGCCTGCGTGACGCGATCATCCATGCAGGCGGGGATTTCCCCATATCGAGCTTCCCTTGGAGGCAGCACTTCCCAATTGCTGACACACGCCATGAAGGCAGGATCAGCCTTGAGGTGGTCCAGGAGCTGGTCTAAATTCATATATGCGTTTTATAGCTTTCCGCCGCGTCCGCCGTAGGAGCGCCCGCTGCTGCTGTTAAACCGCGCGCCGCCGCTTCCGCCGCCGCCGCTTGAATTATTGCTCTGTATTTTCGTGCGGCTCACGGTCTGGTACAGGTAGATGTCACTTGTATTGCGAAGCCGGAGTGAGCTTGGCGAGGTGTAGCTCTGCGCGCCTCCCTGAGGCTTGGCCAGGTTCATTTTCCCCCGCATCACGAAGGCAGCGGCAAAACCGATCGCGATCCCGCCAATCAGCATAAAGGGCAGCAGACCGGCGGATTCCGCCATAGCCTCTGAAAAGGTAGGAAGGCGGGGCGTTGTGCTTAAGATCCGCTTCCCTCCCTCTCCCGGCGTGCTGTGATGGGAAAGTGTCTTTTCTGCCGCGTCCAGGTAAGCGTTCATCGCGCCGTAGTAATCTCGTTCATCCAGGTAAGGGCGCAGCAGGCTGTCCAGCGCGCCTTCGCCCTGATCGGAGAACAGTTCCATCCCCATGCCGCGGGTTGCTTCATAATATTCCCCGATATCAAAATTGAACGAGAAAATCAGGCCGTTGGGATATGCGTCATAATCACGGAACTCATCATAGAAATCTGCGGCATACATCTGTGCTGTCTGGCCGCGCGAGTCTCTGGTGGTAACGATCACCGTATCAAAGCCGTAGATATCGTATATCCCGGTCATCCTCGCCTCGAGCTTTTCGATCTCTTGGGCGGTAAAGGTGTTTGCCTGGTCAGCTACATGCTTCATGACATCCGCCTGGGCGGCGGATGAGAACAGAACAAGGAGGATTAACAGCGCTATACTGAGTTTTTTCATTGTTATAGTACCCCCGTCTTGTACAGTATGGTCACGCATGCAAATGCGGCTGCCGCAACGCCCGCCGTGATGCCCAGCGCCCATCCGAAGAATTTGCCCTTGGAGTAGGGGATATTGGTTGTCAGTTTGCCCGTCTGCCCGTTGATGGCGAATGTGTAGGGCTTTCCCTCCTTGATGGTGGTGATCTGCCACATGGGGAACAGAACGGGGGTTGAGTTTCCCTCGGGGATGCTCAGCCTGCTGCTGCGCTGGGATACGGAACTGTAGCCCTGGACAGTATCACGCATGACGCTTTGAGTTGTATTCGTGATACGCTCGTCAGCCCTCTGCTTGCATTCGTCCGGGCTGACGTCGGCCCGGTTGGCCATTGCGCCGGAGAGTACCTCGGGGGTGAAATCAACGGCCGCCTCCGTCCGGTAGGGCTCCAGGGTTTCTGTGATGTCATTATCAATGCGGCTGTTGGCATCGATCGGCAGATCGTTAAAATCAAGAGTGCCTGACCGCCGGATGAGGTAGTGCTGCGTGATGGTCTCCATGTACTGACCGGAGCGCCGGGTACTGACGCGCGTGGCGTTATAGGTCATATCCGCGTCAGCCGTACAGTTAAAAAGCCAATAAGGCACATACAGCTGCATAATCTGGCTGATCTGGTTTTTTCCCTTTAAAAAAGCATTCGGCAGCATCCTCTTTCCCCGGAAATAACTATGAAACGCCTTTTCAGCTTCTTCTTTTTTGACAATGAAGGGAAGGACCTTTTCAGGTCTGGTGCCGGGTGTGAACTGCGCTGGAATGATGGAAGGGCTGCCGCAGAAAGCGCAATTGGTCGCGACCGTGGTTTCTTCCGTGACCAGCTGAGCGCCGCATGAGGTACAGGAATAAGTCTTGGTCCGCTCGGCTTCCTGCCGGGTAAACTCAACATCGCGCATATTCCAGTTGGTGCTGCCGCCGCCTTGGCTTTCATCTATCTCAGAAACCTGGCGGGCTGTCTCCACAGAGAAGGAGTTTCCGCAGCTGTTGCATTGAAGCGCTTGCGTATCTCCCTGATAAATCAAGGGAGCGCCGCAGGATGGGCATTTATAGGTTAATGTTGACATGCGTGGCCTCCATTTCTGTGTTGTTTTGCACTTGTATATTACATGCAAACACCATTTTTGTAAACAAGGCGCGGGTATAATGCATATGTATCTTCAGCTGCTTGCAACCCGCGCAAAAGTATGGTAGAATTTGGTTAGTCAAAGAAGGTCAGAACTTTTTTGACGGTGAACGGAGGACATATGCGGCTAAGTGATACGATTGAAGAATTTATCAAAATGATGATGGCACAGGATGAGGAAGAGATTGAACTCAAGCGCAATGAACTGGCTGAATATTTCAGCTGCGCGCCTTCGCAGATAAACTATGTGCTGTCTACCCGTTTTACACCGGATCACGGGTATGTGATAGAATCCAGACGGGGAGGCGGCGGATGCATCCGCGTTATCCGCCTGCGGCGGGGATCAGGCGAGATGATCAACTATTTGCTCAGTGAACGCATCGGTGAGTCGATAGACCTGAAAACAGCCGAAATTTTGCTTCGCCAGCTGGCGGAGCAGGAAAAGATCACCACAGACGAGGCGGAACTGATGTATTCGGCGCTCACGCCTCAGGCCTTGTCGGTGCCTATCCCCGAATCACTCAAGGACAATATGCGTGCGAAGATCCTGCGCAGTATGCTGCTGAAAGCCGCGCGCAAGGCGATCGCCTGACAGGAGGTACAATATGAAGTGTGATGGCTGCAAAAAGAATGAGGCTCACCTTGTTTTGCACATGATTACAAACGGGCAGGTGGCGACCAGGTCACTGTGCATGGAATGCGCGAAAAAGGCCCACGAAGAGATGACGCAGGCTTTCTCAACCATGGGCATGACCATGGCGGGATTGGATGACATGCGTCCAGAGAACATTGAAACCCAGCACGAGAGCCTTCAACTCCCGCGGATGATATGCGCCTCGTGCAGGACTGCGTACGATGATATAGGCCATGACACGGTCTTTGGTTGTCCGCAGTGCTATCAAGCCTTCCACAGCCAGGTGATCGATTACCTTTCATCTCTCAAGGAGCAGGAACAACCGGTTCGCGCGGCTACAGAGCCGATTCATATGGACCCGGCTCCTGTAACAGAAAGCGATCTGCGCGAGCGGCTGAACGAAGCGCTGAAAGCAGAGGACTATGAGCAGGCTGCCAGCCTGAGGGACCGGCTGATGGAAGGCATAAGCGCGAAGGAAGGCGGCGCAGGCGAAGCTGATGAATGATAATGTCATGCGCTGCCATGTAGATTTACGCAGGAACTTTGCAGCTTATCCCTTTGAAAGCACGATGCTTGAATCCGACAGGCACGAATTGACAAATCGTGTGATCAGCGCCATGGATGAGCAGGAAGAGACATGGATACTTTATACCGCAGGCGAATTGGACGCGAAGGCAAAGACCATGCTTGAGGATTTTGACCTTGTAGAAAGCGATTGGATGCAGAACAAGGCGATTTCACTGCTGATCAGAAATGACCATTCAGCGCTTGTGTGTCTTCATGAGCAGGATCATGTTCTGATCAGGGTAGCAGCTGACCCACGGGATTCACTGCCTGCGATCAGAATGGCAAAGGGGATCGCAAAGGTGCTTTCGGAGGCTTCGGCTTTTGCCAGGGATGAGCGAATCGGCTGGCTGACCGCCAAGCCTCAGCATGCCGGGACCGGTGTCCAGATCAGTTTCATGCTGCATTTGCCGATGCTGGTCATGATGCAGCAGATTAAGGCTGTTGAGCAGAAAACAAACGCAACCCGCGGATTTTTTCTTCGCGCCTGCGGTCCTGAAGAAAAAAATCCTGGTTCGCTTTATTGCCTGAGCAACCTTTTTACGGCTTACAGCAGTTCTGAATTGCTGAGCAATTCCGTCAAGCAGGCGGCGGAGGAGATCTGCGCCAAAGAAGAAAACCTGCGCCGAAAGGTGCTTAAGTATGCCTCCCGTTCCATCTACCTGGACCAGATCTATCGTGCCTGGGGCACTCTGCTGTATGCCCGAAGGCTGACGCGGGCGGAATTCTTAGCGTGTTGGTCAAAGGCTCGCCTTGGTGCCTGCGCCGGGCTTCTGCCGACGGATATACAGTCAATTGATTCGCTGCTTGATCTGACAAGCAAATCAAAGCTGATTGAACAGACGGATGGTATTTTTGATGAGCACGCCATCCACTTTAACCGCGCTGACGCCGTGAGGGCAGCGCTTCATGGAGGGATATAATGCCTATTTTCGGTAAGTTTGATGAAAATGCCCGGCGCGCTGTTGACGCGGCGCGCAATTCGGCCATATCTTTAAAGCATCGGTATATCGGCACCGAGCATCTGCTTTGCGGCCTGCTAAAGGAAGCAAGGGACGACGCGCCAAGTTTGCCCAAGAATCTGACGCTGGCATCCGTACAGTATACGATTACCCAGCTTGTTGCTCAGGAAAGTCAAGCGCCTCAGATGCTTGAATTGTCCAATAAGATGCGCAAGGTGCTGGAGGACAGCGTCTATGAGGCGCAGCGGATGGGCTCACAATCGGTTTCCGGAACCCATTTGTGGATGGCTTTGCTGTCCCAGGAAGACTGCACTGCCGTCCGTGTGCTCAATATCCTGGGCTGTGAGGTGGAAAGCATCCGCGCGGGGGTGATTGAGGCGCACATGAATAAAGAAGCTGTCGCTGACGCGGATGGGGAGCAGAAAGTGCTGTCCAAGTTCAGCCGTGATCTGACTCAAATGGCCCGGGAAGGCAAGGTAGATCCTGTCATCGGCCGCGAGAAGGAGATCGAGCGCATCGTGCAGATCCTCTCCCGCAGAACAAAAAACAACCCCGTTTTGATCGGCGAACCCGGTGTAGGGAAAAGCGCTGTGGCGGAGGGCCTTGCCCAGAGAATCGTCAATGGCGATATACCCTCCATGCTTCAAAATAAAAGGCTGGTCTCATTGGATATCGGCAGCCTGGTCGCGGGGACCAAGTACCGCGGCGAGTTTGAGGAGCGCATGAAGGCTATTATTGAGGAACTGCGTGACGATACGTCGATCATTCTTTTTATCGATGAGCTTCAGAACATTATCGGTGCCGGAAAGGCGGAGGGCAGCATTGACGCTGCAGGCATCCTGAAGCCTGCATTGGCGAGGGGTGAACTGCAGTGCATCGGCGCGACCACATTGGCTGATTACCGCAAGCACATTGAAAAGGATGCAGCACTCTCCCGCCGCTTCCAGCCCGTGAAAGTGGATCAGCCCAGTCCCGAGGAGGCTCTTGAGATCCTCAAGGGCCTGCGCAGCCGCTATGAAGATCATCATCACGTGGTGCTGACGGACGAAGCCCTGGATGCCGCCGTCCAACTGTCCAACCGTTATATCAGCGACCGATTCCTGCCGGATAAAGCTGTTGACCTGATGGATGAGGCCGCGTCGCGCGTGCGCATCCGCAGCACGGCAGCGCAGCTCGATCTGAAAGCCCAGGAGGAGAGCCTTGCCCAGCTGAAGGCTAAAAAGCTGGAAGCGATTGAACATCAGAATTATGAACTGGCCGCGGACTTCAGGGATCAGGAACGAAAGCTGCGCCAGGAAATGGATGATCTGCGCAATACCTGGAAGAAGGAACAGGCGGACTTCAGGCCTGAGGTCACGGAAGATGACATCGCGCAGATCGTCGCGGGCTGGACGGGTATTCCGGTGCAGCGCATGTCAATGGCCGAAGGTGAAAAGCTTTTGAAGCTTGAGGAAGCCCTGCATCTGCGCATGGTGGGACAGGATGAGGCTGTCAGCTCAGTCAGCCGCTCCATCCGCCGCTCGCGCGCGGGACTTCAGGATCCCAAGCGGCCTATCGGCTCATTCATCTTTCTGGGACCTACGGGTGTCGGAAAGACAGAACTGTGCCGTGCCCTTGGCGAAGCCATGTTCGGCGATGAAGACGCGCTGATCCGCCTGGATATGAGCGAATATATGGAAAAGCACGCTGCCTCGCGCATGGTGGGTTCGCCTCCCGGTTATGTTGGGTTTGAGGAGGGCGGTCAGCTGACTGAAGCAGTCCGCCGCAAGCCTTACAGCGTCGTGCTGTTTGATGAGATCGAAAAGGCGCACCCGGATGTATTTAACATGCTGCTGCAGATCCTGGAGGACGGACGACTGACGGATAGCATGGGGCGCGTGACCAGCTTTAAAAATTGCATAATCGTCATGACGAGCAATGCGGGCGCTCAGCGCATTATCGGCGGCAAAACCATGGGTTTTGGCACCGATGCCGATAAGCTGCTTGACTACCCTGAAATGCAGCGCCGCGTGATGGATGAGGTAAAGCGGATGTTCCGCCCCGAGTTCATCAACCGTGTGGACGAATTGATCGTATTCCATCCGCTGACCGCGGACAATATCCGCAGCATTACCGGCCTGATGGTGGCCCAGGTGTCAAAGCGCCTGAAGGAGAACTCCGGTGTCGTCTTGACGCTTGACGCTGCCGCGCTTGATAAACTGGCCAAGGACGGCTATGACCCGCTATATGGCGCGCGTCCCCTGCGCAGAGTGATTCAGCGGCAGATCGAGGATGCGCTGAGCGAAGAAGTGATTGCCGGGAAGCTTAAGGCAGGGGATACACTCCTTGGCAGGATGAAGGACGATAAGCTGGTGTTTGAGGCTGTCAGCCCCGATCATCAGGAGCACAAGGAGCTTGAGCCTGTCGCCGGCGTATAAGCACAATACTGGCTGCAAAACCCGCTCATTTGGGGCGGGTTTTGCATTGGTGCTTGCTTGACCTTGATGAACGCTGACCGTATAATGGCTGTGTTTGAAATGGAGGGATATCAGATGGCGGAGCAAAAGACTTTTTATGTCACGACACCGATTTATTATCCCAGCGGCAATATGCACATCGGTCACACCTATACAACAGTTGCCGCCGATACAATTACGCGGTTTAAAAAACTCACCGGATATAAAGCCTATTTTCTGACCGGCACGGATGAGCACGGGCAGAAGATTGAGCGAAGCGCGCAAAAAGCCGGCCTTGCGCCTAAAGAGTATATCGACGGCATCGTTGATGAAACCAAGGCGTTGTGGAAGCTGATGAATGTAGAATACGACGATTTTATCCGCACGACAGACGAGCGCCACATGAAGGCTGTACAGAAAATATTCCGTCAGCTTTATGAGCAGGGTGATATCTACAAGGGTTCATATGAAGGGCAGTACTGCGCCCAATGCGAGGCTTTTTGGACATCCTCTCAGATACTGGAAGGCAATCTTTGCCCGGATTGCGGAAGGCCGACCGAACTCGTTCACGAGGAGAGCTATTTCTTCCGCATGAGCAAGTATCAGGATTGGCTGATCGATCATATCGAGAACCATCCTGATTTTATCCAGCCGCCCAGCCGTGCCAGGGAAATGCTGCAGAATTTTCTGCTGCCGGGCTTACAGGACCTGTCGGTCAGCCGCACCTCCTTTTCCTGGGGGATCCCGGTCGATTTTGATCCCAAACATGTGATCTATGTATGGATTGACGCGCTTTCAAACTACATTACGGCGCTTGACTGGGGCACCGAGCATGATGAACTTTACAAGACCTTCTGGCCGGCGCAGGTGCATCTTGTCGGCAAGGAGATCATGCGGTTCCATACCATCTATTGGCCTATCATGCTGCACGCGCTGGGCCTGCCGCTCCCGCATCAGGTGTTTGGCCATGGCTGGCTGTTGTTCGGCGCGGATAAAATGAGTAAATCAAAAGGCAACGTAGTCTACTCCCAGCCAATCGTTGCGCGCTACGGTGCTGACGCGCTTCGCTATTACCTGATGCGTGAAATGCCCTTCGGAAGCGACGGCAACTATACAAACGAAGCCTTTTTGACCCGCATGAATGCCGATCTGGCCAATGACATGGGCAACTTGGTCAGCCGCACTGTCGCGATGATTGAAAAATACTTCGGAGGCTCGGTGCCTGCTCACGGCGAGTATGAGGAAGTTGACCTGGCGCTGATCAGGCGTGCCGAGAGCCTGCCGGAGGCGGTAGAGCGCGAAATGAACAACCTGCAGTTTTCTCTGGCTCTTCAGGAGATTTGGAAACTGATCGGCGAGTGCAACCGCTACATCGATGTGACTCAGCCTTGGGTGCTTGGCCGGGATGATAGCGGAAAAGCCCGGCTGTCTACGGTGCTTTACGTGCTGGCCGAGTGCATCCGAATTGTGGCCGTTCTGATCGGTCCCGTGATGCCTTCAACACCTGCGAAGATTTTTTGTCAGCTGGGCCTCAGCGATGAGACGCTGATGACCTGGACCTCGCTTGACAGATTTGGTCTGCTGCCCCCGGAAACGAAAGTCAGCAAGGGGGAAGCGCTTTTCCCGCGTGTAGACATAGCCAAGGATCTAGAAGCCCTGGGCGCGGCGCAGGAGACCATGCAAGCTAAGCCTAAAATGATTCCTGAGAAGGAAGAGTCCAAGGAAAGAAAGCCTGAGATCACCATCGACGACTTTGCCAGGCTTGATCTGAGAATGGCAAAGGTGCTTCACTGTGAGACTGTCGCAAAGAGTGATAAGCTTTTGCAATTTACCCTTGACTTGGGCCGCGAGCAAAGAACTGTGCTGTCGGGCATCGCCAAGTTCTATAAGCCCGAGGAGCTGATCGGCAAACAGGTCGTGCTTCTTGCCAATCTCGCGCCCAGAAAGATCCGCGGCATTATGTCGCAGGGAATGATCCTTAGCGCCGCGTCTGAAGGAACAGAGCAGCTGAGCCTGCTTGGCAGTTTTCATGAGATGGCTCCGGGATCGGAGATCGGCTGATGAGGCTGTTCGATACCCATTGCCATCTGGATGATGAACGTTTTAATGAAGACCGTGAACAATTGATCCAAGCCTTGCCTGAGCAAGGCTTGGTTTATTGCGTGACGGTCGGAAGTGACCTGGATTCATCCGAGCGCTCGATTGCGCTGGCAGGCCGATACAGCCATGTATACGCCGCCGCCGGCGTTCATCCTCATGAGGCGTCAAAAGCGCCGGAGGATTTTCTTGACAGGCTTCGTTCTATGCTTGGCCAGGGAAAAGTGGTCGCGTTGGGGGAGATCGGTCTTGACTACTACTATGATTTTCCCCCCCGGGATCTTCAAAAAAGGATGCTGTCACAGCAGTTGGATCTTGCTTATGAGCTGAATCTCCCTGTCATTTTGCATGTTCGCGACGCGCACGGCGATATGGTGGATTTGCTCCGTGCGCGCGGGGACAGGCTGCCGGGCGGAGTGCTTCATTGTTTTTCAGGCAGTAAAGAGAGCGCAGCTGAATATGTAAAGCTGGGTTTCTATATTTCCTTTGCCGGCCCCGTGACATTCAAGAATGCGGACAAGCTTTTGCTTGCGGCCCAATCGGTGCCTGAGGACAGGATCCTGATCGAAACAGACAGCCCATATCTGGCTCCTGTGCCTATGCGCGGAAAACGTAATGATCCGTCTCTTGTACGCTATGTTTGCACAAAGATGGCGGAACTGCGCGGTATAGAGGAGGAGGAAATGAGTGAGCTGACTCTCCGCAACGCGCTACGCTTTTTCGGTATGGCAAGCGTTTGAATGTCAAGGCATCATTGCGTATTTGTGACGAAAACATGAACAAAGAAAGCAAATGGCTACCAGATTTATGTTATATATGTTATACTTTGTCTTGCACTTTGCTGCTAAGGAGGGATGAGCTTTGGATGAACCGATAATTTTAGCCTCCGCCTCTCCAAGACGGCAAGAGCTTTTAAGCATGATCGGCCTGCCTTATGAGGTGTATGCACCGGATGTGGATGAAAGTGAAACGGGCAGTCCTGACGGGATCGTGCTTCGTCTCGCGCAAAAGAAGGCGCGCGCCGCGGCGGCTGTTTATCCCGGCAGGGTCATCCTGGCGGCGGATACCTTGGTTTATGCTAAGGGAGAGGTACTGGGCAAGCCCCGGGACGAGGCCGACGCGCTGCGTATGATCGGGCTTTTGCGCGATGCTTGGCATGAGGTCTATACAGGGGTCTGCGTGATTGACAGATCAGGCCTCGAGCATACGGGTGCTGACAAGACTGCGGTTCACTTCATCCCCATCAGCGATGAGGAGATACGCGTCTATGTGAATGGCGGGGAACCCTTTGGCAAGGCAGGTGCTTATGCCATACAAGGCATTGCAGGAGTGTTTATCTCCGGCATAGAAGGCAGTTATTCAAATGTCATCGGATTGCCCCTGCATCTTGTCAAAACTCTGCTGGGCAAGGCGAAAATCAAATTACTCTGATAGGAAACTGTGTATGGCCATCATCGCGCCTGATTTGGGGATAGATTTGGGAACATCCAATACGCTTGTGTATGTTCGTAAAAAGGGCATTGTGATTGACGAACCGACCCTGCTGATCGTATCCGGCAGTTCCAAGCGTTCCATTAAGTCCATTGGACAGGACGCCAAGGCGTTGGTTGGGCGTACCTCAGGCGGCGATGTTGCAGTCAGGCCGATGCAAGACGGCACGATCAAAGAGTATGACATGACCGAATCCATCCTGCGCTTCTTTATCAGAAAGGCCATCGGTGTATCGCATCTTGTCAAGCCCCGCGCCTTTATCACAGTTCCCTGCCGGATATCCGCCGTTGAAAAGCGCGTTGTGCGCGAGGCGGCCGTGGCCGCGGGGATCAGGCGCAACGCCATCCATTTGATCGAAAAGCCCTTTGCTTCCGCGCTCGGATCAGGACTTCCCGGTTTTGCGCCGGAGGGTTCCATGGTGGTGGATATCGGCGGTGGAACGACAGAAGTTGCCATCATCTCCATCGGCGGTGTCGTGAGTTCCAAATCCATCATGACGGGCGGCATTAAAATGGATGAAGCTGTCATGAACTATTTGAAGCATGATTACAATATGCTCATCGGCGACAGGATGGCTGAAGATATCAAGATCGACTGGGGTACTGCCTTGCCGCCCAAGGATGAACGAAAGGTGATGGTGCGCGGGCGGGATATCATCACCGGGCTGCCTCAGACGGCTGAGATCACCGCGACGAAAATCTACGAAGCCCTGCATGCCCCCTGCAAGCAGATACTGGCCGCTATCCGCGCCGTGCTGGATACCGCGCCGCCGGAGCTTGCCGGCGACATTCTCAGGAAGGGAATATATCTGATGGGGGGCGGTTCCTTGCTGTATGGGCTGGACCGCTACCTGGCCAATGAACTCAATCTGCCGGTTACCCTGGCGAAGGATCCGATGATGTGCGCTGCCCAAGGGGTTGGCAATTTAGCTGAAAACGCAAGTTTGCTGCCCAGAATCGGGCGCTCAACCTTTATGCGTGATGAGACTGAATGAAAAAAAAGCAGGTTCAGAAAAAAACGAATAAGGGCTTCAAGCCCGCTAAACAGCCGGCCGCGAAGAGTGCCAAGGGCCGCCCCGGAAACGATGTTTCTCAGGCGATCGGACGCTTGGCGGGCATTGGCATTGTCGTTTCCCTGGTTGTTGTGATCGTCATGATGATCGCCTCCGCTTTCTTTGGTGACATTGCCTTTTTGGCTGCTCCGCGCGCGTGGATCAGCCGGTTGATTACACCGGTACAGATCACCTTCAGCAAGGCCACCGACGGAGTCGTCGGCTATTTGCGCACCTTGAAGCTCAGGGCCAACATTGAGCTTGAACTTGACAAGGCCAGGGAGAAGATAGAAGAGCTGGAGAATCAGGCCATGCTGGCTCAACATTACAAGAATCAGGCGGAAGCCTTCGCGGACCTGCACGATGAGCTGATAAGAAACCCCCAGCTGGATGGTACGCCAGCCAATATCATCGCCAGGCAGGAGGACAATTACAGTTATGTATTCAGCATTGACGTCGGTAAAAACCAGCGGATCGGCGAGAATATGGCGGTTGTCTATTCAGGCGCGCTGGTCGGCTTCACCTTTGACGTAAAAGACAACACCTCCAGCGTGCGTGGCATCGTTGACAGCAAAGCCCGTATATCCACATTGATAGAATCAAACCGTGACCAGGGCTACGTGACCGGTACACTGGCCGTCGACGGAACGTATGCGTGCCGCATGTATTACTATGATTATACTTCTTTGCCCAGGCCGGGTGACCGCGTGGTTACGTCGGGTGTAGGCTTGGAATTCCCTAAGGGGATTCCGGTCGGCTATGTGCGGGAGAGCACCCGCCGGCTGGAAGACAGCAAGCAGTACATCGTTGTTGAGCCGATCGTCGATTTTGACCACTTAGAGCATGTGGTTGTTTTCCGCTACCGCCCTGCCTATGCGGAGGAAGCCCCGGACAGCCGCACGCAGGCTCAGTCTACATTTAAGCCGATGCCATCCATTTTGCCTGTGCCTACCCTGATCGGTCAGCCCGCGCCGGAAATCACCCCCGGACCTGATGGTTTGATCCCGAATGTTTCAAGTTCACTGAGCCCGACACCGGAGCCTACTCCTACCGCCGCGCCTACGCGAGACCCCAATGCGACAGTGCCGCCGCCAAACTTCGAATATAACCAGAAGGTCATCGCGATAGAGACGCTTCCGCCGCTTGTACCCACAACACCGCCCATCCCTTCTCCTGAACCTACGGCAACATTCTCGGTTGATCAGCTAACGATCGAGGCAGACGAATGACTTCCCGTATCCGCGTCCGTCCCGCGGGGCTTCGGTACGCCCTGGTTAAGTTTGTTAAGATCACTTTCCTCGTGATGCTCTTTTACCTTGTTCAATCAACCGTTGTGCCGCATATGAAGCTTTGGGGCATTGTACCGAATCTGTATATGATATGCGCCGCGATCTTAACCGTCAGTTACGGGAAGAAATACGCGTTTGCCTGCGGGGCTGTTTTCGGTATTCTCCTTGAGGTGATGCTCCCAAGCCTTCCGATACTCAACCTGGTGATCTATCCTGCCCTGACTCTCTTGTGCGCCCAGATCTTTTCTGATATGAGCGAGATCAGGCGTGAGCTTCTCCGGATCAAGATTGCCCAGCGCCAGGCTGAAAGCAGAATCGTAGCGGTTGGCGGCGTTGAGCAAAAAAGGCGGTATCATCTGGATTTTCGCCGCAAGACGGCGGATGATATGGAACCGCACCTTCGCATATTTTTGAATGCGCTGATGCTGACACTGTTGTATGATCTTGTGATGCTCGCTTATTTTGCGCTGGAAGGTGTGAGCATTGGCTTTAACCATGTGCTTCGCATGCTTCAATCACTGTTTTATACCGCGCTGTGGTGTGCGTCAATGTTCCCGGCCCGCCTGTTTCTGGGCTTTTATCCCAGGCTCTTCAAACGCAATCAGCGCGAGGACGGGCTGGGGGATGAAGTGACTACCTCTGATAAGCTGCTTCGTGAACTGAGTCTTGCGCCTGATATGCCCAATATTGTGGCTGCCTTTGATACAGCGCCTGTGATCAAAGAAGAGACAGCGTCAGCACAGCGGGACGCAAGCGGCACAGATAAAACAAGCACTGACCTGCAGCGGGAATCTTCCGATTCCGATAAAAAGGAAGATATGCCCGGAAAGGAGACAAGCGATGAAGTTTGAAAAAAGAATCAGCCGCCGCTTTATTGCGTTCAGCGCTGTGATCGTCCTTCTATTCGGCGTCCTGATCTGGCGATTGTATGATCTTCAGATCACCAAAGCTGACCAGTATCAAAGCTCAGCGGACGTTAATCGCGTCAAAAGCATCCGCCTAACCGGCACGCGCGGCATGATCACGGATGTCAACTCTGTGGTTCTGGCAATGAGCGAGAATATGTTTAATGTCACCTATTACCGCAGCAGCGATGAAAACAAGGCGGCGGATTACAAACGCTTTGCCGATTCTATTCTTGAAGTCATCAGCATCATTGAAAAGAATGGGGGAAAGCTGAGCGTAACTTTCCCGATCAAGCGCTATGAGGAAACGGGCGAGTGGGTGTTCGATTTCGGCAATGTATCTCAGCGCGCGATCGAGATCCGCGAGAGCCAGTGGCGGTCCAATCACTACCTGAGTCAATTATCCAAATATCCCACTGCGGAATCCTGTTATGAAGCTTTGCTTAATACCTATGACCTGGGGAGCCGGGGATTGAATGAAGAAACCATCCTGAAGGTGATGGCGGTTCATTCTGAAATGAACATGAATATCTACCTCTCCATGCCTATCGTGATCGCCAAGGATGTTGCCTCAGCCACAGTAACCGAAGTAATCGGACGAAGCATGGTGCTGTCGGGCATGGACATTGAAGTGGGCGAGAAGCGTGTCTATCCGCAGAAGGATCTGGCTGCGCAGGTCATCGGATATGTCGGCATGATTTCAGAGAGCGATAATTACCAAACCGATCTGAAACCCCTTGGCTACGCTATGAACGATATGATCGGTAAAGACGGTGTCGAAAAAAGCATGGAAAACTGGCTGACCCCGAACATCAGCAGCCGGCATGGCTACCGCCTGATGGAGAAAGACAGTCTGGGACGCCTGACCCGAGAGATTGAAAGGCAGGAGCCTGAAAACGGCAATAACGTTAAGCTGACCATCAATGCCGCTGCCCAGCGCGCGGCGGAGCAGGCGATTGCCGCCAATGTACATTCGACCCGCGCCTATCAGGAAAAAAAGATGTTTGAATCCCGGTGGAATGAAGCCAACCGTGAAAAGCTGGCCCAGCGTGATTTTGACGAATATCCTCTTAAACTCGCGGAAACCGGTGTGTTGATCGCGCTGGAAGTCAAGACAGGCAAGGTCATCGCGATGGCCCAGTATCCAACCTATGATTTGAACGCCATGGTGGCCGGCGGTAAGGCGGCGGCGGACATTATCAAGGATCCCCGCAATGTGCTGCGCAATTATGCCATCCAGTCCCGCGCTGAGCCCGGATCCATCTTCAAGATGGTGCCCGCTATGGCCGCGCTGACCAGCGGCAGGCTGCAAGTGACAGACAGGATCACCGACACAGGACCTTTTATGGAGTACACAACGAAAGAAGAAGACGCTCCCCGCTGCTGGATTCCCAATAACCAAAGGTCTGATCATGCCGACCTGGATATTGTAGAGGGCATTCAGAAATCTTGCAATTTCTTTTTCTATACCATAGCGTCCCGCTTGTATGGAAAAACCGGCAGCAACCTGCTGTATAAATATGCCGCAGAGATGGGGCTGAGCAGTAAAACCGGTATCCAGCTGCCCGGCGAGGCGCGCAGCGTGCTGGGCAGCCAAACGTCTTTGTATGACCAGACTGCCAGTCTTAATGAGCAGGAAACAAGCTTGCCCATTCTGGTAGCTGCCAAGATAAAGAAGCACTTGCGCGAGGTTGGATCAAGCTACGGCATCGACTATGATGATGTGCGGCTGGATACTGCGGTCAAGCAGCTGATGGACATGGCGGTCAATACACCTTCATCTGATGACTGGTCCGATGCCATGCGCCCCATCCTGATGGCTGAACTGAACATGACACGCGATATGGTGTGGAAACAGGCGACGATCGGCGATATATGGATCTACCTGAATGATATCAAATGGGGCGGGAGCCAGGAGATACAGTTTGCGATCGGGCAGTCAATCACTCTGCTGACACCTGTTGCGGTATCCCGCTATGTAGCCAGCCTTGCCAATGGCGGCGTTGTCAATAACCTGTCCATTATAGATTCCATCACATCTCCTGAGGGGGACATATTGAACCAGTACCAGCAGAGCGTGCTGAACCGTTTGGAGGATGCTTACCTTTACCTTCCCTACATCAAAGAAGGAATGAAAGGCGTGGTTGATGATGGCGGTACCGCGAAAGCCAAGTTTAAAAACTGGGAATATAAGGACGATATCTGGGCGAAGACGGGAACTTCGCAGCTGACCATCGGCGGCATTAAACTGGATCTCGAAAACAACGGATGGTTCGTGCTGCTGACGCCCTTTGATACGGATGCGGAGATCGCCGTGATCACCCATATACCCAATGGCCTCTCCGGCGCTGAAGCGACCGGGGCCGCCAAAGAATTTGTAGATTGGTGGATGGCCAACCGCAGCACCTTGTCAAACGCGGTGCCTGTGCCTGTGGGCGGAAATGAGCTCGCCCCTTAATATGAGGGGGAAACGCGGATGGGACGCATGATCATGATTGCCTCCGGCAAAGGGGGCGTGGGAAAATCCACACTCGCATCATCTTTGGCTGTCAGTCTGGCCAGACGCGGCATGCGCTGCCTGCTCCTGGACGCAGATGTGGGCCTGCGGAACCTTGATCTGATGATGGGGGTGCAGGATCGCGTTCTTTATGAACTTTCAGATTGTTTATGCAGGCGCTGTTCATTGGATGAAGCTGTTGTCGTTCACGGGAGCTATCCGCTTTTGCATCTGATGATGGCCGGGCAGGAAGCCAAGCCCAAGGACTTTAATCAAAAAGACCTGACGCGCATTGCGAAGACCCTGAAAAACCGTTATGACATGATTTTGGTGGACGCTCCGGCTGGGATCGGGCGCGGGGTCAAAAACTTCATCAGCCATTGTGATCAATTCATACTGGCGGCAACCCCGGATGACGTATGCCTGCGCGATACGGAGAAGATGGCGCGCATCATCATGGAAGCGACAGGTAAACACCCCTATCTCGTCATCAATCGCTATGACAGGCGCCTGGTCCGCCGCGGCGTTATTGCGGATCCTAAGAATACGGCACAGGCGCTGGATTTGCCATTACTTGGCGTTATTGAGCAAAGTGAAAGCGTGTACAGGGCCATGCTGGCAGGAAAAACGATACCGGAGGGGGCGGATGCCCCCGTTGTCCATGCGCTGGAAAGCGTCTGTGACCGTCTGCTGGGCGTGCCGCTGACCAAAAAGAACTGGCTTCACAAGCTCTTTGGAAAGGAGGAAATGCCTTTATGATGGGTGCTGAGGACAGGAGATCAAAACCCCATTTCGACTTTGTTTTGCTCGGATTGATGTATACGCTTGTCGCTATCGGTGTCGTCATGATATCGGTCGCTACCTTTAATCCGGAGCTCAGCGCCGATGTGCCGCTGCTTAACCGCATCATGAACTCCGAGTCAGGAAGGTGGCAGGCCATCTTCGCCCTGGCATCGCCGGCCGCGGTATGGTTTATTGTATCTGTGCCGTATGAGCATTTCCGCTCCTATGCCCGTTTATATTACTATGCTGTATTGTTCCTGCTCGTGATCGTACTGGGCGCGTCATCCATCCGTAACGTGAGCGCCTGGCTTGAAGTCGGACTGGGACGAATGATCCAGCCGGCGGAGTTTGCCAAGCTTACAATCATTTTGATGCTTGCCCGCGCTATGGCCAACAACCCCAAGCCTATGAATTCTTTCCGGGACGCGTTTCGGATCATGCTGATATTTGCCGTGCCTGCTGGCATTACGGTGATGCAGGGCGAGATAGGATCCGTTATCGTTATGGCCGCGATATTTTACCTGATGATCTTCTTTGGCGGATCTGATTGGAAATGGCTTACCTTTATCGCCCTGATCGGGGCTATCATGATCGGAACGGTTATCACTTATGGCCTGATCAGCGGCTCTGAAAACTTCCGCCTGCAGCGTATTCTGTCCTTCCTTGATCCGGCCAAATATCCCCGCAGCGGCGGCTACCAGATACTCAATTCCGAACAAGCCATTGGATCAGGCGGCTTGAAGGGAATCGGCTTGTTTATCCCCGGCTCCTTAAGCCAGCTGAACTTTGTCCCGGAGGATTGGACGGACTTCATTTTTGCAACTGTCGGCGAGGCAGTGGGTTTTATCGGCTGTTTGCTGATCGTGCTGCTGTATTTTGTTACCCTTTTGCGCATGCTGTACCTGGCGCGCTATACCTTTGATAAGTTTGGGCGGATGATCATTATTGGCGTGATGAGCATGATGTTCATCCATGTGTTCCAAAATATCGCGATGACTATTGGGCTGATGCCCATCACGGGAATCCCCCTTCCTTTTATCAGTTATGGCGGTTCCAATCTACTAACCAACATTGCCGGCGTTTCTCTTGTGTTGAATGTTGTTAAAAACCGCTCCAACGCTTTGCCCAGCTACTCCATGCCTGTTATCATCGCCTCTACGCACAGAAGCAGGGCCGGGAAAAAGAAGATTTATGTCAATAAAACCAGGCAGGCGGAAGAGGCTTAACGGCATGTGATTTATTTGGAAGAATTAAATGTACGCGCCCCCTTGCCATTGCACAGGGTACATAGTATAATCGCCCATGCTTTAACAAGCGTCTGTTGGATAGAAGCATGAAAAGGGGTTATGCGCGTGTTGGTTAAATGTCCCAAGTGTGAACTGAACTATATGGAAGATACAGATAAAATGTGCAAGGTTTGCTACCGTGAAATACATGGCAACGAGCCGCTGGAAGAGCAGGAACTGTGCACGATCTGCAATGAAGCGCCTGTGGTTCCCGGCAAGGTATTCTGTCAGGTCTGCCTTCACGAGATGAATGGTGAAAAAGTCGCGGCGGTCCATGACGGGATTGACGAGGATGAGCCGCTGATGACGGGTGATGAGACAGTCAGCACGATGGATGAGATAGTTCCCGATCTTAACAATAAGGATATTCCTGAGCCGGAATATCAGGAAATCGATAAAAACCTGTCTCTGGAAGAAATGGAAGAACAGGAAGAAAACGATAACTCCGTCGACGATGACGAAGATAACTGACCGGGCTCGTTTATTCGCGATCGGTGATTTGCACCTTCCCGGCGGTTCCGACAAGCCGATGGATGTGTTCGGAGCGCACTGGGAAGGTCATTTTGAAAAGATATCAGCGGATTGGCTTGAACGGGTAGGACATACGGACATTGTACTGATTCCGGGGGATATCAGCTGGGCTATGCATCTGTCAGAGGCGCGCGGGGATCTGGACGCCATTGGCCGGCTTCCCGGCAAAAAGATTCTGATCCGCGGCAATCACGATTACTGGTGGAACTCTATTTCGCGCCTCCGCATGATACTGCCCGAGGGAATGCATGCCCTGCAAAACGATGCGTTGAGCCTGGATGGTTATGTTTTTTGCGGCTCACGCGGCTGGTCTCAGCCTGACAGCGAAGCAGACCTTGAGAACCAGCGGATATACCGGCGTGAATTGACGCGCATGGAGCTTTCCCTGCAAAGAGGCAGAGCCTTGAAACGTGATGGCGAGCCTTTGATCGCGCTGACCCATTACCCGCCTGTTGATCATTTGGGCAGAACTACACCTATGACAGAGCTTTTTGAGCATTATGGTGCCGGCCACGTATTTTACGGCCATTTGCATGGGGCAGCCAATGCCTGCGCGTTCGACGGGACTATAGGCACAGTGCAGTATCACCCTGTATCCTGTGACGGATTGGGTTTCAGGCTCTATGAGCTGGCTCCGGAGGGTCCGGCTGTGGCAGCCGGTGGTTAAATGAGGAGATAAACTTAACGTTTAGTTGCAAAAGGACGCGCAGCGCGTTCTTTTTTATTGCCATTGTACAGATTGATCCCTGTTTGTGGATCTTCCGCCATGTCCTTGCGGTCTATGTTTGACGTTTCAAAACCCAAAATAATCCAGCACAAATTCTGCCAAAATTAAAATCAGCAAAAAGCACAAAATTACATAAAAAACTCAGTTAATATGACTGATAGTGGTTGGCAGGACGTTGGACTAAAGAATCCGCGTTCCTATTATTCAGAAATGAAGCGAACGCATTTTCTTATTATTCGTTCCATATCAATAGAAGAGCCCTCTGAGACAGCCCCAAAGCCATGAAAAACAAGGGAACTGCGTTTGACTGGACTATTTTATAAGTGGTAGATTGTGTCTGCAAGAGGCAATAAGTGGCGATTGGTGGTGATTGAATGTCTGATGATATCAGCAAGACGGGAGAGGACTCCCCCCAGGATTCAGCATTCAACTCCTCCAGACCAAGGAGAATTAAAGGTTTTTTCGGTGCCTATAACCACAGCGTGGATGCAAAAGGGCGTATGATTGTCCCGCAGAACTTCCGGGAACGCCTGGGAGAGGATATTGTCATTGGCTTGAACATGGCCCAAAACAGTATTGCTATCTACCCTTACGAGGTATGGGAAAAGAAAGTGGATATTCTGACCGAGCTGAGAGATCAGGACGCCAGGGCGGAAGAATTTTTGGACAGGTTTTCACGGTTTTCATTTGACAGCGTCAGTTTCGATTCACAGGGGCGGGTATTGCTGCCGGCGGCGCTTCGTGACATGTATCTCAAAGACGCGGCCGGTGTACAGGTGTCGGGCGCAAATGATTATGTCAAGGTAGTCTCCAGCCAGCAGGCGGCGGATGAGACCCGGCGCTTCCATGATGAGCATCCCGATGTACTGAGTGAGATCAGTAGAATCCAGGGAAGCCTTCGAGGTAAGCAGGGAAGCTGAATATCCATGAAAGGGAGCAGATATGTCACAGTATGCGCAGCCGATAAAGTCTAATCATTATGTACTTGCCGGGAATCAGATGCATCCCTTTGAACGGATTGTGGTATCCAACCGTGTTGATGTTCCGGACCTCCCCGCGCAGGAGGAGGATGTCCGGGTGGTTTTTAAAGCCGGCGAAACTCAGGAAAGAAGACGCTTTGGCCTAACGTTGCCCTGGGCAGCCTTGATGATTGCGCTTGCAATTGCTATAATGGGCATGATCACTCTGACTACGGCGCGTCAAGGAAGCGCCCTCAGAGATGAGATTGCTCAGATCCAAAACAAGTACACGGCCTTTGAACAGGAACGTCTTGCGCTGGATGAGCGGCTTAGCGCGGCCAGGGACAGCAACTTCATCTGCTATTATGCTTCCCAGAATCTTGGGATGAAGCTTGCGCTCAATGAGGAGACAATTCGTGTATCGGCACCCAGTATGAGGCCTTTTAGCTCCGGCTTGACTGCGGACACAGGGATTGCTTCCGGGCGGCGCTAATACTGACAAATCTATTTATAGAATATTATTGCATAGGCCGGCTGTTTCAACGGCGTTTGTTTTGATATTATAAATCGAATTGCCGGCATGAGAGATCTTTCTTTGAAAGGCATGTAGAATGAAATTATCGCATTTGGCGAAAGAGGCTGCGCCGTATTTACTTGAACAGCGCGGCGACTGCGAGATCAGTTCGCTGTCACAGGATAGCCGCCTTAAAACAGAGGACGGCCTGTTTTTTTGTATTTCAGGCGCCCGTTCGGATTCCCATGATTTTGCCAAGCAGGCTGTTGAAAACGGTGCGGCGGCCCTGGTTGTAACCCGTTTTCTGGAGAAGGTCGATGTGCCGCAGGTGCTTGTCAGCAATGATCGGGCAGCTATGGCGCTGATATCCTCCGCGTTCTACGGGCATCCGGGTAAAAGGATGAAATTGATTGGCATCACGGGGACGAAAGGAAAGACCACAACAAGCTATTTTATCAAGGCGATCCTCGAGGAAGCAGGATGGGTTTGCGGCTTGATCGGCACCACGGGCAATATGATCGGCAGCAGGTGGATGAAGAGCGGCCTGACCACGCCGGACCCCATTGATCTTAACAGAACGCTTCGCGAGATGTCAGACGAGGGCGTGCAGGCTGTTTGCATGGAGGTTTCCGCTCACGCGATCAACATGAACCGTCTGGAAGGCCTGCAGTTTGAGGCGGGATGCTACCTGAACCTGTCACAGGACCATCTTGACTATTTTGGCAATATGGATCATTACTTTGAGACTAAGAAATCCTTTCTGACAAGCGGAATGGTAAAAAATGCCGCCGTCAATGTGGATGATGACCGGGCAGCTGATGTGATCAAGGATCTTGCTATCCCTTACAGTACCTTTGGAATCTGTACCAATGCGGACATTTTCGCGCGTGATATCGAGATCAGCGAAAAGGGTGTATCCTTTCAATTGGCCTTATGGAATGAGCATCTTTATCCTGTTCATTTGAAGATGATGGGCATGTTTAACGTATACAATGCCCTCGCGGCCTGCGGTCTGGCGCTGATCATGGGGGTTGAGCCTCAAGTCATCTGCCGCGCGCTGGAAGGGGTGAAGAGTGTTCCGGGCCGTGCGGAAGTACTTGATACGCATACGCCTTACATGGTTATTCTTGACTATTCTCACTCACCTGACGCGCTCGAAAATATCCTGAAGACAGCGAAGGGTTTCGCGCGTGGGCGCGTGATCGTACTGTTCGGCTGCGGCGGCGACAGGGATTATTTGAAACGGCCGCAGATGGGAACCATCGCAGGCCGCCTGGCTGATTACTCAATTCTGACGAGCGATAACCCGCGCAGCGAAGAGCCGATGGCGATTATCCGGAGCATCGAAGAGGGTATCAGGAAAACACAGGGATCCTATGAGATCATGGAGGATCGCAGGGCAGCCATATCCAAAGCCCTTGACATGGCGCAGGATGGTGATGTGGTCATTCTGGCCGGCAAGGGGCATGAAACCTACCAGGAAATCAGCGGCGTCAAGCGCCCCTTTGATGAAAAGCAGATCGTTCGGGAATTGCTTTCGGGGAGGGAATGTAAATGACACTGTCAATCGGTGCCATGCTGGTTGCCTTTTCCGTTTCAGCGCTGGGCATGCCCTGGCTGATTAAAAGCCTGAAAGCGCGCCAATTTGGTCAAACCATCTATGAACTCGGACCGCAAGCACACCTGGGAAAAAAGGGGACGCCGAACATGGGCGGTTTGCTGATCGCGACCGCATGCGTTCTGTCTGCGCTGATGTTCGCTTTGACGCAAGGGTCTGCCTGGAACTTGCTGCCCATGCTTCTGGCTGCGCTTGGCGCGATGGCCATCGGGGTCAGGGATGATTATATTAAAAATATCCGCCACAACCATGAAGGTCTGAAGCCCCGGCAAAAGATTATCGGACAGGTGATCGTCGGACTGCTGTTTTCTGTTTACTGCTATTTCAGGATCGGCAGCAGCGTGTACCTGCCCTTTACAAGCCGTGTATGGGACCTGGGCATCTTCTATATCCCCCTGATGACCGTACTGTTTATTTTTATGACAAACAGCGCCAATCTGCAGGACGGGGTTGACGGGATATTGTCGTCCGTATCGGTGGTGGGCGGGATTGCCTTGGGATTGATTGCCGCTTTTTTGAACGCTTCCGCGGAAGGACCTGCCGCTTCGCTGATCAGCTTTTCTCTTGTTGGTGCCTGCCTTGGCTTTTTGATCTATAACCGCTATCCGGCCAGGATCATGATGGGGGATACAGGCTCCATGTTTATCGGAGGTCTGTTTTGCGCGGCGGCTATGGCACTGGGGCTTCAGTTTTGGCTGATCCCTATCTGCTTTACTATGATCATGTCATCCCTCTCGGTGATCATGCAGCGGGCTTATTTCAAGATGACGCACGGAAAACGTATTTTTAAGATGTCGCCTATTCATCATCACTTTGAACTGTCAGGCATGAAAGAAAACCAGATCGTCATCATGTACGCGCTGGTGGCGCTTGGTTTGAGCGCTGTGGCTGTTCTGGCCGCGCTGCCTTTGATGAGGTAAAAATGGATACATTGGAAGGCCTTGATTGGGCTGGGAAGCGGGTGCTGGTCATCGGGCTCGCAAGAAGCGGTTTGGCAGCGGCTGAGCTGCTGCTGCAGGCCGGCGCTGTGCCGGTTCTATATGACGCGAAGCCGCTTGACGAACTGCCCGCAAAAGAGCATATCCTTCGCCTGATCCGATCCGGGTGTGAGCGGGGCATGGGGCTTGATCCCTTTGCCCTGCTTTTGAATTGCCATATACTGATGATCAGCCCGGCGGTTCCGGTGGAGGCACCGCTTGTGCTGATGGCAAAAGAACATCATCTGCCGGTGATCGGGGAACTTGAGCTCGGTTACCTGTTTGCCAGAGGCCCCATCTATGCTGTAACGGGTACCAACGGCAAAACGACGACCGTATCCCTGCTGGGCGAGATGTTCAGGCTTTCCGGCCGCCGGGCCGGGGTGTGCGGCAATATCGGATACCCGATTACCTCTGCGGTCCGGGAGATAGAACCCGGGGATCCTTTGGTGGCAGAGGTCTCCAGCTTTCAGCTGGAAACGGTCCATGCCTTTCACCCGCGTGTCGCGGCTGTTACGAACATTACCCCCGATCACTTGGACCGTCACGGCAGCATGGAACGCTACACTGCCCTGAAACGCGGTATTTTTTTAAGGCAGGAAGAGGAGGATTTCGCCGTTCTCAATGCCGATGATGAAGCGGTACGGGCCATGGCGGATGGACTTCGCAGCCGGGTGATTTGGTTTTCCCTGCGCAAGGAGGTTGACCGCGGGTGTTTTACCAAGGACGGACAAGTTATCCTGCGTTTGGATGACAAGGAGCTGTTTGTATGCAAGACATCGGACATCAGACTGCCCGGAGAACATAATCTGCAAAACGCGCTCGCGGCAATTTCTCTGGCTGCTCTCGCCGGGATTCCCATCGATGCCGTCAGGAGAGCGCTTTTAGAGTTCGGCGGTGTGGAACACCGCATAGAATTTGTCAGGACGCTGCGCGGCATCACGTATATCAATGACAGCAAGGGAACGAATCCCGAGTCTACGATCAAGGCTGTGGAGGCGATGATACGTCCCAGCGTGCTGCTTGCGGGCGGATATGATAAGAAGGTGAGTTTCGCCGGTCTTGCGGAGGTTATCGCCCGAAGCCCGATGATTGAATCTGCCGTATTATATGGGCAGACCGCCCCGCAGCTGGCAAACGCGCTTCATCAGGCCGGGTTTATGAATACCTTCACCGCGGATACATTGTTTGCAGCTGTTGATCTTGCCCGGTCGATCGCCGGATTTGATGAGGGAAATATATTGCTGTCGCCTGCCTGCGCCTCCTTCGATCAGTTTCGGGATTATGAACAGCGAGGCGTTCAGTTTAAAGACTATGTTCTTTCGCTGAGTGATGAACGTGATGACTGACCCCGGATTTGAGTATTACCCGCCACCGGAATTGCCGGACAGGCAAAGGGATCAGCGTCCAGGCGCTGTTCAGCCCCGGCTTCAGCTGGACGGACAGAATCTAGATCCGCAGCAGCAAAGTGATCAGCCTCCGATGACACCGGGAAGAAGAATGCTGATCATCAGCTGTGTGCTGCTGATGGCTGTCAGCGTTGCTTTTATCCTGCGGGCAACCGTGTTCAGCATCCGCTATGTGCGCGTGATCGGCATCCATAACCTGACCTGGGAGCAAGTGGCTTCTTCTGCCGGGATTACTCAATCAAGCAATTATTTCAGCCTTCGGGAAGATAAGATCAGAGACGGTATCAACGCCAACCGTTTTCTGGTGTATGAGCGCATGCAAAAAGTATTTCCCAACTCCGTGGTTCTGTATGTGAGGGAAAGACAACCCATTGCCAGTATCAATTATATAGGGGTTTCCTATATCATGGCTGATGACGGCATCATTCTGTCTCGCGCTCAGCAGCCGGAGGGCAGCAGCCCTCTGATGCGGATTTCAGGTCTTGCTTTGCGCGATATTCGTGAAGGCAAGCTTCCATTGAGCACCAAGGAAGGGCAGATCGAAAGCTGTATTGCCCTGGCCCAGGAAATTTATATGCAGAGCTTCAGCGGGGAGATACTGGATATCAATCTGTCGGAGCCTACCCGCATCTACCTGACCACCAGGGATGGGTATTCCATCCATTTGGGGGACATCAGCAGCCTGAAGGCAAAGATCGGCACAGTGCGCGCCGTATTGCCTGAGCTGCGGCGATTAGGCCGAGTAGGCGGAACCATTGAGGCAACGGTATGGGGAGAAGCGACCCATCGGCCGGATTCTCTCTAAGAACAGGCCTTTATCGCGGAGAATAAGTTGTTTTTATGATTAAGCTCTTGCCATTGTATCACAAAACAGTTACAATAAGGCATCCAAATGACTTCCGGGGTTCGGTGTGTTTTTTTGCTTGGCGGCAAGTCATACGGCAAAAGCCAGAGAAATGGGGATGAACGTTTGATGAGAAGCACGATCACGGTCATCGATTTTGGCACGAGCAAAGTCGTCGCGCTTGTTGCCGAAGTAACAGGCCGTCAGCGCACAGACATCATAGGCGCGGGAATAGCAAGCTATGACGGTTTTGCAGACGCCAGATGGAACAACCCTGATTTGGTGAATGATACTATCGCCCAGGCTGTCAGGACTGCTGAGGAACAGGCGCGCACTAATACACGCGAGGTGTTTGTCGGGGTCCCCGGCCAGTTTTCCCGGATATATACGGTAGAGGTGAAACTGGACCTGCAGGGCGCTGATCCGCATGTGACTTCCCGTGATATTGAAACGCTTTTCGCGCTGGCCAACGAGGAAGTGCGGGAAGTAAGGGGAACGCCTATCCACCGCAGCCCAGCCTGGTTTGTGATTGATGACGGCAAGAAAACATTGGAACCTTTGAATCGCCACGGCAACGAGCTGCGCGCGATGATTTCCTACGTGATTGCCGATCAGTTTTTTATTGACGATGTGTCTGAGCGCCTTCGGGCGATTGGCAAGAGCGCCAGCGGTTTTTTCTCAACCCCGATGGGTGAGGCAATGCTCTACATCTCCGATGAAGAGCGTGACCGCACGGCTCTGCTGATCGATACCGGCTATCTGGCGACTGAGGTCATGGCTGTTGAAGGCGATACCATCATCTTCCATAAAAATATCCCGCTTGGCGGAGGACATATCACCGCCGATTTGACCTATGGGTTGGATATTCCGCTGGACCAGGCAGAGCAGATCAAGCGATCCTATATTTTCGGCGCTCCTGCCTCACAGCCTTCTTTTGATATACTGGGGACTGACGGCAGAACGCGAACCTTTGCCTATCATAAGGTTTCTGAAATTCTTGACGCGAGAGCGGAGGAAATCTGCGATGAGATCGCCTCCTGTGTCAAGGAATCCGGAGTGCGGCTGGGTAACTGGTCGGTCGTCTATCTGACAGGAGGCGGTCTGGCCATCAACCGCGGCGGGCGCGAGTTTTTAAGCGAACGGCTGGGCCGGCCGGTACGTGACCTGCCCCGCAAGGCAGTGAAGCTTTCAAGCCCTATTTATTCAAGCGCGCTGGGATTGCTTGATTTGATCATTGACACCAAAACCGGCGCAGGTGCTGCCCAGGGCGGCATTGGCGCTTTCTTCCGCAATCTGTTCGGCGGCTGATACTATCTGAGTTCCACATGAGGAGGATAAACCATGCTTGAATTGCAGCAGGTTGATCAAGAGCAAACCAAAGATTCTTTTGCGACGATCAAAGTAGTCGGATGCGGCGGCGGCGGTACCAATGCCGTGAACCGCATGGTCGAGGCCAAACTGAAGGGCGTCGACTTTATTGCTGTGAATACGGACAGCCAGGCGCTTACCGCTTCGCATGCGGATCACACCCTGCAGATCGGTGAAAAGCTGACCAAAGGGCTGGGTGCGGGTGCTGTGCCAGAAATCGGCAAGCGCGCCGCTGAGGAAAGCCGCGAGGAGCTCGCTCAATTGCTGAAGGGAGCCGACCTTGTCTTTATCACAGCCGGTATGGGCGGCGGCACAGGCACCGGCGCTGCGCCTGTTTTGGCTGATATCGCAAGAGAATTAGGCTGTCTCACCATCGCCGTTGTCACCAAGCCCTTTCAGTTTGAGGGCAAGCAGCGCATGCGCAACGCGGAGATGGGTATCAATGAGCTGAAGCAGTATGTGGATACACTGGTGGTCATTCCCAATGACCGTCTCCTTCAGGTGGTTAGCAAAGGCACTTCCATGCTGGAAGCTTTCCGTGTTGCTGACGATGTGCTCCGCCAGGGCATTCAGGGCATCTCTGACCTGATCGCTCTGCCCGCCACCATCAACCTTGACTTCGCGGATGTGAAGACCGTGATGGAATCAGGCGGAATGGCCCACATCGGCATCGGCAGCGCCAAGGGCGAAAACCGAATGGTACAGGCTGCAAAGAATGCCATTTCCAGCCCGCTGCTTGAGACCAAGATCGATGGCGCGCGCGCCGTTCTGATCAACATCACCGGCAGCGAGGATATGCCGATCCTTGATATCAACGAAGCAGCCCGCTTGATCCAGGAGGCCGCGGACAGTGAGGCCAACATCATATTCGGCGCGGGAGTCGATAACAGCCTGAAGGATGAGGTCCGTATTACTGTTATTGCCACAGGTTTTGAGAAAACGGCGTTCCCTGTGCGCGATGCCAGGAAAAAGTCGCCTAAAACAGCTTCTTTGCCTTACGGCGCGGCGAGCGCTGCCTATAACCCTTATGAAAACCGCAGCCCCGCGGAAGGGCCTTCGGCGCCGGCTGGTGTGCCCGGCTTTGAAGCGCCGCAGGTGCCTGCCATGTATGATCAGCAGGATACATCCTCGTTCTTCCCCACACCCGGCCGGCCCGGCAGCATACCGCAGATGAATATTCCCCTGCCTTACGCTCCGGCTTACCCTCAGCAGGGATATGGAACAGGCTATATGCCCGGCCAGCAGCCTTTTGTGCAGCCGGCAAATCCTTATCAACCGCCGGTACAACAGCAGCCTCAAACCGCTCCCGCTCTTGAGAAGGATGATCTTGGCGTTCCCGCTTACCTGCGGAAGGCAAAAAAGTAATAGTCGGTTGATCAATCCGGGAGAGACCGCAGGGTCATGCTATGACCCGGCCGCGGCGCCGAAGGGGACTGCAAAAACTCTCAGGCTACAAGACCGGATTGGGACGAAACTCTGGAAAGCAGCGATGCACCAAAGAAGCAACTCTGCCGGGCGGAGGAATCTTCAAGGTAAAAGAACAGAGGCACGCAATGAAATTTGCGTGCCTTTTTTGAAGGAGGACTACTATGGAGAAAAAGACACCGCTGTATGACCTGCACCTGAAGCTGGGCGGAAAAATCGTACCTTTCGCGGGATATCTTCTGCCGGTACAGTATCCATCCGGTGTGATTGCCGAACATAATGCCGTACGCAACGCATGCGGCCTGTTCGACGTATCGCACATGGGTGAAATTGTATTTGAGGGGCCGGATGCGCTGAATGCCCTGCAGGATCTGCTGGTCAACGATATGTCCGGCATGGAGATCGGACGCGTACGCTACAGCCCGATATGCAACCATGAAGGCGGGATCGTGGATGATCTTGTATGCTGCAGGATGGATCATAACCGCTATATGCTGATCGTCAACGCAGCCAATAAGGATAAGGATTATCAATGGTTCTCCAAGCATAAAAAGGGCGACACGGCTGTGCTCGATCTGTCTGAAGAGTATGCGCAGCTGGCACTGCAAGGCCCTCGCGCCAGAGCTATCCTCTCCAAGCTGGCAGATGCGGAACAGCTGCCGGAAAAATACTATACATTCAAGCAAGATATTGAAGTGGCCGGCATTTCCTGCCTCGTGTCACGCACCGGCTACACGGGCGAGCTTGGATATGAGCTGTATTGCAAGCCGGAGCAAGCTGTATCCCTTGCTGAGGCTTTGCTTGAGGCTGGGAAGGATGAAGGACTGATCCCCTGCGGGTTAGGCGCCAGGGATACCTTGCGTCTGGAAGCGGGCATGCCGCTGTACGGGCACGAGATGACGGATGATATCACGCCGCTCGAGGCCGGCCTTTCTTTCTTTGTGAAGCTGGATAAGCCGCATTTTATCGGCAAGGAAGCTTTGATCAAAAAAGGTGCCCCAAAGCGTACGCGCGTTGGCCTGGAAATGGTTGACAGAGGCATTGCCCGTGAGCACTGTCCTGTTTATATGGATGGCGTGCTGATCGGGGAAACCACCAGCGGC
This sequence comes from uncultured Christensenella sp., assembly GCA_964480995.1. Taxonomy (GTDB): domain Bacteria; phylum Bacillota; class Clostridia; order Christensenellales; family Aristaeellaceae; genus UBA1038. The sequence continues at coordinate 49,011 of CAYZRZ010000001.1, forward strand.
ACCATGGCGCCTTATCTTGGAAAAGCGATCGCCATGGCGCTGATTGACGCGTCCAAGGCAGATCCGCAAGCCGTATACGAAGTGGATGTCAGAGGCAGAATGCTGAAAGCGAAGACAACAGAGCTGCCGTTTTACAAGAGGAGCAAATGATCAGCGGAGCTGATACATATATTTTGAGGAGGACGGACACATGAGTTTCCCTAATGATTTACGCTATACCAGGACCCATGAGTGGGTGAAGACAGAAGGGGACAGCCTGTTGATCGGGCTGACCGATTTCGCGCAAAAGGAGCTTGGCGACATCGTTTTTATCAACGTTCCTTTTGTGGGAGATGGCGTTACAGCCGGTGTATCCTTTGCGGATGTTGAATCTGTCAAGGCGGTCAGCGAAGTGATCAGCCCTGTGAGCGGCAAGGTGGCGGAAGTCAATGAAGCGCTGGTTGACGCGCCGGAGACCATTAATGAAAAGCCCTATGAAGCCTGGATCATCCGCGTGGATGAAGTGACTGAGACAGAAGAACTGCTCAGCGCGCAGGAATACGAGGATTTAGTGAAGGAGGGCTGAGCATGGGAAGCTATCTCCCGTCAACAAGCAAGGAGCGGGAAGCGATGCTGAAGGCCATCGGTCTGGATCAGATCGATGACTTGTATCAGGATGTCCCCGCAAGCGTGCTGCTGAAGAAACCTTTGAATATCCCGCAAGGCTTGTCTGAATTGGAAGTGCGGGCCAGGATGAAAGGCATGGCGGCTAAGAATATTGCCTTTGATACCGTACTGCGCGGCGCAGGCGCCTATGACCACTATATCCCCGCGATCGTTTCAAGCATCACCTCCAAAGAGGAGTTCAGCACAACGTATACGCCCTATCAGGCAGAGATCAGCCAGGGTGTTTTGCAGAGCATCTTTGAATTTCAGACGATGATCTGTGAGATCACCGGCATGGATGTCAGCAATGCCTCGATGTATGATGGCGCGTCATCCGCCGCGGAAGGCGCGATGATGTGCCTTGACCGAAAGCGCGATAGAGTACTGATATCTGCCGGCGTTCATCCCGAGACCATTGAGACAGTCCGTACCTATTGCTGGGGACGAGGCGTTGAGATGAAGCTGATCCCTATGAAGTCAGGCTTAACGGATCAGGTTGCTCTCAAAGAAATGCTGGATGATAAAACGGCCTGTGTACTGATTCAGCAGCCAAATTTTCTGGGGCAGATCGAGGAAGCGGCCGCAATCAACCTGATGACTCATCAGGCAGGCGCAAAAGCCGTCATGGCTGTTTATCCAACTTCATTGGGATTGCTTGACACGCCTGCGGCGCAGGGTGCTGATATCGTAACGGGTGAAGGACAGCCTTTGGGTATGCCTCTCAATTACGGCGGCCCCTATCTTGGCTTCCTGGCATGCAAAAAGGAGCTGACCCGCCTTTTGCCCGGCCGAATTGTTGGTCAGACAAAGGATGCTCAGGGCAGGCGCGCCTTTGTATTGACCCTGCAAGCCCGCGAACAGCATATCCGCAGGGAAAAGGCGAGCAGCAATGTTTGTTCCAACCAGGCGCTATGCGCCATGACAGCGTCTGTATACATGGCCGCGCTGGGTCCGCAGGGCTTTATGCAGGCTGCGGAGCTTTGTTACCACAAGGCGCATTATTTTGCCTCTGAGATGGAAAAGATACCGGGGTTTGATCTGGTCTATCGAGGAGACTTTTTCAATGAGTTTGTTACAGCTTGTCCCATTGATGCCAAGAAGCTTGAAAATGCATTGATGCAGCGCGGCATATTAAGCGGGCTTCCCATAGAAGAAGGCATGCTGTGGTGCGTGACCGAAAAGCACAGCAAGCAAACGCTTGATGCTGTGATCAAGGCAATCAAGGAGGTGTGCGCTCGATGAAACTGATTTTTGAAATCGGAGCGGAAGGCCGCAGAATGAACTACCTCCCCGAATGTGATGTGCCCAAAGCAGAACTGCCCTCGTCTCCGCTTCGCAAAGATGCCCCTAAGCTGCCCGAACTGACGGAGGTGGAACTGTCGCGTCATTACACAAGACTCGCCAAACAGGCGTTTGGCGTAAACAGCGGTTTCTATCCACTGGGTTCCTGCACGATGAAATATAACCCGCGAATCAATGAGCTATCTTCAGGCGATCCAAACTTCCAGGGAATCCACCCGCTGCAGCCCCGTGACAGCGCAAAAGGGTGCAGGGACGCGTTGGAACTTGCCCAGACGCTGCTGTGCGAGATTACGGGCATGGATGCCATGACTTTTCAGCCGGCAGCAGGAGCGCACGGCGAATACACAGGGTTGCTCTTGATTAAGAGATATCACGATTTGCGCGGCGATACCAAGCGCAGCAAGATCATTGTGCCCGATTCGGCACATGGCACGAATCCCGCAAGCGCGGCGATGGTAGGATACAGCGTGATTAACATTCCCTCCAACGCGCAGGGCTGTGTGGATATGGAGGCGTTGAAAGCCGCCTGCGGCGATGATGTCGCCGGCCTGATGCTGACGAACCCCAACACGCTGGGCCTGTTCGACCCCAATATCCTGGAAATCACGCGTCTTGTGCATGATTGCGGAGGCTTGTGCTACTATGACGGCGCAAACCTGAACCCCATCATGGGCAAGGTGAGGCCGGGAGACATGGGGTTTGATGTGGTGCACCTGAACCTGCACAAGACCTTCTCCACCCCGCATGGCGGAGGCGGCCCGGGCTCAGGCCCTGTTGGCTGCAAGGACATACTGAAACCCTATTTGCCTGACTCTCTGATGGGCGAGGGAAGAAAACCTGAAAGCATCGGACAGGTTCGCTCATTCTACGGCAACTTTGGTATTGTCATGAGGGCGCTGACCTACATTCTGACGCTTGGGGCGGATGGCATCCGGGATTCCGCTGAAACGGCAGTGCTCAACGCCAACTATCTGATGCATCAGGTAAAGCAGTATTTCCCGGTGGCGTACGACCATTCCTGCATGCATGAATTTGTCTTGACGCTTGAAAGCGTCAAGCGTGAGCATCATGTGTCGGCTTTGGATGTCGCCAAGGGGCTGATAGACTTTGGCATGCATCCGCCGACCATGTACTTTCCCCTCATTGTTCACGAAGCGCTGATGCTGGAGCCGACTGAGACGGAAAGCCGCGAGAGCCTTGACGAGGCGGCCATGTCTTTCAAGGCCATCCGGGAGAAGATAGAAGCAGACCCCGAGAGCCTGCATCAAGCGCCGCAGACCACCCCCATCGGCAGGCCCGATGAAGTGACAGCTGCCAGAAACCCGATTCTGCGGTACATGCCCGAGACATAATCAAAATCATCAAAAAGGCAGTCATCCCATTGAGATGGCTGCTTTTTGATGCGAAGCTTACAGGATATACTCGGCCTTTGAGGCGGGCGCTGTGGCCATCTCCGCTTGCTTGTGCCTGAACTTTTCACCGGTATTGCCAAGCACGGCATAGGAAGCGATTTTTGATTCCTCAACGCCGGGCTGGTTGAACGCGTCGATATCCAGCAGCTCGCCCGCGTACGCGGTGACCAGCTCGAAGAAGTAGATCAGTTGTCCGACCGTATGCGCGTTGACCTCCGGCAGCGTAATTGTCTGGCTCATGCGCTTTGACTTCAGCAGGGCATATTCCGTCCCCAGGCGTTCAGCCTCGATCAGCTCATTGTGGCTTTTGCCGCCCAGAAAGGCAACGTCCGAAAATTCCTCGCACCCGTGAGGGATCATTGTGATCGTACGGAAGTTTTCTACCTTTAAAAAGGTAATCACCTTGTCGTAAGGGCCTTCAGTGTAGAGCTGCAGCTGGCTGTGCTGGTCGGTTACGCCCAGGGATTTTACAGGCGTCTGGCCGACATTGACGGGTTCGCCCATTCGGGTTGCATTCTTGCCCAGGCTTTCAGCCCACAGCTGGCAGAACCAGTCGGCCATATACTTGAGACTGTCAGCGTAGGGCATCATAACGTGCACGTTGATGCCTCGCTGCTCCATCAGGATATATTGGATGGCAGCCTCAAGCAGGGCGGGATTCTTCCACATATCTTCGGCCGCGCAGTGCGCATCCATAGCAGCCGCGCCGGATAAGAGGGCCTTGATGTCGATCCCGCACACGGCGGCGGCCAGCAGCCCTACCGGGCTCAGCTCGCTGAAACGGCCGCCGACGGAACCAGGAATATAAAATAACTTGAAGCCTTCTTTTTGCGCCAGTTGGATCAGATTGCCCTTTTCCTGATCGGTGGTGGCAATGATATGCTGTTGCCAGCCTTTGCCGACATGTGCCTTCAAAGCTTCCGAGATGATCAGGTACTGGCTCATGGTTTCCGCTGTCGCGCCTGATTTTGTGATGATGTTAAAGCAGGCGGTTTTCAGGTCGATCACGTCAAGCAAACTCTTCATGCGCTCCGGATCGATGTTATCCTCCACAAAAAAGCGGGGGCCATTGCGCTGATCATCACTCAGGTCATTGTAGTGAAGATGGTTGAGCGCCTGTTGTACAGCAATGGGGCCCAACGCGCTGCCCCCGATCCCCAGAACGACAAAGGTCTTAAAGTCTCTGCGAACAGTGTCAGCGGTGGCCAGGATATCAGTGACGATTTTATCCTGGTTGTAGGGCAGTTCTGTCCAGCCAAGCCAGCCGGTTCCCCGGTTTTCCTTCACTGCATTAAAAGCGGCGGCGGCGCGGGGGGATAAGGCCTGCAATTCCTCTCTGGTCAGGCCGTATAGATCGCCCAGCATATCGCTCATCAGGCGGTTGACATCAAGTTTAATCAGCGGATTCGAGCCGGAAATTGAATTGAGCATCTCTCTTGCCTCCTTTTGTTCCGGATAAATTATATCACAGAGCCATGCCATTGACAAAGCAATCCATATGCTTTTATAATATCAAAACGGCTGTGATGGGAAGATGATGCGTCGGCTGTCTTAAGAGAAGGAGACCTTGGCTGAAAGTCTCCCGGCAGTTTAACATCGGGACACCCCTGAGCCTCCGGCGAGATCCGGCGTTGGCCCGCGTTATGGGCACAGAGCGGCACATATCTGTGCAAGCTGGGTGGCACCGCGAGCAACTCGTCCCATGCATGAACATGCGTGGGTTTGTTTTTTAAGAGGGGTAGCTATGATACAAGCGCCAAAGGGAACAAAGGACTGTCTGCCGCAGGACAGCTACAGGTTTCAGTATGTTGAGAGCATCATGCGCAAGCATGCCGCGCTTTCAGGCTACCGCGAGGTACGCACCCCTGTGTTTGAGCATACGGAGCTTTTTCTTCGCGGTGTCGGGGACACAACCGATATCGTTCAAAAAGAGATGTATACCTTCAATGACAAGGGCGGGCGTTCTATTACCCTCAAGCCGGAAGGCACGGCGGGAGCCGTGCGCGCCTTGATCGAAGGGAAGCTCTACGCGCAGGCTCAGCCGGTGAAAATGTATTATATCAATAACCCGATTTTTCGCTACGAGAACCCTCAGCACGGCAGGCTGCGTGAACATCATCAGTTTGGCATGGAGTGCTTTGGCGCCAGAGAGCCTTCCGCTGACGCGGAGCTGATTGCGGGCTTGCTCAATATGCTTGCCGAGCTGGGGCTTGACGATCTGACAGTCAATATTAACTCCATTGGCTGCCCGCAATGCCGCCCTGTGTATCATCAAAGGCTTCGGGAGTATCTGGCCGGCCAAATGGATCAACTCTGCGATAACTGCAGGGAGCGCTTTGACAGGAACCCGCTGCGCGTACTTGACTGCAAGGAAACAGGCTGCAAGCGCGTGGTCAAAAACGCGCCGGTCATTGTAGATACGCTATGCGGTGAGTGCGCCGGGCATTTTGAAGGGCTGAAGGGCCTGCTGGACGCGGTAAAAGTCAGCTATCAGATCGATCCGCTGATTGTGCGCGGGCTTGATTACTATACCAAAACCGTGTTTGAGATCATTATGCATGGCCAGCGCGAGGGCCTTGCCCTCTGCGGCGGCGGACGCTATGACGGTCTGGTGGAGCAGCTGGATGGACCGCCGCTTGCGGGAGTTGGCTTCGGCATCGGTATTGAGCGAATATTGATGGAACTTGACACGAAAGGCATTGCCCTGCCCCAGCCTCCGCTCTATCACGCATATGTCGCCAACATCGCGCCTGACGACTTTGTGAGGGCTTTTGAACTGGTGCTTGCCCTTCGGGGACGAGGCATCCAGGCAGATTGCGATCACACCGGGAGGAACCTTCGCGCGCAGTTCAAATATGCCAATAAGCAGGGTATCCGTGTGATGGCAATCGTCGGGGGTGAAGAGTGGGAGCGGGGCAATATCAAACTGAGGGATATGCAAACCGGGGAAGAAACGGAAGTGCCCGCGCAAAACGCGCTTGAGACAATCGAAAATATGTTGAAAGGTTGATTAAAAGATGGCAGAGTTTTTAGGCGGATGGAAACGAGACCTGCGCTGCGGTGAAGTGAGCGAGGCATTGGCCGGCCGGCAGGTGACCCTGATGGGATGGGTTCAGCGTTCCCGCAACATGGGCGGCGTGATCTTTGTGTGGCTGCGCGATGTGTCCGGTATTGTACAGGCAGTCTTCAACGCGGACAAATTGGACCAAAAGACGTTTGAACTGGGTGTTTCTCTGCGCTCGGAATATGTTGTGGCATTGAAGGGCGAGGTCGCCCTGCGCGACGCCTCCGCTGTCAATGAACAAATGGCGACCGGAAAAGTCGAAGTGCTGGTCAAGGAAGCCAAGCTTTTAAACGCGGCTGAGACACCGCCCATCTACGTTGAGGACGGCGCCAAGGACAACGAAGCCATTCGTCTGAAGTACAGGTACCTTGACCTGCGAAAGCCTTCCATGCAGCAGATCATGATCAGCCGTTCCAAGGTGACCACCGCCATCCGTGAGCATATGATCAGCCAGGGATTCACTGAAATTGAAACACCAATACTGACCAAGTCGACGCCTGAAGGCGCGCGTGATTTTCTGGTACCCAGCCGGATTCATACGGGAGAATGCTATGCCCTGCCGCAAAGCCCCCAGATCTATAAGCAGCTTCTGATGCTGGGCGGTATGGACAGATACTTCCAGGTAGCCCGCTGCTTCCGTGATGAGGACAGCCGGGCTGACCGGCAGCCGGAGTTTACACAGCTGGATCTGGAAATGAGCTTTGTTGAGCCTAAGGACATACAGGCTGTGGTGGAAGGCGCTTTTGCCGCCGTATTCCGCAAGGTAAAGGGAATTGAGCTTCAGCTGCCCCTGCCTCGAATGACCTGGAAGGACGCTATGGAGCAGTACGGAAGCGATAAGCCCGATACCCGTTACGGCATGAAAATATCAACGGTAAACGAGCTGGTAAGAGGCTGCGGCTTCTCTGTCTTTGAGCAGGCTGTGGAGCAGGGAAATACCGTTTGCGCCATCACGGCCAAAAAGGCAGCCGGTCATCTGAGCCGCAAGGAGATGGATGCTCTGGGCGAGTATGCCAAGACCTACCACGTGAAGGGTTTGGCCTGGCTTGCGCTGGGTGAAGACGGGGCGGTCCGTTCTTCCTTCGCAAAGTTCTTCTCTGAAGAAAAGTTAAAAGAGCTTCTTTCATGCATGGAAGTCGAACCGGGGGACGCGCTGTTCCTGATCGCTGACAAGAAGCTGATCGCGCTTAACGCCATGGGCCAGCTTCGCGCCAAGCTGGCGCGTGATCTGGGCCTGATCGATAAGAGCAAATACAACCTTCTGTGGATCACCGAGTTTCCGCTGCTTGAGTGGAACGAAGAAGAGCAGCGCTTCCAGGCGGCTCACCACCCCTTCACGATGCCGATGGAAGAAGACTTTGAACTGATGCAGGAGCATCCCGAGCTGACGCGGGCTCAATCCTACGATCTGGTACTCAACGGCATCGAGATGGGCTCAGGATCCATCCGTATTCATGCCAGTGACTTGCAGGAGAAGATGTTCAGTCTTCTTGGCTTTACCCATGAAGAAGCGTGGAAGCGCTTTGGATTCCTGCTGGAAGCCTTCAAGTATGGCACCCCCCCGCATGGCGGATTCGCCTTTGGCATCGACAGGCTGATGATGATGCTGACAGGCGCTGAAAGCCTGCGTGATGTGATCCCGTTCCCCAAGGCGCAAAACGCCGCTTGCCTGATGATGGATACGCCCAGCATTGTGGCCGATGAGGCCCTTAAGATGCTGCATATGCATTTTGACGAAGAAGTGAAAGGCTGATCTGCTCCAAACGATGCTTCACGAAATCGGCCCCCTGCGCCTGGACAATGCCTTTTATGCTCATGACGTACAGAATGGCGATACCATACTGTGCTTTCAAGGCGATGCTCTCCTGCTGAGAAACAGCGGGGAGGGCATCGCTTACCCTGTCTTTGACGCGGTGAAGATGAACGCGTCCCGCTGTATCTACTTATTTTCCATTGATTCACAGCGTTTCTTTCTCTCTTTTCGGCCTGTATGGGCGCCTGGCTTCCGTTTCTCCCCCGTACAGTCGCTCAGAACCGCCGTTCCGCAGCACATCGCTTTCGCCGGAACCATCGGACATCACCTGTATCGCTGGTACCGCGCCAGAAAGTATTGCGGAGTTTGCGGCCGCAGGGAGGTTCATGACAAAAAGGAGCGTATGCTGCTGTGTCCGGCCTGCGGGAATAAGGAATATCCGCAGATCATGCCGGCAGTGATCGTCGGTGTCATTGACGGCAATAAACTGCTGCTGACAAAGTATGCCGCGCGCGGCAATCAGCCTTCCAGCCAGCGCCAGGCCCTTGTGGCCGGGTTTACCGAAATAGGTGAAACCCTCGAAGAAACGGTCCGGCGAGAGGTGCGCGAGGAGACTGGCCTTGAGGTTGGTGACATCACTTACTATAAAAGCCAGCCCTGGGCCTTTACCGGCTCGCTTCTTTCAGGGTTCTTTGCCCGGGTAATGGGCGGCAATCAGGTAACGCTTGATGAAGAGGAGCTTTCGCAGGCCGTTTTCGTCGCCCGCGAGGACATAGATGTCCCATATACCAATATAGCGCTTACCAATGAAATGATCTGTCTATTCCGTGACCTGGGCCCAGAACCGCTTTTGAGGGATGATCCTCTGCGCCGGACGCCATATGGGCAAGCGGAGCCCGGGGTACAATAATACAGGCCTTGAGTTTCCGTATAACGCGAACCGAGAGCATACCGAGAGCATAATCTAATGG
>CAYZRZ010000002.1:0-54156 GCA_964480995.1 uncultured Christensenella sp.
CCTTCATCTCCGGGAGGCTATCAGGAATGATCTCGCAATCCTCAGCCAGAAATTGAAAACCAAGGCATTTTTCCAGAAATGCGTAGGTGCCGTACACAGCGCCCCGGACGTTGCCGCCGGATATATCCGTGCGCCCTTCCGAAACGGACACCGTATAGTCTTCACCGCCTGTTCCGTTCACCATCACGCGGATGGGATAGCCGGCTGTTCCAGGCTGGCACCCCGGTATCATATGGAGATAACGGGCAAGCTCCTCCCCGGCAAAGGGCACTTCGGATTGTATGCTGACATGGCCTGGCAGATGCATAAGGCTTCTCCAAAAATGAGGGCCTGGCTTTTTGCGCCAAGCCCCCTTGAGTCAATTAGTTATTTGCCCAGCAGAGTCGCGTAGGCAGCGGCGCCCTGGTCGATAATGTCCTGCAGGCCGCGGCCCTTGAGGCTCTCGTACTGCTTGAAGAAGTCATCAACGCTCATCTGGCCGGCGATGGCCTGATCGCGTGCCACGCACACGCCGGTGGTGATGGTCTCCGCGCGGTAGTCAGTGTAGGCTTCGGTCTCCAGCGTCTGGGGCATCGGGTAGAAGAAGTCGTTGTTGACGACGGCCAGGCCGTTGTAGAAGGACTGGGCGGCGTCGTCCAGCTCGTCCATGCTCTTGCCGGCGAACAGGCACTGGGTGAAGGCGTCGGTCAGCCACATGCCGCCGAAGGGCTCAAACTCCATGCCCGCCAGGCGGTAATCAACAAAGCCGTTGGCGACATATTCGGGCTTAAGGATGTACTTGCCGTCCACCACGTCATGGTGTACGCCTTCCAGGCCATAGTTGTACAGGATGATGCCTTCCTCGCTGAAGTTCCAGTTGAACAGCTTGAGGATGTCTTCCACCTTGCCGGCCTTTTCGGCTTCGGTGGTGATACTCCACACCTTGGCGACGGCGTTGCGTTCCTGGGTCATGCGGTCGCCGTAGGGGCCGGTGATGGGGGCTACGCAGGTCCACAGCGCGTCCTCATCGCCGCCTTCGCGGTTGGAATAGGTGGACAGCTTGGCGCGCTCGGCCCAGGTCATCGTGGTGCCGACCAGGTTGGAATCCATGGCGGTGAACAGTTCAGCCTGGGTGCGGGTGGCGAATTCCTGATCCAGCAGGCCTTCCTTGTACAGATCCTGCACGGCCTGGAGGAATTCGGGATAACGGGGATGCTCATACACCAGAGAATAGGTGCCGTCGGGCAGCACGCAGAACTGGGTGTCAGCGGAAGCGGCAATGCCGAAGGCGTTCAGCAGGCTGGCCATGCAGCGTTCGCCGTTGTCGCCCATTTCCAGGGCCAGCGGAATCTCGTCATTGGGGTCGCCGTTGCCGTTGAGGTCGTTGGCTTTGATGGCGCGCCAGAGGGCAAGCCACTCTTCCCAGGTCTCGGGGGCTTTCATGCCAAGGGCATCCAGCCAATCCTGACGGATCATCACTGACTGCGAGCCGGGCACGTTGACGATGGTGGGGATGGTGTAGATGTGGCCGTCAGCCTCACGCCAGGCGGCCATACGGTCTTCGCCCACGGCTGCAACGATGTTGGGGATCAGGTCCAGGTAATCATCCAGGGGGATGATCGCGCCTTCGCTGGCCAGGTTGGAGACGCCGTAAGCGCCCGCGACCATGATGTCGGGCAGCTTGCCCGAGGCCAGGGTGGTGGCTACCTGGGTGGCGTAGTTGTCGATTACGCGCCAGTCGATCTGGACACGGGCGTTGGTGCGCTCCAGAATGGAGGGGAAGAAGTAGGTGCCGTCGAACTCAGTCGGGTAGTTGTTGAAGTGGATGCCCATGCCCGTGATCGAAAGTTCCTTTTCGAAGTACAGGTTGGGGCTTTTGTCGGCCAGCGCGCTGCCGATAGACAGCAGCATCACCAGGGCCAACAGCAGGGACAGGGTCTTCTTCATGTAGGTTGCCTCCTTAGTTTATTATACTCGCACGGGAATTATCCCGCAGACGATCCGGGTTCTTTGGTCATGTCTTATCCCTTGACGGAGCCAAGCATGACGCCGCTGATGAAGTAGCGCTGCACAAAGGGATAGAGGATGATCATGGGGATCATGGATACAACCAGCACGCCATTGCGCATCTGCTGGCCCAGCGCCGCGGCGCCGGATGTCGACGAATCGCTGCTCATGGAGATGTTGTGGATGGAAGCCTCCGCGTTGAGCACCAGTTCCTTGAGCACCAACTGCAGGGTGTAATTCTGGCGGCTGGACAGGAAAAGCAGGGAATTGAGGTAGTCGTTCCAGTGGCCGACGATCACCCACAGGGCGACTGTGGCCAGCACGGGCTTTGAAAGCGGGATGATCAGCTTGAAGAGGATCAGGTAATCATTCGCGCCGTCGATGCGCGCCGATTCCACCACCGATTGGGGGATGGACTGGAAGTAGCTGCGCACGATGACCACGTTGTAAGCCGCCAGCATGGAGTTGACGATCAGCGACCAGAGCGTGTCGTGCAGCCCCAACTGGCGGATGGTCAGGAAGGTAGGGATGATGCCGCCGTTGAACCACATGGTAAACAGGATCATGATGTTGAACAGCTTCTTGCCGTAGAAATCGCCGAAAGCCAGCGGGTAGGCGGCGACGCAGGTCAGCAGCAGGCTCAGCGCGCAGCCTGCCAGGGCGACAAAGAGGCTGTTGCCGATGGAGCGCCAGATATCCTGGTTGGCAAAGATCAGCTTGTAAGAAGCCGTGTCAAAGCCGATGGGAAAGAAGGAGACCTCTGCCCGGAGGATCGCGTACTGGTTGCTGACAGAGATGGAAAACATGTTCAGCAGCGGGTAGAGGAAGATCACCAGCATGAAGAGCATGAACATGATGTTGGCCGCGCCGAACAGCTTCTCCCCCCGGGATTGGCGGATGAAGTACCGGTTGGGCTTTTTGCGCTTAAGGGATATCTGTGCCATACGCTTTCTCCCTCCTTAAAACAGCGAGGTCTCGGAGACCCGTTTGCTGACGAAATTGGCCCCGACCACCAGCATCACGCTGATGACGGAGTTAAACAGGCCGGCTGCCGTCGCGTAGCCCCAGCGCTGGTTTTCCATGCCCGTCTTGTACACGAAAGTCGGCAGCATCTCGGATACGGAGAGATTCAGCGTATTTTGCAGCAGGTAGACCTTTTCGAAGTTGATGCTGAGCATGCGGCCCACCTGCATGATCAGCAGCAGTACAAAGGTGGTGGAGAGCGCTGGCAGCGTGATGTGCAGGACCTGCTTCCAGCGGTTGGCGCCGTCGATGCGCGCCGCCTCATACAGCCCCTGATCGACGCCGGCCAGCGCCGCTACATAGATGACCGCCTCCCAGCCTACCGACTGCCAGAAGCCTGAGATGACGTTGACGGCGACAAAGTATTCGGGCCGGCTCAGGTAATCGATCGGCTGGCTGCCCATGGCCTTGGATATGGCGGCCAGGGTGCCGATGCTGGGGGAGATCAGGGTGCGGATCATGGAAACAAGCACGACGGTGGATACAAAGTGCGGCAGGTAGCTGATGGTCTGCACGCCCTTTTTGAAGCGCGAGCCGCGCAGCTCGTTGAGCAGGATGGCGAATATCATAGGGGCCGGAAACAGGAAGATCAGCGCGCTGAGGTTGAGCCGCAGCGTGTTGGCGATATAGTTCATGAGGTTGGGGTTGGTGAACAGGCGTTCAAAGTTGGCCCAACCGACAAACTTGCTGTCAAAGCCGCGGAGCAGCTTATAATCATAAAACGAGCTGCGCAAAAACCACAGCGGCATGTACTTGAGCAATAACAGGTAGATGACCACCGGGATCACCATCATGTAAATGTAGCGGTTTTGCCAGACGCGGTTGTACACGCGCCTGCGCAGCGCCGGTGAGTTCCACAGACTTCCCTTTTTTGCTTTTTCCATTGATCATGTCTCCTTTATGGGATTGAGGATAAAGCCCTTCATCTGCCCCGGGTCTAATGCTTGCCGCTGCTGCGGTGCTTGCGGCTGATCTCGTTGGCATTTTCATAATTCTGCAGGGTTTGCGTATATGCGCCGCTTGCGATGCAGGTGGTCAGCATGTCCATCGCCGCGAGCATGGAATGCCGGGAGGTCAGGGCGCCTGTGCTCGCCGTGGTCTCGCCGTCGGTTACATTGAGGCGGATATCCGCCATGGTCCCCAGCGCGTTGTCACCCTTGCGCGTCACGGCGATGAGGGGGGTGCCGCGAAGCTTGGCCAGCCTGGCGGCTTCCAGCACATCGATGGTCTGGCCGGAGTATGAAAAGGCGATGGCGCAGTCGCGCTCGTCCAGCGTGACGGTCGCCAGCTGCTGACAGTGTACATCAGGAGTGAACTGCGGGTCCAGCCCTATTCGCTGCAGCTTGTAGTAGGTATCCTGGGCCACGATGCCGCTGGCGCCCGCGCCCAGCAGGAGGATGCGGCGGGCGTTTGCCGTCATGTCGGCGGCGCGGCTCATCTCGTGCATATCGGTCAGCTCCAGTGTGCCCTCGATGGCATGCAGGATGCTCCCTATGACAAGGCGGCAGATATCATCATGAGGAACGCCGGGATACAGGTCAATATAATATCCCGTGGGGATCGGGCGCTTGGAGGACATGGCCTTGGAGACGCTGAAGGCGCTGCAAAGATCCTTGAATCCCTTATAGCCCGCCTTTTTGCAGGTCTGCACAACGACCGATTTGCCGGTGCCGCAGGCCTGGGCGATCTCTCCGATGGTGGTCTTGAGCAGCTGATCGCCCAGGGAAAGGATGTGCTCGGCAACGCGCCGCTCGGTCGGGGACAGGCGGTCCAGGGATTCCGCTAATAAGAACATTGTTTTCATTGTTCCGCCTCTTCACTGTCAGCCTGTTTGCTTACGCGCCTGCTTCGATCATGACAAAATCCCCGAAGGTCACAAAGAGAGGATAATCGCGGACGGGCAGATTAACCAGCAGCAGACAGGTATCGCTTTGACGCTCGATCATCCCTTCCGGCAGCTCATAGACGGACCCGTCCATGGGATCGACGAGGCGTATATCGCCTTTTTGCCCCGCGATCTGGAAGGAGACGGTCGATTCAAAATCCGTCGTCAGCAGGTCGGCAGGGTGCCAGTAGCACAGGGCCGTGCTGCCGTTTTCGCGCCTGAACCCCGCGCGGAACATGTTCAGGTCGTAAAAATCATCGCCCAGCAGCCGGGGGGAGGGCAACTTTTTCATCATGACGGGCAGGCTGACCACTTCGGGTGCTTCCGCCATCAAGGCGCACAGGTGGGTCAGCGCATGGTAGGAGGCTTTGGGCGTATATTCGCCGCTTGAAAAGCCGTTCTCATCAAAATCAGCGCCCAGGATGCCGAAGTAGCCGTAGTCCAGGTAGCTGGATTGATCGCCCGTGACACCGTTGAGCGCTTCGATCATATCCATGCAGGAAAAGTAGCTGGTGAACTCAACGCCGCACAGCAGATCCGCCACGCCATGGCGCAGCAGCTGCTTGGCCTGGCGCCTCTGCGTCCAGGCGGCGCACTTCATGGCGCCGGCCCCCCGGCTGGAGGATTGGGAACCGGATTCGCCCTGTATGATCGCGATGCCGGGGTTATAGCTGTGGCACAGCGCGCGAAGGGAATCCACCCGCTCCTTCAGGGAAACCTCTGTGGGCGTATACTCGTGGAAGGTGAGGGCGTCGATGCATTCGCCCATGCCCGCGGCCAGCGCGTCATCGGTAAATTTCAGGTCCCTCCCATAGATCGCCCCGCCAAATACGCGGGCCGAAGGGTCGGTCTGCTTCACCGCCTTGGCTGTGTCGACGACAAAACGGCCGTATTCAGCGCCGTCCGTGCCTTTTTTCCAGCACCACTTGCCATCCGGCTCATTCCATACCTCCCAGCAGCTTACCTTGCCGGCATAGCGCGATACAATGGCAGCCACATATGCCTGCCAGGCCTTGAGCGCTTCCTCGCTGTTGTTGGGCACGCAGCCGACGGCGCCGAAATAATGGTTCCCCTCGGGTGTATACAGTCCGTTTCCATAGCAAAGGCAGACCCAGGGGGTGAGGCCCCTTGCGCAAAGCTCATCTACGATGCTGTCCAGCCAGGAGAAATCGTATATGCCTTTTTCCTTTTCTGTCCGTGCCCAGCCGCTCTGTATGCGCACCCATTTGACGCCTGTGGCGGCCAGCTTGTCGTAGGCCTTAAAAGGGTCAAACACGTTTCTGTCCAGCTTTTCAAAGCCGATGCCCATGCGCGAGCGCTTAATCCGGGAGGCGTGCAGAGGTGCGATCCGGCCGATCTGTTGCAGGCGTTCCATACTTTTCTCCTCAATATAATGAAAAAATCGATGCGATGACGTTCCCGGAACTGTCATGCGCTAAGAAGACGGCCCCTGATTTGCTTGTTAGTGAAATGTTACTCTATAAGCCGGCGGACGTCAAGAACTAATTTTCTAAACTGAAGAATGCATTATAAACTTGTTTCCGAATATCCTGCCGGAGCGCCGCGGTTCCGGGTAATTAATTATTCTGAGCGCGCGCGGACGGAGAGAAAGCAAAATGGCAGACACAGGCCCGGACGGGCCTGTGTCTGCCAAAGGGTTTGCCTGCTGCCGCAGGTGTTTAAAGGGAATCAGGCTGTTTTGTCAGCGCAGGAGGCTTTCGTAATCCTCCACGCTGCCCCGGTCATAGAAGCATTCGATGATCTTTCTGCCCTCGCTTGACAGGTTCTCCGTCTGGAAGGCTTTCAGCTCGCGGCCGAAAAACGCGTTTAGTATCTCGGCGCCGGCGTCGTAGGCTTCTTCGCCCACTTCCAGCTGCAGGTTTGCCTGCAGCAGGCCTTTTGGTACATACTCACCGTCGATCTTCAGCGAATCCAGGGCATAGCCCAAAAGGGAGTATCTGGCAGGCACCAGCTGCTCGGGCCTGAACTTCACGCTGCCGCGCCGGGCCATGTACTCCCGCGTGATCCACTGCGGCATGAAGCCGACATGGTAGGCGCCTATGTTCTGGTTGGGGATGAGTTTGTACCGGGTGGCCGGCGTATTGACGATCTGCTCCAGCAGAAGGTTGGCCTGTCCGATCATCTTGCCGGTGGCGAATGGCCAATAGGAGCCCACGCCCTCCCCGGACATGCCCGTGGTCTTCGTCACGCTCGGGTTATCGTGCCCTCGCGGGGACACAAGCCGCCACAGCCAGGCCAGCGCCCGGGGCAGCACATGCATCATCCCGATGATGCCGTAGGTCGGCGCGTTTTTGGTGCAGGGAGGTGTCCTGACGCCGAAACTGCGGACATCGACCTCGATGGGCTCATTGAGGATGCCCGGCACATGATGGCGCGGCAGGATCACCCGCGGGTTGGGGCAGGGCTTGCCGGGCTCATCCATGGTGTGCTCCCAGATGAGGCAGGTGGATCCGGGCACGCCTTTGATGTTCAGGAAGATCAGCGGCTCCTTGGGGTGAATGGTGAGCCGTTCGTGCTGGGGATCCGTGCCGTAACGGTCGATATGATTGACGCGCAGGAACCATCCCTGCTCGGCGTCCTTGACGATCAGCTTCCTGCCGGCGTTCTGGATGGAGGGGTGGCAAAGCGCCATGTCATCGGTCATCGGCAGCAGATCGCAGGTATCCTTGATGTCAAGGTACACGTTTTCGCCCGACAGGATGTTCCGGGCCAGCAGGGCGCGGCCGTCCGGCTCCTTGTGCATCTGCTCGATCATTTCGCTCTTGCCGCTGCCGCTGGCGCCTTCATGCAGGATGACCAGGCTGTTATCGTAGGGGGTGACGACTTTCACCGTCGAGCCGTGCAAGGTCAGCCAGCCTTCCTGCTCCCCGATGTTGATCAGCACGCCGTAGATGCCTTTTTTAGCACTCGGGCCCGGATAGAGGTTGAAAGAGAAAATCTCGTGAACATCTTTCAGGCGGTTGTGCACGACGATCTGCTTGCCGCCGAAATGCGTATGGCGGAAAGGCGGGGCCAGATAAATGATGGCCTTGGGTTTGAACTCCTCCGGCAGGGAGGCGGCAGGCACAAAGCCCTGAAGGTCGGCCATGGCCCCCGCGAAAAATGCCGCGTTTTGGGGGGCGATCAGCAGGGCGGGATAGCCCAGATCGTCACTGCCCGCCATGAAGGGCAGGAGCAGCAGCTTCTGCTTGGCCAGCCATTGCATGGAATCCTCGCGCAAGGGCTCAAAACTGCCCCCGAACCGATCCTTGAAGCGCGTTTTATCCGTGGGTTCCTCATCGGCGATCACCATGCAGTCCGGATCCCGCCTGCGCATATACATATCGGCGTAGTTGACCGCCAGCCCGTTGCTGCACTTGCTGACGACCGCCTCGCAGATATCGCCCACGCCGGGAAAGTCGTAGCGCACCTCGAAGCTGCCTTCGCTTTTTCCGCCCATGGCCAGGGTGAACATTTCTTCCCTTGTCTGCGGGATCAGGATATCGGGCGCAATGCTAAGAAGCCGGGATACATCATCGGGCAGGATCATGTTTTTGACGCGGGTCATCATGAAGTTTACCTCCTCATCGTTTGGGGGGCGGTGAAGCGCCGGTCCGCGGCGCTGGCTGTTTGGGAAAGGGTTTTGCAAAGCCGTTCAGATCAATAAAGCTTCGCACGGTGCACATGCTACCAAATAAACCTATATATGTCAATGCAATATATTCAAAGTTTATAAGAAAAGTATTGACATGGGAAATACATGAGGATATGATAATAATGCAGGAAAAGAAAGAGCCGGGGGATTATACAGATGGAAAAGATCGTATCCAGGGAACGGTTCATCGAAAAAGTCAACGGGCTGATCCAGGATCAGATGATCCCCTTCAGCATCGCCGTGGCGGACATCGACAACTTCCGCGTATTCAATGCCAACTATGGGCAGGAGATCGGGGATATGCTGATCTCCAAGGTCGTTTCCATTCTGCGGCATAACACCTCTGATAATGACCTGATCTCGAGGATCGGCGACGAATTCACCATTCTCCTCTATGACAAGGGGGCCGAGACCAGCTTCACCTATATGGAAGAGATCAGAAGGTACCTGTCCAACAACAGCTTTACCCTGGAGGGGAAGGAAAAGGCGGATGTTCACGCCACCCTCAGCTGCGGCATCGCCAGCTTCCCCCGGGACGCGAAGAATACGGTCGAGCTGCTCCGCGTGGCCGACACTTCCATGTTCAGGGCGAAGAAGCTCGGCAAAAACAGGGTCTGCCTGTCTGAGCCCGACAGCCTGGTGCTGAAGTCATGCCACCTGACCAAGACGCAGGCCGAGCGCCTGGCCGAGCTGTCCCGGGAAACGGAGAAGACGGAGGCCTTCCTGTTCCGGGAGGCCATTGACGACCTGCTCAAAAAGAACAGCCGCTGATCCCGGCCCGTTCGCGTGCCGCTCCCGGATGACACCGGGGGCGTTTTTGATTGCGCCCAAGCAGCCGGATCATGAAATGCGGGCGTTTTATTGTGATCTCATTCCCGTCCTGCTATAATGCGTATCCATGGCAGACGCGAGGGCAGGGGGATGCTATCCCTTCCCTGGCGGGTTTTTGCGTCCATTTATATGCGGGGGGGGTGAGGGGTTGATACGGTTAAGCGGCATTAACAAGAGCTTTCGCGTCGCAAAGCGCAGAGCGGGCTTCGGGCGGGCGGTGAAGGCGCTGGTCAGCCGGGAGTATGAGTCTATACAGGCGCTCAAGGACATCTCCTTTGATATTGGGGACGGGGAGATGGTGGGCTACATCGGCCCCAACGGCGCCGGCAAGAGCACGACGATCAAGATCATGTGCGGGGTGCTGACGCCCGACAGCGGCAGCTGCGATATCAACGGCCGCACCCTCTGGAAGGAGCGTGTCAGCCATGTGCGCGACATCGGGGTAGTCTTCGGCCAGCGCAGCCAGCTGTGGTGGGATGTGCCGGTGGACGACAGCTTTGAATTGATCCGCGACATCTACCGGGTCGACAAGGCGCGGTATATCAAGACACGCGACGAGCTGGTCGATCTGCTGGGGCTGGCGCAGATCCTATTGACGCCCGCGCGCAGCCTCAGCCTGGGGCAGCGGATGCGCTGCGAGCTGGCGGCTTCGCTGCTGCACCGTCCCCGCATCCTCTTTTTGGATGAGCCGACCATCGGGCTGGATGCCGTAAGCAAGCTGGCGGTCCGGCAGTTTATCAAGCGGCTCAACCGTGAGGAAGGCACCACCGTCATCCTCACCACCCATGATATGCAGGATATCGAGGCGCTGGCGCGGCGGATCATACTGATCGGCCGCGGGCGCATCCTGCTGGATGGCGGGCTGGACGAGATCAGGCGCCACGGGGGCGATGCCAAGACAATCACCTTCGAATACAGGGGGAGAGGTGCCTTCGCTTTGCGACGGCATGGACATGCTCGAGTCGCGCGAGGGGCGGCTGGCGGTGAAACTGTCCGGGGACCGGTGCTGCGCGGCTCAGGCCATCGCGCATATTTCCTCGCAGGTGGAGCTGCTGGATCTGTCGGTGGCATCGCCGGGTGCTGAGGAACTGGTGGCGGCCCTTTACAGGGAGTACAGCATATGAGGGCCTATGCCGCGGTCTTTCGCATGAAGTTTGCGGGCGGCCTGCAATACCGCGCGGCGGCGCTGGCGGGGCTGGCCACCCAGTTTGCCTGGGGCTTTATGGAGTTGCTTGCCTTCAGCGCTTTTTACAGGGCGGATCCGGCTGCCTTCCCGATGAGTTTTGAGCAGACCGTTTCCTACATCTGGCTGCAGCAGGCCTTTCTGGCCCTGTTTATGACCTGGTTTTTTGACCGGGACATCTTTGACGCGATCCTGTCAGGGTCCATCGCCTATGAACTGGCCCGCCCGGCTGATCTCTACTTCCGCTGGTTTGCCCAGTCGGCCGCGACGCGCCTCTCCCGCGCCGTGCTGCGCTGCTTCCCGGTGCTGATCGTGGCCTTCCTGCTGCCCGGACCCCTGCGCATGTCAGGGCCGGCGAGCCTGGTCCAGCTTTTATTATTTTTGCTGTCCATGAGCCTCAGCCTGGTCGTGGTGGTCAGCTTTTCGATGCTTATTTATATTTCCGCCTTCCATACGCTGTCGCCTGTGGGCATGCGGCTGATGGCGGCGGTGACGGCGGATTTTCTGGCCGGCGGCACGGTGCCGCTGCCCTTCTTCCCCCCGGCCCTGCGGACTATAGCGGAGCTGCTGCCCTTCGCGGCCATGCAGAACATGCCGCTGCGCCTGTACAGCGGGCACATCGCGGGGGCCGAGGCGGCCCGCGGCATGGCCCTGCAGGTATTTTGGGCTGCCGTTTTGATCATGCTGGGGCGGGCGCTGATGAAGCGGGCGCTGAAGCGCGTGACCGTGCAGGGGGGCTGAGGGATGAGGCTGTACATCAAATACATGGCGATGCATTTGAAGGCACAGATGCAGTACAAGCTGTCCTTCTTTTTGACGGTGCTGGGGCAGATACTTGTATCCTTTACCACCCTGCTGGGCATGTGGTTTATGCTGGACCGATTTCACGGCGTGGAGGGCTTTACCCCGGCCCAGGTGCTGCTGTGTTTTTCGGTGATCCTGATGGCCTACTCGCTGGCCGAGATATTCGGGCGGGGTTTTGACCTCTTCCCGCGGATGATATCAAACGGAGAGTTCGACCGCACCCTGGTGCGGCCGCGAGGCCTTTTGTTTCAGGTCATGTCCTCCCAGATGGAGCTGACGCGCGTCGGGCGGGTGATACAAGCTTTGGCGGTTCTGATCTACGCCCTGCCCCGCGCCGGGGTGATCTGGGCGCCCGACAAGGTATTGACCCTGGCGCTGATGATCGCCTGCGGGGCTGTCCTGTTCTTCTGCCTGTTTGTGGTATATGCCGCCTTCAGCTTCTTTACGCTGGAGGGGCTTGAGTTTATGAACATATTCACCGACGGCGGGCGGGAATTCGGGCGCTATCCCTTCTCCGTCTACGGCAGGGACGCGCTGCGCGTGCTCACCTACGCGGTGCCGCTGGCCCTGGTGCAGTATTACCCGCTGCTCTATCTGCTGGGGCGGGAGACAGGACCGCTGTATATGCTCTCTCCGCTGCTGGCGCTGCTGTTTGCCGTGCCGGCGTATCTGCTGTGGCGCTTCGGGCTGCGCCGGTACAAGTCGACCGGGTCGTAGCGAACGGGGACCCTTGCCTGTGATGCCTGAACGGACGAAAGGAGAACGGCACTGTTCTCTTTCCGTCCGTTTTGTGTTTGTTAAAATTTCCTGACGAATCAAGGTGTGAATGAACATGGAAATAGGGTATAATGAAAGAACAAAATGCTATTGTATGATAGCGTATACAAACAGAAAGGCGGTATCCTTCATGAAGAAGAGAACTCTCCTGTCCCTGCTGCTTTCCCTGGTGATGCTGGCAGGCATCGCACTGCCGGCTTTGGCGGAACAGGCCCCGGCAGGCAAGCTCTACATTTTGCATACCAACGACATGCACGGCCGCGCGGTTGCCGATGCCCAGGCAGGCATCCTGGGCTACGCGGCCATCGCGCAGTATAAAAAGGACCTGGAGGCCCAGGGACACGATGTGCTGCTGCTGGACGCGGGCGACGCCACCCAGGGCACTCCACTGGTCAACCTGGACATGGGCAAGAATGCCATCGAGTTCATGAATGCCGTGGGATACATGGCCATGTCGCCCGGCAACCATGAGTTTGACTGGGGCAGCGATAACTTAAAGCAGCTGGCGGGCATCGCGAAATTTCCTATCCTGTCGGCCAGTATCCTGGATGCCGTCAGTAAGGAAGTGACCTTCAAGGCCAATACGGTCTTTGAGACGAAGGCCGGCCTGAAGGTCGGCGTGTTTGGCCTGACCACCCCCGAGACCGCTACCAAGGCCCACCCGGACAAGGTGCGCGGCGTCGAGTTCCTGCAGGGCGAAGAACTGTTCAAGGCTGCCCAGGCGCAGGTGGATGAACTGAAAGCCGCCGGCGCCCAGCTGATCGTGGCCCTTGTCCACCTGGGCGTAGACCCCGAGAGCGCGCCCAACCGGTCTATTGATGTGCTGGAGCATGTCAAGGGCATCGACCTGATGATCGACGGGCACAGCCACACCGAGTTTGAAAAGGGCGAAAAGGTGGGAGACACCCTGCTGGTCAGCACCGGCGCTTACGGGAATAACCTTGGCGTGGTCGAATATGACGGCGAAAAGTTCACCCCCAGCCTCTTCAAGGGCTTGGGCAAGGGCGCTTTCGTCACCGTGGACGGGGTGCTCTACAGCGCTGTGCTGACTGCCAAACTGGATGAGGAAGTGCAGGCGCTTGTGGGCGGCCTGGACAAGGCGGTCCGCGATGAGCTGTCCGCCCCCTTTGCCAAGACCGAGGTGCGCCTCAACGGCGACCGTGATCCCGGCAACCGCACGCAGGAGACCAACCTGGGCGACTTTGCGGCGGATGCCATCCTCTGGGCCGCGCGAGAGGCGATGGGCGAGAAGGTTGTGGCTGCCATCACCAACGGCGGCGGCATCCGCGCCACCATCGAGGCGGGCGACATCACCATGATGGATATGAAGACCGTGTTCCCCTTCGGCAACGAAGTGGCTGTATTGGATGTGACCGGGGCCGAGCTGCTGGAAGCGCTGGAAGCGGCGACAAGCAGCACCCCCAAGGCCATCGGCGCCTTCCCGCAGGTTTCGGGCATTGTGTTCACCGTGGATACTTCCGTTCCCTATGAGCAGGGCGAGCAGTACCCGGATTCCACCTACTTTGCCCCCGCCAAGCCCGGCAGCCGCGTGACCATCGAGTCCGTCGGCGGCGAACCCTTCAGCCTTGAAGGGATCTATACCATCGCCACCAACGACTTCACCGCGGCAGGCGGCGATACCTACTATGCCTTCCGCTACCCCAACGCCACCAGCGGCTACAAGACCGGCGTGGCGCTGGAAGACGCGCTGGTGCGCTATATCGCGGAAGTCTTGGGCGGCGTCGTGGGCGGGCAGTATGCCGAGCCCCAGGGACGCATCACCGTTAAGTAAAACCTGTTTATAACATCGGCAGGGGCCGCCAACGGCGGCCCCTTTTGCTGCGGCGCGAGGGAAACATCTGCCGCGTTCTCAAGCATCCCTGACGTACCAGAGTGATTTTCAGGCGGCTTAGCCGATCCTTCACGAGCGCATCACGCGGCTGCCGGCTGCTTTTGCAAACCCATATATACACACTTAAAAAATGGCTCTTCCAAATAATGCTTGTGACAAACGGTGTATTGTGGTAAAATTACATCCGTTATGTAGAAACCCGATTTTTTTCACAATATGATTCGAGGGGGATTTGGACATGGCCGACTATCAACCAAAGGATATCCGCAACATTGCTTTCCTGGGACATGGCAGCGAGGGCAAGACGACTTTGACGGAGTCGATGCTCTATGCTGCCGGCCATATCGACCGTCAGGGCCGCGTGGAGGACGGAAACACCGTCAGCGATTTTGATCCCGAAGAGATCAAGCGCAGCATTTCGATCAATACCTCCGTAGCGCCCGTAGAATGGAAGGGCACCAAGGTCAACATCATCGACGTTCCCGGCTATTTTGATTTTGTGGGCGAGATGATGGGGCCTGTCCGCGTGACACAGACCGTCGGCATCGTGATCAACGCGGTCAACGGCATCACCGTAGGCGCCGAAAAAGCCTGGAACATGGCTGAGAAGAACGGCCTGAGCCGCATGTTTATCGTCAATCAGATGGACCGTGAGAACGCCAATTTTGACAAGGTGCTGGAGCGGCTGCGCGAGACATATGGCGGTTCTGTGGTGCCGCTGCTGGTGCCCATCGGTGCCGGCGCTAATTTCCGCGGCGTGGTCAACGTGCTGGAAGGCACGGCCTTTGAAGGCACGGGCAAGACATTGAAGTCCATCGACGTGCCTGCCGATATGACGGCCAGGCTGAAGGATGACGAGATGGTCATCACCGAGGCTTCCGCGGAGGCGATCGACGAACTGCTTGAAAAGTTCTTCTCCGAGGGCGAACTGAGCCATGATGAGGTGCTGGAAGGTTTCCGTGCCGGCATGAAGTCCGGCAAGATCGTGCCTGTCGTTTGCTGCAGCGCCGTGACGGGCGTCGGCGTAGCGCCCTTGCTTGATATCATGAAGAGCTACCTCAACTGGCCCAGCGGCACGGTGGCCGAGGGCGTCAACCCCAAGAACAATGAGCCCGCCCTGCGCAAGTGCGTCAACGAGGAGCCTTTCTCCGCCTTCGTGTTCAAAACCATTGCCGACCCCTTCGTTGGCAAGCTGTCGCTGGTGCGCGTAATGTCTGGCGTGTTGACCCCCGCTACCGCGCTGTACAACGCCAACGATGAAAAAGCTGAAAAATCAGGCGGGCTGTTCATGCTGCGCGGCAAAAAGCAGTCGGCTGCCCAGCAGCTGAACGCCGGCGATATCGGCGCCCTCAGCAAGCTGCAGTTTACATCCACCGGTGATACGCTGTGCGACGCGGCCGCCCCCATCCGCTATCCCGAGCTGGTCTATCCCCTGGGCAATTTCTCCAAGGCTGTCTACGCCGCCAAGCAGGGCGAGGAAGATAAAGTGTTCTCCGGCATCAACAAGCTGATGGAGGAAGACCCGTCCATCAAGATCGAAAAGAACACCGAGACCACCGAGAACGTGCTGTCCGGCCAGGGCGATCTGCATCTGGACGTGATCCGCTCCAAGCTGTCCAACAAGTACGGCGCCAACGCCGTGCTTCAGGATCCCAGGATCCCCTACCGCGAGACCATCCGCAAGACCGTTTCCTGCCAGGGCCGCCACAAGAAGCAATCCGGCGGCCACGGCCAGTTCGGCGATGTGTGGATCGAGTTCAGCCCCATCGGCGACACCAACATCGATTTTGAGTTTGTCGATGCCGTGGTCGGCGGCTCGGTGCCGCGCAACTTCATCCCCTCGGTGGAAAAAGGCCTGCGCGAGAACGTCGTCAAGGGCGTACTGGCGGGCTATCCCATGGTGGGCCTGCGCGCCAAGCTCTACGACGGTTCCTACCACGCTGTCGACTCCTCCGAAATGGCATTTAAAACCGCCGCCCGCATCGCTTTCAAAAAGGGCGCCGCCGACGCGAGCCCCGTTCTGCTGGAGCCGGTCATGCATGTTGAGGTGATGGTGCCCGATGAGTACATGGGCGATATCATGGGCGATGTGTCCACCCGCCGCGGCCGCATCATGGGCATGAACCAGGTGGACGGCATGCAGCAGGTGGTGGCTGAAGTGCCGCTGGCCGAGATGTTCAAGTACGCGACCGATCTGCGCTCAAAGACCCAGGCGCGCGGCAGCTTCACCATGAAGTTTGAGCGCTATGAGGAAGTGCCGGCGGATGTCGCCAAGAAGATCATCGAAAACGCCGTCAAGGAAGAGGAAGAGGACGAATAAGCCCTGTTCCGGGGATCAAATACAGCTTTGCAGCCCGGCCGATCGGCCGGGCTGTTTTGCCCTCTTGCTTTTTAATCCGCAAGGGTATAGAATCCATTCGCTGTCGGGGAGAGATCCCAGGCGTATGATCTGCCTGATGGACAGGCATGTGTGATGGCGGCCCTGCCCGCGGTAAAGCCCGCGAACGGGGAAGAGGAAAAACGATTTGAAACTTGGTTGGATGAACCCCGGGCGAGTGATCGCGCTGGGCTTCGGCGGCCTGATCCTGGCGGGAACCCTGCTTTTGATGCTGCCATTCGCGGCAAACCCCGGCGTGGATATACAATTGGTGGACGCCCTGTTCACTTCGACCAGCGCGGTGTGCGTCACCGGCCTGATTGCCATAGATGTTGCCGATTATTTCAGCATATTCGGGCGCGTGGTGGTCGCCCTGCTTATACAGCTCGGCGGCCTCGGCATCACGTCCGTCGGCGTCGCCTTTATCCTGCTGACAGGCAAGGAAATCGGGCTGCGCGAGCGCGTATGGGTGCGCGAAGCCCTCAACCTGACCAGCCTGCAGGGCACCGTGCGCCTGATCAAGTCTGTCATGGCTGTCACCTTCAGCTTTGAGCTGATCGGCATGGCGCTCAGCTACATTGTCTTTTCAAAGGACTATGAGCCGCTCCCGGCGCTTGGCATCAGCGCGTTTCACGCCATTGCCGCCTTTAACAACTCCGGATTTGATATATTGGGCGGCTATCAAAGCCTGACTGCTTACAAAGATAATGTGCTGCTGAACCTGACAACCTGCGGGCTGATCATATTCGGCGGTCTTGGTTTTTACGTCATCCGTGAAATCTGGGCAAAGCGTTCGTGGCGCACCCTCAGCATGAACACCAAGATTGTGCTGTGCATGACGGCGGTGCTGCTGGCGGGGGGCACTTTGCTGCTGAAGCTGACCGATAACATCACCTGGATGGGCGCTTTCTTTCAGAGCACCTCGGCCCGTACGGCAGGGTTTGCCACCTATCCCACCGGGGCGCTCAGCACAGCCGGGCAGTTTGTGCTGATCGTGCTCATGTTCATCGGCGCGTCCCCGGGCTCAACCGGCGGCGGTATCAAGACCACCACCGCATTCACCATGTACAAGAGCCTCGTGTCGTACGCCACCAACAGGCCCACCACGGCTTTCCGGCGGAAAATTCCCCATGACAGCGTATTGAAGGCCTTCATGGTGACCATGCTCGCCGTGATCGTGGTGTGCGTGATGACCTTTCTGATCGCCGTGATCGAGCCGCGCTTTACCTTCATGCAGATCGTGCTGGAAGTTGTATCGGGCTTTGGCACCGTGGGCCTGTCCACCGGCATCACGCCGTCTCTGTCTCCTCTGAGCAAATTGCTGCTGTGTCTCACCATGTATATCGGCCGCCTCGGCCCCCTGACCATGGCCTGTATCTGGATATACAAGCCAAGCGCGCACGTTTCCTACGGCGAAGAAGCCGTGACCATCGGATAATAGGAGAAAATCGATCATTATGACCGGCAATCATCAAGTCAGCCATGTATTTGGCATCATCGGGCTGGGCCGTTTCGGCACCGCGCTGGCGGAAACGCTGGCTGAAAACGGCCAGGAGGTTCTGGCTCTGGACAACTGCGAGAGCAAGGTGCGCAATATACAGGATAAGGTGCAGCAGGCCCTGGTAGCCCCGATCCTTGATAAGGCGACGCTTAAAGAGGCGGGCATACAGAACTGCGGCACCGTGATCGTCTGCATCGGCGAGAATGTGGAGGCCAGCATCCTCACCACCCTTAACGTCATCGAGCTGGATGTGCCGCGCGTGATTGCCAAGGCTGTCAGCGCCGAGCACGGGCGTGTGCTGCAGAAGATCGGGGCCGAAGTGGTTTACCCCGAACGCGACCGCGCCGTCCGCCTGGCCAGCGCCCTCACCCGGCCCCGGGCGCTTGATTATATCGACCTGTCGGTGGAATATGCCATCTGTGAGGTGCGCCTGAGCGCCAAGATGGACGGCAAGACCATTCTGGAGGCTGACCTGCGGCACCGCTTCGGTCTCAACGCTGTCGCCATCGTGCGCGGCCAGGAGACCATCGTGGAAATATCGCCCGATCTTCGCCTGATGAAGGACGACTATCTGGCCGTGGTGGGCTCGAAAGATAACGTGATGAAGTTTGAAAAGTTCGTCGCGTCCTGACGTGCGAGAAGGCTTGTTCTAAGTTTCAGATGCATACACTCTCCCTCTGGTAAACGGGGGAGTTTCTTTTTTGTAACGCCGGGCGCTGTTCAGGGGTTATTCCCCACGTATAATTAATTATTTGTATAGGACGCTGTGCGCTCATTGACATGGAATAGCGGCATGCTTATAATCCATCATATCAACTATTATTGATTTGGAGAATGTCATGGCATCATCTTACAAGGAGAACGCGAAGGTCTTCAAGGCGCTGTGCGATGAAAAGCGCCTGAAGATACTGGAGATCCTGCAGGGGGGAGAACAGTGCGTCTGCAAGCTGTATGAGCCGCTTGGCCTGCCGCAGTCCACCCTCAGCTACCACCTGAAAGTCCTGTGTGAGTCCGGTATTGTAGAGGGGCGCCAGGAGGGCAAATGGACCCATTACCGCATCAGCGAGGAGGGCCGCCGGGCGGCGGCGGACCTGCTTGTCAGGCTGACCGCGGTAGCGGAGGAGGAAAGCGCCGCGCGGACGGAATGCTGCGGGACAACATAAAGCGCCGGGACGAAGCCGAAGATCTGATCAAATGAGAAGAGAGACAATATAGAATGCAAACAATCAGCATGATATGGGATTTTATACAGAATCAGGTTCTGGGGATGAAATGGCTCAACGCGCTGATTGGCGAGGGTTTGTCAGCTGCCGGCCTGGATACAGCGAACCGCTGGGTGGGCAGCCTGCAGTTTTTCCTGTATGACGTCATCAAGATCGTCACGCTGCTTTGCACCCTGATCTTCTTGATCAGCTACGTCCAAAGCTACTTTCCGCCGGAGCGCAGCAAGAAGATATTGGGCCGCTTTCATGGTATTGGGGCAAACATCATTGCCGCCCTGCTGGGTACGGTGACGCCGTTTTGCTCCTGCTCGTCCATCCCTTTGTTCATCGGCTTCACCTCCGCGGGCCTGCCGCTGGGTGTTACCTTCTCTTTCCTGATCTCCTCACCCATGGTGGACCTGGGCTCGCTCGTTCTTCTGATGAGCGTTTTCGGCGCGCCTGTCGCCATCATCTATGTGCTGCTTGGGCTGGCCATCGCGGTGATCGGCGGTACCATCATAGAAAAGCTGCATATGGAGCGTCATGTGGAAAGCTTTATCCTGACCGCCGGGCATGTGGATATCGAATCTCCTGACCTGACAAAGCGGGACCGTATCGTGTACGCCAAGGAGCAGATGCTGTCCACATTCAAGAAAGTTTTCCCCTACATTCTCATTGGCGTCGGCATCGGCGCGGTCATCCACAACTGGATCCCTGAAGAGTGGGTCGCGGCAGTGCTTGGCAGCAAAAACCCATTCGGCGTGGTGCTGGCCACCCTCATCGGCATCCCGATGTACGCGGACATCTTCGGCGCCATCCCCATCGCGGAAGCCCTGCTGGCCAAAGGCGCGCTGCTGGGCAGCATCCTCTCCTTCATGATGGCGGTCACTACGCTGTCCCTGCCCTCCATGATCATGCTGCGCAAGGCGGTCAAACCCAGGCTGCTGGCGCTGTTCATCGCCATTTGCTCTGTTGGCATCATCATCGTCGGGTATTTCTTCAACTTTATCCAGGGGTACATACTGTAAGGAGGCTGTTAATATGGCTGAAATCTGCTGCTCCGCCATTGATTCCGATGCCTGCGCTGAACCCGTGACCGGCAAGGCGGTATTGGTTGAATACCTCTACCTCGATTTGAACACCTGCGAGCGGTGTATCGGGACAGACCTTGAGCTGGTTGAAGTACTGGACGTCCTGATCCCCGCGCTGCGGCTGGCCGGCTATGATGTGCAGTATAAAAAAATCGAGATGTCGACCGCGGAACTGGCTCGGGAGTATCGCTTTCTCTCCTCGCCCACGATCCGTGTCAACGGCAGGGATATCGGCGGGCCGGTCCAAGAAAATGACTGCGGCTGCTGCAGTGATATCAGCGGAACGGACGTGGATTGCCGGGTCTGGGGATCCGGAGGGCAGACCTATGAGGTGCCGCCAAAGGAGCTGCTGGCCGAAGAGATTCTGAAGGCTGTCTTTTGTCCGTCAGAAAAGCCCTGCGGCTGCCGCTCGTATGAACTGCCGGAGAACCTTGCAACATTCTATGCCGGAAAAAAACGGGACGAGGCAAACCCGGGCTGATCTGGTCCGGATCAAAACAGGG
Source organism: uncultured Christensenella sp. (assembly GCA_964480995.1). Classification (GTDB taxonomy): domain Bacteria; phylum Bacillota; class Clostridia; order Christensenellales; family Aristaeellaceae; genus UBA1038. The sequence goes on from CAYZRZ010000002.1 coordinate 20,671, forward strand.
AATGAGGAGATAGAGGTATGTTCACCTATTTACTGTACGCGCTGGCTGCCGCGGGCCTCACGGCATCCTTTATCAAAGACCGGAAGAAGACCCGTATGGCGCTGAAAAAAGCCTGGAAGGCCTTTGAGAACATCCTGCCGCAGTTTCTCTCCATCCTGGTCATCATCGGGCTCGCCTTCGCAGTTCTGACGCCGGAAACGATCACCGGATTGCTGGGGGCAAATTCCGGTGTTTGGGGTGTTCTGGTTGCCTCCCTGATCGGCTCCATTACCCTGATCCCCGGTTTTGTTGCGTTTCCCCTGGCGGCAGCGCTGCTGAAAAGCGGAGCGGGCTATATGCAGATCGCGGCCTTTGTTTCCAGTCTGATGATGGTCGGTATCGTAACCATCCCGCTTGAGGTGAAAACCTTTGGCAAGCGCGCGACGCTGGCGCGCAATGCATCAGCCTACGCGTTCTCGCTCATAGCGGCTTTTGTGATCGGGGCGGTGATGTAAATGATGAAGATGATTAGCCGTTACAAAGTGTTCCTGCTGCTGGCCCTGGCCAATATCATCATCGGGCTGAGCATGCCCGTCATCGGATTGAAATCTTTGGAATTGACACGGGCGAACCTGCTGGAGATGATGTCGGTGATCCCGCCGATCTTCATCCTGCTGGGCCTGCTGGATGTATGGGTGGACAGGTCGACAATGATCAGGCTGACGGGAAACGGTTCCGGCCTCAAGGGCGTGCTGATCGCCTTCCTGATGGGCTCAGCCGCTGCCGGGCCATTGTACGCGGCTTTTCCGGTCGCGGGCATGATGCTCAAAAAAGGCAGCAGCCTGATGAATGTCTTTATCTTTATCGGCGCATGGTCGACAACGAAAATCCCCATGCTGACCTTTGAAGCCGCGAGTCTCGGTCTGCCTTTTACACTGATTAGGCTGGCGTTGAGCATCATAGGTATCCTGGCCATTGCCCTGATCTCTCAAAAGTCGCTGAACGTTGAGCAAAAGGAGGAACTCTGCAAATTGCATCAATCGGAATAACCCATCGTCAGGCGTCAATATCTCAGGCGCATTTCAATGATAATCGGATTCAAAATATACATCAGGAGGAATTCTATATGGCACTGTTTGGAAAGAAAAAGGAACAGCCGGCGGCCTCATCATGCTGTGATGGCTGCGCCGATTGCGCGCCGCGGAACATGGACAAGGCTGAGACCGCGGCATCAGAAGGCCCTTCGGTCAAGATACTGGGCAGCGGCTGCGCCAAGTGCAGCACGCTGGAGGCTTCAACCAAGGCAGCCCTGGCGCAGCTTGGCATGGACACGTCCATCGATCATGTGACGGATTTTGCCAAGATCGCGGCTTATGGCGTGATGACGACACCGGCCCTTGTGGTTGACGGCAAGGTCGTCTCATTTGGCAAAGTGCTGAAGCCCGATGAAGTCGCTGCCATCCTGCGCAAGGCGCGCGGCTGACGGATCCCTGTTCAAGATACAAGACAATCGGAGGCATTATGGAAAAGAAACAAAGCGGCATCGGCTTCTTTGAGAAATACCTGACCCTGTGGGTGCTGCTGTGCATGGCCGCGGGTGTGCTGATCGGGCAGTACTTGCCGGGCATCCCGGCCTTCCTGGGACGCTTTGAGTATGCCAAAGTGTCCATCCCCATCGCCATCCTGATATGGCTGATGATCTACCCCATGATGCTCAAGGTGGACTTCCAGAGCGTCAGGGATGTCGGGAAGAACCCCAAGGGACTGTACGTGACCTGGGTGACCAACTGGCTCATCAAGCCCTTTACCATGTTTGGCATCGCGTGGTTTTTCTTCTATGTCGTATTTAAATCCCTGATTCCGGCTGACCTGGCGAAAAGTTACCTGGCCGGGGCGATCCTGCTGGGCGCCGCGCCCTGCACGGCGATGGTGTTCGTATGGAGCCACCTGACAAAGGGTAACCCTGCTTATACCGTGGTGCAGGTTGCTACCAACGACCTGATCATCCTGGTAGCCTTCACCCCCATCGTGGCCTTCCTGCTGGGCGTGGGCGGGGTGCAGATCCCCTGGGATACGCTGATCCTGTCCGTGGTGCTGTTCGTGGTGATCCCGCTGACCGGCGGCATCATCACCCGCACAAGGATGATCAGGCGCAGGGGAGAAGCCTACTTCAAGGATGTGTTCCTGCCCAAATGGAGCAACATCACGGTGGCCGGCCTGCTGCTGACCCTGGTGATCATCTTCTCCTTCCAGGGCAAAGTGATCATTGATAACCCCCTGCACATCCTGCTGATCGCCGTTCCGCTCACTATCCAGACTTTCCTGATCTTCTTTATCGCCTATTTCGCGAGCAAGGCCTTGAAGCTCAAGCATGACATCGCGGCACCGGCCGGCATGATCGGCGCGTCCAACTTCTTTGAATTGGCGGTTGCTGTGGCCATTTCCCTCTTCGGCGCGCAAAGCCCTGTGGCTCTGGCCACCATCGTGGGCGTGCTGGTGGAGGTCCCCGTGATGCTGGCGCTCGTGAAAATCGCCAACCGCACGAAAGGATGGTTCCCCGCGTGAGCAAGCCGAAGGTTGCCTTTATATGCGTCCATAACTCCTGCCGCAGCCAGATGGCCGAGGCGCTGGGAAAGCGCTTCGCGCCGGACGTGTTTATAAGCTATTCCGCGGGCACCGAAACTAAGCCGCGGATCAACCCCGATGCCGTGCGCGTCATCAGGCAACTGTATGGCATCGACATGGAAAAGGATCAGCGTTCAAAGCTGATCGATGAGCTGCCCCCCATCGACTGGGTCATCACCATGGGCTGCAATGTGGATTGCCCCTATCTGCCCTCGCGTTTCAGGGAGGATTGGGGGCTGGATGATCCCAGCGGCAAGAGCGATGAGGAGTTTATCCGGACCGCCAGGGAGATCGAGCGCAGGATACTGGACTTGAGGGACCGTGTGAAGAAAGATACAGACCAGCGCGGCTGATCAAGCGGAACGTATCCTGCACCCCATATCAAAGGCTGATGCCATGGCTTTGGGCATCAACCTTTTTTGTGGATAAAAAGCGCGGCCATTGGACCTGCGCCCGGATGAATGTGTTCAGGAACGCTTGTGCCGGTGCGCGTGCCGCCTGTGTGCCCTCAGATGGGTGTGCGGGTGGGCATGGGTGAATGGATGGCTGTGTTCGTGCCCGTCGCCTGTACCCGTGGCCATGTGCTCATGCGGGTGACTGTGCCGGATCACGATGGTATCAAGGACGGATATGGCGGAGCCTGCCAGCATGATCAGGAGTGCCAGGACATACAGGCGGCTGATCGCCTCGCCGATAATGACCAAGGACAAGAGGGCCCCAATAAAAGGCGCGATGGCGTAATAGGCGCTGGTCTTCGCCGCGCCAAGGTCCTTCTGCGCCCTGACATACAAAAAAATGCTCAGGCCGTAGGCTACGAAGCCGAGCATCAGAGTGACCAGCGCGAACCGCGCTTGGGGGAACCGCTCCGCGCGGATCAGCGCGACGATGGCCGAACCAAGCCCGGAAAAGATGCCCTTGAGGGTGACGATCTGGTAGGTGTTTTTTGAGGAAAGCTTCCTGGTCAGGTTATTTTCAAAGCCCCAGCATACGGCCGCCGCCAGGATAAACAAGGAGCCATAGGAAAACTGAAAGCTCGACAGATCCTCAACCGACAGCAGCATGCTGGACAGGGTGATCAGCGCGATCGCTATCCACAGGCGCGCCGAGACTGCCTCCTTGAACACGATCAGCGCGATCAGCGATGTGGCGACGATCTCAAAGTTATTCAGCAGGGAGGCATTGGCCGCGGTCGCGCTTGTCAGGCCGACCATCAGCAGAATGGGCGCTATGATATCCAGCGCGATCATGCCAATAGTGGACGGTATATCTTTGCGTCCAAGCTTTTCATACCCGGCATGCCGGCTGCTCCCGCCCAGCAGATAGATCAGCCCGATCCCGATGCCCGCCCCGAAATAGAGGAGCGACGCCATGGAAGCCGGCCCTACTTCCTTTAGCAGCAGTTTTGAAAAGGGCATGTTGAGCGCGTACAGCACAGCCGCGAGAACGGCGTAGAGGATAGCGGTTGCTTTTTTGCTCAAGGATACAGCCCCCTTCACACGATGATCGATTGCCCCCGGCCCCGGTTCTAAACTGCCTCGCCCGAGGATATCGGGCAAGGCATTAAAAGGCATGGTCTCCGGGTTCGGCATTCTGAAAACCCATCAGGGTTCACAATTTCTCTTTATATCCTCTTCTGTAGGCCTTGGTCAACAGATCCTCCCTGCCAAAACGCATGGCCAGGTCGTTGAACTTATTCGGGTTTCTCAGCAGCTCGCGGCCCAGGGCGATCAGGTCGCAGCGGCCTTCCTCCAGGGCATTCATAATCAGCTGATCCTCGTCCATGAAGCCGACGCCGATGGCGGGCAGGCCTGTGCCGCGCCTGATCTCCTCAGCCAGGGGAAGCATGTAGCCGGGATAGACGTGCACATCGGCCTTCTGCAGCCCGCCGCTGGAGACATGCACCATGTCGATCTTGCCCTTGAGCGCGTTCAGCCAGTTTACCCAATCGGAGACTGCCACGCTGCCCCGGAGCCAATCTGTCGCGGAGATACGGATCCACAGGGGCTTTTCTTTAGGCCACCGCGCGGACACCGCGTCCGCCACCCGGCGCAGGAACAGGGATGTATCCTGGCCGTAGGCATCCCGGCGCCGGTTGGAGAGGGGGCTTAAAAACTGATGGATCAGATAGCCGTGCGCGCCGTGAAGCTCCAGGCCGTCAAAGCCCGCCTCGTTCGCCCGTCCGGCGGCCCGCGCGAAGGCTTCTATGACCTCGTCGATCTGCGCCGGGGTCATCTCTTCGTAGTCGGCCGGGTGTTCATTATAAGGGACGGCGCTGGGGGCCAGGTGGGGGAACACGGCGGTCTGGGATTTGCGGCCCGCGTGGTTGATCTGCAGGGCAATTTTGGCCCCCTGGCTGTGCGCCATGTCCGTCAGGCGCTTCATGCCCTCGATCTGGGCGTCATCCCACAGTCCCAGGCATTGGTCGGTGATGCGGCCTTCGGGCGTAACGCCCGTGGCTTCCACGATGAGCAGGCCAACCCCGCCGATGGCGCGGGCTGTGTAGTGCGCCAGGTGGAAATCGTTTACCAGGCCTGTGCCGGGCTCTGCCGAATACATGCACATGGGCGGCATGACCAGGCGGTTTTTGAGGGTCATGTTTTTAAGGGCAAATGATTCAAACAGTTTCAATTTTCTTCTCCTTTTTCGGGATCTGCGCCAGCTGGGCCCCGATGATGGCGATGAACATCAGCGCGCTGCCCAGGGCTTCGCGTTCCGTCATGCGCTCACCCAGGATCAGCATGCCGCCGACCAGGGCAAAGATGGCTTCGGCGCTCATGATCAGGCTGGCCACCGCGGGCGTGGTGAGGCGCTGGCCCATGATCTGCAGGGTGTAGGCGACGCCGCTGGACAGCACGCCAACATATAGCAGCGGCAGCGCCGATGCCAGCAGGGCCGGCAGGCTGGGGGATTCAAACAGGAACATCATAACGCTGCTGAGCAGGCCCGCGACCAGAAATTGAAGGCAGCTGAGCGCCACGCCCGATACCTTGGGCGAGTAATGATCCACCGCCAGGATATGCCCGGTGAACACGAAGGCGCAGGCGATCAGCAGCAGATCAGCCGGATCGATGGTGAGGCTGCTCTGGACGCTTAACAGGTACAGGCCGATGGCGGCGACCGCGATGGCCAGCCATACGGCTGGCAGCACCCGCCTGCCCATGAAAAGCCCCGCGATGGGTACCAGCAGGATATACAGCGCCGTCAAAAAACCGGCCTTGCCGGTCGTGGTATAGAGCAGCGCCGCCTGCTGCAGGTTGGCGGCGACTGTCAGCAGCAGCCCGCAGAGGATCCCGCCGCGCAGCAGGCTGCGCCGGCTTTCTGCGCTCATCTTCACAGGCTGGCCCAGGCGCTTTTTTCGGGCGCTTTGCAGCAGGATCACCGGAACAAGCGACAGCGAGCCGATAAGGGACCGCGCGGCCATGAAGGTGAATGGGCCGATGTGCTCCATGCCCACGCTTTGAGCTACAAAAGCGGTGCCCCAGATGAGGGAAGCCAGCAGCAGCAGCAGGTTGCCCCGCATTTGCTGCCCCTGCCTCAAGGAAGCACCTGCTCAAGCGCGCGATACAGGCTGTCCAGCTCCTCAGCGGTTTGATAGCTGAGCGTTAAGCGACCCCTGTGAAGGTCGCCCTTGATGCTGGCGCGCACGCCTGTGAGCCGCTGCAGCCTGCGGGCAAAGTCATCAAGCTCCGGCGCCAGACGCTTGGGAACGGGTTTTTCGGGCGCTTCCTCCTGAGCCTTTTTGCATAGCGCTTCGAAAGCACGTACGCTGAGCGCCTCCAGGGCGGCGCGCTCAGCCAGCTGCTCCTGCAGGGTCTGGCTCTTCACGCCGGCCAGCACTCTGGCATGGCCCTCGCTTAACCGGCCTTCGATCACCATTTTTTGAAGCCCGGCGGGCAGGGAGAGCAGGCGCAGGGTGTTGGCGACGGCGGGGCGGGACTTTCCAAGCCGCCTGGCCGCTTCTTCCTGTGTCAGGTTCGCCGTGTCCATCAGCTGACGGATGGCGGCGGCCTCCTCAATGGGGTTCAGATCCTCGCGCTGCAGGTTCTCGATGAGGGCGGCCAGCATGCCTTCCTCGGTTGACATCTCCCGCTCCACAATGGGCACGCGCTTCAAGCCCGCCAGCCGGCAGGCGCGGTAGCGCCGCTCGCCGGCGATGATGCGGTAGCGTCCATCCATGCGCTGCACCAGGATGGGCTGCAAAAGCCCAACCTCCCGGATGCTGTCCGCCAGCTGCTCCAGCGCCTCCTTGTCAAAGGCCTTGCGGGGCTGGCCGGGGTTGATGTCCAGCAGATTGATGTCCACATCCTGCCCGGCGATCTGTTCGTCTACTTGGGGCATCAGGGCATCGAGGCCCCGGCCCAGAGCGTTCTTCTTCATCGTTCCCTCGTTATGTTCATGCGTTGCGTCTGATCAATTCCTGCGCCAGGGCGCGGTAGGCGTCGGCCCCGGCGCTCCTGGGGTCGTAGACATGGATGGGCGCGCCGTGGCTGGGCGCTTCGCCCAGGCGCACATTACGCGGGATCAGCGTTGAAAACACGCTGCCCTTGAAGTACTTCTTCACCTGCGCCGCCACCTGCAGCGACAGGTTGGTGCGCCCGTCATACATCGTGAGTACCACGCCCTCCACGCTGAGCGCATGGTTGACCGAGCGCTGGATGCGGCTGACGGTGCTCATCAGCGAACTCACACCCTCCAGGGCGTAGTATTCCGCCTGGATGGGCACCAGCACGCTGTCAGCCGCCGTCAGGGCGTTGATGGTAAGCAGGCCCAGCGAGGGGGGACAGTCGATGATGGCAAAGCGGTAGGGGGCAAGCTGCCCTTCCAGCGCGCGCTTCAATTGATACTCGCGCTCTTCCTGGCCGACGAGTTCCACCTCCGCCGCGGCCATGCGGATATCGCCCGGAAGGAGGGAAAGGTTCTTCACGCCGGTATCGCACACGGCGTTTGTAAAGCCGGCGCTGCCCGCCAGCACCTCATAGACGGTGACGCTGCCGGCCTTCTGGCCCAGGCCGCTGGTGGCGTTGCCCTGCGGATCCATATCGATCAGCAGTGTGTTTTGCCCGCTCTCGGCCAGGCAGGCGGCCAGGTTGACGGCCGTGGTGGTCTTGCCCACGCCGCCCTTCTGATTGGCGATGGCGATGATCTTTGTCATGTTTCTCCTATGCTTCAAGCCAGCCGCGCCAGCGGAAAGGCGGGTGGCAGGTGGTGATCACGCGCTTTAATATGCGCAATTCTTCCTCTGTCTGAAAGAGCAGAAAATCGCAGTACAGCGCCCGCAGCGCCGACAGCGACCCCTGCCGCATGGAATAATCGCGGATCAGGCGGAAGTTTTCCTCGCTTCTGGGCAGGGCGTGAAGCAGCACATAGAGCAGTTCGTCGGCCATGATGGCGAAATCTTCCACCCGGATGCGCATATACTGGCCGTTATCGAGCTTCAGGGTCATGCGGCCCTTGGTGTCCTCCCGCACGGCCATGAACAGCAGGCTGTCCAGTTCCTGTGCCCTGTACTGCAGAGTATCCCGCTGGGGATGAAAGTGCGCGAGCTTGATGCTGACGCGCTCCAGCAGCCGCTCCTGACGCTCTACAAAATCACCCCCAAGCCAGGGGCGAAGAATGGAAACGGCATCCTGAGGGCTCCCTTGCGACATAGCCATCCCTCCCAGCGCGGCGGTCATGATTGCCTGTAAAGAATAGCATAAAACAGCGGAGAATCAAAGCGCTTGCTTTGCGGCGGACAGGCTGAATCCGCTTGACTGCTGACGCGGCAGTCCTTATGATGCCACTATGCATGAATTGAGCGTGATGATCTCATCCGGGCTGGCAGGCCGCAGCGTGAAAAGTGTGGCGCTGGGGGTGATGAAGGTATCTTACGGGCAGTTGAAGCGGATGAAGTTTTCAGACAATATCCTGGTGGACGGCATCCCCCGCCATACAGACTATATATTGCGGGCAGGGGAATGCCTGCGGCTTTGCTTTCCCGGGGACGCGGGCCCAAGTGTCGGCCCGGGCAGCGAGGCGCTGAATGTGGTGTGGGAGGATCCGGATATCCTGATCATCGATAAACCGGCGCCTTTGCCCTCGGTTGCCTCCCGGCAGGGCGGCGAAACGCTGGAGAACCGTGTTTTTTCCTACCTGGATTGTCCGGAGGACTTTATCTACCGCCCTGTGAACCGCCTGGATAAGGGCACCAGCGGGCTGATGATGGCGGCTAAAAACGCCCATATCCAGCAGCGCATGCAAAGGATGCTGCATACCGATGGATTTATCAGGGAATACCTGGCCGTTGTGGATGGCAGGCCGGGAGAAGAAAAGGGCGTTATCGATCTGCCGATTGGCCACGGGCCGGGCATCAAGCGGGTGATCGACGCGGCGGGCAGGCCTGCCTTTACGGAGTATGAGGTGCTGAAGGCGGGGGAAAGGCGCAGCCTGCTGCGCCTGAAATTGCATACAGGCCGTACCCATCAGATCAGGGTTCATCTGGCCGCGCTGGGCTGCCCGGTAGTGGGTGATTTTCTCTATGGGCAGGAGGATGAGCGGCTGCCGGGGCGCTTCGCGCTGCACTCCTTCCGGCTGGGTTTCTGCCATCCGCTGAGCGGGGGATGGGTGGAAGCGCGGTCTCCAATGCCCGCAAATTTGCAGGAAATGGTATAAAATCCTGCAAAGAAACATATTCAGAGGAAAAACTTGAACCAGATACGCCAAGGGTGTTGACAAATATGAAAGACGGTGCTATGATACAGACGAACCAGAGAAAGATCAAGTACACGGTTCAAAGGAGGGCGGTTTGCTGAATACTGAAACCTTATCGGAACCCATCTGCTCACTGCGCCCCCGCCAGGTAAGAACTTTTTAAGGGTCACAGTATCCTCCGATCAGCCGTTCACAGTGGAGCTGTGAGGCTTTGACGGGAACACCCCAAGGTCCATCCCATTGAGGATGATTAACGCGGGGGTGCAAAGGAAGCAAGAAGGGTCTGGGTCATCGGTTAGCTGAGGGAATCTTCCGCAGGTACTTGACGATGTTTCATGGATCTCAACGGACTTTTCTGGATACACCAAGGTAACCCAAGGACTCGGTGCCGGGCTGCGCAAGGCGGAACCCACACTGGATTGGATTGGAACCTGACCGGAATGGAAACCACGGACCTGATCATCGCGCAACCCGGCGATCTCTGATGATGATATCGGAAAGATATCTTGAAGATAGACATCGGAAGATTGGCAGCCGCAACCGACAACGCCCGACAACAGAATAGGTGTTTATGCTGCCGCGCCCTCAGGGCGCGGCAGTGCTTTTTGTCTTCAAGGAGCTTCATAAGCATTGTGCTTTTACTTTGAATACAAAAATCCGCTGCCGGAAACCGGATCAGGCAGCGGATTTGAAGGCGGGCGCTCAGCAGGCTAAATCATCATCCGCCTGCCGCTTTCGTCTTTTACTTCATGATACATTATCAGATGGATAAGGGGATGGCACGCAGCTTGTAGCCCTTTCCATGCACGGTCTCAAACAGCTCGCCGCCCATCTTCCGGCGCAGGCGCTGAACATGGACATCCACCGTGCGGCTTTTGCCCGGCGCTATATAATCCCAGGCGGCGCATAGCAGCCAATCGCGGCTGAGCACGCTGCCGGCATCGGCCGCAAGCGCGATCAGCAGGCGGAACTCCTGTGAGGTCAAGGGGCAGGGCCGGCCGTCTACATAGACTTTACGTTCTTCTTCGCTGTAGGCAATCACAGTTTGATTTCGGTTCTCCCGGGTAACCTGAGTTAGAAGTTTTGTCATGTTTATCACCTCTCATCATATATGACGCACGAGAAAGGCAAAATGTTGCGTAAAAATGAAAAAATATTTTTTTAACTTAAAATCTTCTTGGGAGAGGATAGGCCGGTATATGCTCATTTCATAACAAATTGCCCTGAGGGACCCTTATCGGGGCGTTTATGTCCGCGGGAGGGCGGGTAATATCCAGTCGACAGCATAAGGAGGCGCGGTGAATGAAATGGATCTGTAAGGTGTGCGGGTATGTCTACGAGGGGAATGAACCGCCGGAATTCTGCCCTGTTTGCAAGGTGGGCAAGGATAAGTTTGAAAGGCTGGAGGAGACCCCTCAATGGACCGATGTGCACACTCTGGGCGTGGCGCAGGGCATGGATGAGCGCGTGGTAGCCGGGCTGCGCAAGCAGTATGAGAAGGAATGCATCGAAGCGGGGGCTTATATGGCCATGGCCCGCCAGGCGGATGGGCAGGGCTATCCCGAGATTGCCAATTCTTTCCAGCGCATGGCGATGGAGGAAGTCGGCCACGCGGCCAGGCTTGCTGAAATCCTGGGTGAGCAGCTGGTGGACGATGTCGAAAAGAACGTGAAAAACCGTGTCGAGATCGAGCTGAACGCCTGCAAGGAAAAGCAGGCCCTGGCGCTCCTGGCCAAAGAGCTTGGCTATAACGAGATCTACAGCGCCCTGCACGATATGTGCAAGGATGAGGCCCGGCACGGCCAGGCGCTGGAAGGCGTGCGGAAGAGGTATTTCTTCAAGTAATTCCTGCGGCGAATGCAAATGAAAAGACGGCTTGCCGGCCGTCTTTTCATTTGCATTCATATTGTATGCCGGATGGGAAGCGCCCTTCCTTTATCCGAAGAGATAGCTGGTCATAGACAGGCTGCCCAGCAAGCAGGCTTCGTTGAACACCCGGATGCTGTCATGCTCATCGGACGCGCCCAGGGCATAGAGCAGCGGGGCGTAATGATCGGGCATGGTGAAGGCCAGGGAGGCGGCTTTGCCTGCCCGCTCATAATGCTGCACATCATCCCGCCGGCCTTCCAGGATGGCGCGCTTGATGAAGCCGTCAAACTCACCCGCCCACTGGAAGCCGCCGGGCATGTGCCAGTCCACGCGGGCCAGGTTGTGCACCACGTTGCCGCTGCCCATGATCAGGGCGCCTTCATCGCGCAGGGCGCGGAGGGAGCGGCCGATGGCCTCGTGTTCCTCCATGGAGGCGCGGGCGTTGACGCTCAGCTGAAAGACGGGAATATCCGCCTTGGGGTACATGCGGCACAGCACCGACCAGGTGCCGTGATCGATGCCCCAGCTGTTGTCTGTCTCAGCCGGAGGGGTCAGCAGCGCCGCCGCGCGGCGGGCAGTATCGGGCGCGCCTGCCGCCGCGTAGACAACGCGGTACAGGGCATCGGGAAAGCCGTACATGTCATAGATCGTCCTGGGGTTTTTGGCGTCCATCACCCGTGTGCCCTGCGTATACCAGTGAGCGGAAACAGAGACGATGCAGGCTGGGCGGGGCAGGCTTTGACCCAGCGCTTCCCAGCTTTGTGTAAACTCATTATTCTCAATGGCATTCATGGGCGAACCGTGCCCGACGAACAGAACAGGCATTTTGCTCATAACGGCACCTCCATTATCTCTTCGGCGCGCCGCGCGCCGGGGGTCCGGGACGGATCCATCCGCTGCCCGGCTGTGTCAGCCATCCAGTCCGTCTGACTGGCGCTGCATGTTCTCCACCACAATATCATAGATATCGCCCAGGCCCGCGCAGTACTCAAGCACCTGCCAGGGCTCGTTGGTGTGGTAGTGCACTTTGATCAGTTCGTCGTCGCCTACAGCCAGCAGGCTGTCGCCGGCGATGTTGTTTTGGATGTGGTCGAATATGGCCTCCTCGTCAAGGCCGGCGCCCTCGATCAGCAGCTGGGTATCATACCTGAATTCAATGATGTCTGACATGGCAGTATCCTCCTCCTTATATATGTTGATCGGTGGATTCTATGGGCAGCACGCTTGAGTTCTCATAGCGGCAATGGGTATACACCATGCCGTTATCCTCGATCGGCTCGGACTCTTCCGCCAGGCGCCAGCCGGGGCGCTCATCCAGGTTGGGAAAGCGGCAGTCAGCTTCCTCCGCCTCTGCCCGCACGCGGGTGACATAGGCGGTGTCGCAGCAGTCGATCAGCAGGCTGTACAGCTGCCCGCCGCCGACCAGGAAGACCTGATCGGGCGCATAGGGGGCGATGGCCTCCCGCAGTTCATGCAGTGAGTGTACCACAGAGGCGCCGGGCACCGCAAAGTTCTTGTCCCGGCTGAGCACGATATGAGGCCTGCCGGGCAGGGGTTTGCCGCCCGGGAAGGATTCCAGGGTAGCGCGGCCCATCACCAGCGTCTTGCCGCGCGTCATGCGGGCAAAGTACTTCAGATCCTCCGGCAGGTGAAAGAGCATGCCGCCCCGGTACCCGATGGCGAAGTTTTGATCGACGGCGACGATTGTCTGCATCTGAGGCTCTCCTTACTCCGCGATGGGGATGCGGCCTTCCAGTTTGTGGAAGCGGTAATCATCGAGGGTGATGTCATCCGGCGTGAAGGCGTAAAAATCGGTGATGTCCGGGTTGACGCGCAGCGCGGGGGCCGCGTAAGGCTCATTGCCAATGATCTGCTCCACCAGGGGGATGTGGCGGTCATAGATGTGCGCGTCGGCAATCACATGCACCAGTTCGCCCGGTTGGAGGCCGCTCACCTGCGCAAAGAGGTGGACCAGCACCGCGTACTGGGCGACATTCCAGTTGTTGGCCGCCAGCATATCCTGCGAGCGCTGGTTTAAGATGGCGTTGAGGGTCTTGCCTGACACGTTGAAGGTCATGCTCCAGGCGCAGGGATACAGCGCCATCTCGCTCAAATCCTGATGGACATAGATATTGCTCATGATGCGGCGGGAAGCCGGGTTGTTTTTCAGGTCATAGAGGATGCGGTCGACCTGGTCGAACTCGCCCTCCTTGTACTTATGCTTCACGCCCAGCTGATAGCCGTAGGCGCGGCCGATGCTGCCGGACTCATCCGCCCACTGGTCCCATATGCGGCTGTTCAGCTGGTTGACGTTATTGGATTTCTTCTGCCAGATCCACAGCAGCTCATCCACAGCGCTTTTGAGGTAAGTTCTGCGGATGGTCAGGATGGGAAACTCCTTTGACAGGTCATAGCGGTTGACCAGCCCGAACAGCTTGACGGTATGGGCCGGGCTGCCGTCCTCCCAACGGGGGCGGACAGCCTGGTCCGTATCCCACACGCCCTCTTTGAGGATGCGGCGGCAAGTATCGATGAAAATGGTATCGGCTAAGCTCATTGTTTGCTCCTTTTACATTGGTTTGGGCGAAGCGGTTGCGAAAATGCAGCCTGCGGCCGCGCAAAGTGTCTGCCTTGCAGACGCGAAGGGGTTTCGGACCGCCGTTTCGCGCCGGCGCCAGCCGGCACTTTGCCATCGCTTCGCGGCCGCGCGGCGGCCGTTTGCCGCTCTTACAGCGTCTTCACGACCAGCAGATAGCACGCGACAACAAACAGTATACTATACAGCGTGCCGATCAGGTAATATTCCGCGAATTTCGGATTTTCTTCTATCTTTTTGAAGCGAGCGATCGATTTTGCTGTGTATATCAAGCCGATGGAGGCATACTGGCCCAGGCCGATGAAGATGGCGCAGAGCACCCGCTCCAGGCTGCCGATGACGGCTCCCGCTCCAGGGAGGGTGTCCGGCCTGACCGCGTCCCCGGATGCCTCGTATTTGGAGAGCATTTTCTTAAAGCTGACATTGGCCGGTTTGTGGATCAGGCTGAGCAGCAGGATCCATCGCAGGGTGAGGCCCGGGATGGGCAGGGCTGTTGTGAAGCGGTTTGTGATGAATACGGCACAGAGAATAAGAAGCAGCTGATCGGATAAATACAGCCATGCCTGAGCGTTCGGATTTTCCATGCGCTTTGTTTTGGATATGATGTACTTCAATAGATCGGCCGCTGCGTGCAGCGAGGACAGGGTAAGGCCGGCCCACATCATCCGCGGGTCACCTTGGATCAGCGCCAGCGCCAGAGCGCTTAGCAGCATGACGGCGGCATAGACGACTGTATGCCATGCAAGTGCCTTGTCTTTGCTTTCCTTTTCTGCCCCAAGCCCGATAGATAGCAGATAGAAGTCGGCAACAACGTGAATGATTAGGAAAAGGATGGCTATATCACTGAGCTTCATGCTGCAGCCTCCTGACGCCGCTTTCAACCGTTTTTCGCAGCCTGATGTAAAACTTGATGTTGCCCGCGTATAAGCGCTTGGTGAGGCTGCTTTCCGATATACCGATGGCCTGGGCGAAGGCTTTCTGCTCAAAACTGTCCGAATAGATGCTCCGCCGGATCATGCCGCGGAAGGTTTCATCCTGCAGGGCTGTCCAGCCGAACTTGATGGTGTCCGCCGCTTCAAGCAGGCTGTTGAACGTGTCATCCCAGCCGTCATTCAGGCCGATGAGGCGCGTGTTCACCTTGCCCCCCGCGTCATTGGCGTGTACATAGCTGATGGCGTCCCTGGCATGCCAGAAGGCCTCGCCGTCCGCTCCGATGCTGACGCGGCTGTCGATGGCTGTGCTGATGCCGCCCAGCCCCAGCCCCACGCGGAAGGGATAGCTGATCAGGCGCGTTTCCAAATCATCCAGCATGCGCGTCCAGCCCTCCTCCTGAGGGTAGAGCAGGGCCTGGAACTCATCGCCAAGGGTGAGGGTCAGGCGGGAGGCAAACAGCCGGGGGTAGGCGGCGCTGATATCCTCCAGCGCCTGCTTGATTTCCTGCTGGGCGTCCGCCCGATGAGTGATGTTCCGGGATTTTTTCAGGTCACCGATCAGGGCCAGGTATATGGACAAAGAACCGCCTCCTTCATTTGATGGATTTCTGTCAGGGAGGAAATTAATTAGAATTTCTGTTATAACGGAAATTGATGCTCAGTGTGCTTGCCTGATAATTTCCGTCCCGAAGGAAAGATATCATAATTTCCTTCTTAACGGAAATTGTACCACGCAACATCAGGCCGCACAAGTAAAACATGTCAGCCCATGTCAGTAGCCAAAGCGGGAAATTCTTGGTAGCTTTGAATAGGTTTATTATTTGAAGGAGGAAGGCCATGGAGAATGGGGAAGTAAAAGCGAAACAGACAAAAAAGCGGTCCCGGCGGACCGCGGGGGCGAGCGGGTTTGAGACCCTGCGGGCGGAGGCCGTCAGGCAGCTGAAGGAAAGGCTGGATGGCGGGGACATGAGCACAGGCGATCTGATGAAGGTAATCACCATGGCGGCGCCCGAGCCGGAACCCGTGCAGGCGCCGGCGGGTGATTGGGTGTTAAACCTTCAGGAGGACGTTTGAGCGGAGAGAGGCGTATTATCATCCCGCCCGGGGCTTTCAACCAGTGCTACAGGCCCTGTCTGAGCGCCGGGCAGTTCCGGCAGATCTATTTCGGCGGCGCGGGCTCGGGCAAAAGCGTATTTCTGGCCGGGCGTGCGGCGCTGGACGCGCTGACGGGCCGCAATACCCTGATCGTGCGGCAGGTGGCACGCACGCTGCGGCACAGCTGCTTCAATGAGGTTCAGAAGGCCGCTCTTCGCCTGGGCATCGCCGATCACTTTTCGCTCAGCCGCAGCGATCTGTCGCTGACCTGCCGGGATAACGGGGCGCAGATCCTCTTTTTGGGGCTGGAAGATACGGAGAAGATCAAGTCGCTCACGCCGCAAAGAGGCGCCCTGACCGATATCTGGATGGAGGAGGCGACCGAGTGCCGGTATGAGGATATGAAGCAGCTGGAAAAGCGGCTGCGCGGGCACAGCCCCCATAAGAAGCGCCTGACGATGAGCTTTAACCCCGTCAGCCGCGGGCATTGGATCTACCGCAATTTCTTCACGGGCTGGCAGGAGGGGCAGCGGGAGCTGGTGGAGGATGATCTGCTGATTCTCAGGACCACCTACCGGGATAACCGCTTTTTAACGGAGGACGACCGGCGCAACTATGAAAATGAGCGGGATGAATACTTCCGCAGGGTTTATACGCTGGGGGAGTGGGGCGAGCAGGCGGGGGCGGTGCTGCCAAACTGGCACGCGGAAGACCTGAGCGAACTGAAGAAGAGCGCCGACCGCCTGCGCCATGGCCTCGATTTCGGCTATGCGGCAGACCCGGCGGCGGCCATCCGCCTGCACGCGGATATCGGGCGGGGCAGGATCTACGTGCTGGGGGAGCTGCGGGAGAAGGGCCTGAGCAATGAGGCGCTGGCCCGCAGGCTTCAGGACTTTTGCGGCGGACATCCCATTGTGTGCGACAGCGCGGAGCCCAAGAGCATCGCCGAGCTGCGCCGCCGCGGCATCGCGGCCATCCCGGCCCGCAAAGGGCCGGACAGCCTGCGGCATGGCCTGCGCTTTTTGCAGGGGATGGAGATCATCGTGGATCACAGCTGCGTGAACGTGATGGAAGAGCTGGAGAGCTACCGCTGGCGCAAGGGCGCCGATGGCAGCAACCTCCCCATTCCTTGCGGCCAGGATCACTTGCTGGACGCGATGCGCTACGCGCTGGAGGGGGACAGTCTGCTTCACGTGGCCGCGGCGGTCAAGATGACATGATACGAGCTCATGCGCGCAAACCATGAGGATTTATATCGGGTATCGATGAGAGAGCGCCCTGCCGGCAGGCAGGGCGCTCTAATTGTTTGCGTATTACCGGACCGGCCCCACGCGGTAGAGCCTGCCCCCATCGGTGACGGCGTACAGGGAGCCGTCGGGGTGGGCCAGGATATCACGGAAGCGCTGCGACTCTTGTGAAAGCAGGCGCTCCTCATACAGCACCCGGCCATCCTCCAGAACAAGGCGGCTGATGTGCTGACCGGCCAATGCGCCAATGAACAGGTTGCCCTGCCATTCCGGTATGGCGGCCGCGTGATAGAAAGCCATGCCGGAGGGAGCGATCACGGGATCCCAGTAGTAGATGGGCTGCTCCATGCCCTCCCGCGCCGTATCGCCGGGGCCGATGGGCGCGCCGCTGATCTGCCCGTCCGGCGAGACGATGCGCAGGGACCCCGATTTCTGCGTGATCAAGATGCGCCCATCCGGCAGGGCTGCCAGGCCCCAGGGATTTCGCAGCCCCTCCGCCACAAGCTCTGTCTCATAGGGTGTTTGGGTCTCGATGCCGGGCGCGCGCGTCTGGCCGGCAAAGGCAGGCGCATAGGCGGTATTCGCCCTTCTCCCTTCCACAGGCGGAAGCGCCTGGCCGGCGGCGCGGAGGGGAAGGATTGCCGCCGCGCATAGGGCGGCGAGCAGGCAGTTAGCGATTCGTTTATTAAGTATTGTCATGGTCCATGACTCCTTTTCATATGGGCCTGTCAGGAAAATGCTCAAATAGCGGGCGCTCCATCAGCGCGTCGGGCAGGGAGAAAGGGTCCCTGATTAAATATACCCGTCAATTTCCTCGGGATTTTTTGTGTCCCGTTCATCCTCCCTACGCTATATGTAGCGGCTTGTCAGCGCGTAGAGGAGGGGTTATAATGCGAACGTAAGTTCTTATTAAGGGAGGAGAGGGATATGGGCCGCGTTGTTTTGCATCTGGACGCCAACAGCTTCTACGCCTCAGTGGAGCTTGCCTACGCGCCGCACCTGCGCGGCCTGCCCCTGTCGGTCGGCGGCGATGCTGACATGCGGCACGGCATTATCCTGGCCAGCTCGACCGAAGCGAAGAAAAGGGGCGTCAAGACCGGCATGCCGATATTCCAGGCAAAGCAGTTCTGCCCGAAACTGATCGTGATCCAGCCCGATTTTGACCGGTACAAGCGCTTTTCCGACCGGCTGCGGGGCATGATGATGGAGTACACGCCCCTGGTTGAATCCTACGGCCTGGACGAGGCCTGGATGGAGATCACCAACCCCGGCATCACCCTGGGGGATGGCTGTGAGCTGGCCGCCCTGCTGCGCCGCCGGGCGCGGGAGGAGCTGGGCATCACCCTGTCCGCCGGCGTGAGCTACAACAAGATATTCGCGAAATTGGGAAGCGACTATAAAAAGCCTGATGCCACCACGGTCATCAGCAAGGCCAATTACAAGGAGATCGTCTGGCCGCTGCCCTCAAGCGACCTGCTGTTTGTCGGCCCCAAATCCTTCCGCAGGCTCAAGGACCTGAATATATGCACGATCGGCGATATCGCCAATTCGCCGCCCGGCATGCTGGAGAGCTGCCTGGGCAAGCTGGGCGCGGCGCATGTCGCGCACGCCAATGGCCTGGATAATACGCCTGTCATGCCCATCACCACCACGCGCGATATCCTGTCAGTCGGCAACAGCATGACCACGCCTGCCGATATGGTATCGGTGGATGATGTCAAATGCGTCTTCGGCCAGCTGGCCGAATCCGTGGCCATGCGGCTGCGCGAGGCCGGCATGGCCGGGCGCTGCGTATCCATCCATGTACGCGATACCGAGCTGCGCGTCCGGGGCTGCCAGCTGACCATCGGCCATCACACCTCACTTGCGGGGGAGATCACTGGGACGGCCATGCGGCTTTTCGCGCAGCGCGATTACGCGCGGATGCTCCCCCTGCGGTCCATCGGCGTCTCCGTCAGCAGCCTGGCTGACGCCGGTAAGCCCCTGCAGCTGGACCTGTTTGGCGTTGCCGCCCGGCGCGACCGGCAGCTGCGGCTGGATGAGACCGTTGACGTGATCAAGGGGCGCTTCGGCAGCAAAGCCGTCATCCGGGGCAATGTGCTCGCGCACCCGCTGTTCTCTGTCCTTGACCCCTACACCAACAACACCATCCACCCCGTTCCCTTCTATGTGGGCCAGTAAAGACTTGTAAACAAGAAGGAAGGAGCAGGCCATGACCGCGTATCAGCAAGCTATCCCAGTACCCCTGGCGGACCGCGCGTATGTGGGCGTATATACCTATACCGATGCCCAGGGGATGGTCAGGCCGACGAGGATCCGCTGGGAGGACGGGCGCGAGTGGGATATCGACCGCGTGATCGACGCGCGCCCGGCAGCCGCGCGCAAGGCGGGAGGCGCCGGCATCCGCTACCTGGTGAGGATCGGGCAGTACCAGCGGGAACTGTATTTTGTTGACGGGCGCTGGTTTACCGAAGTGCGCGCGTGATATATTGTTAAAAAGAGGTGATAAGAGATGTGCGGCAGATTTTGGACAATATCAGACGCAGAGTGGGCTGAGGCGGTCGATGCGCTGCGCAAGCTGCAGGAGAAGTATCCCGACCGCGATGTGCCCGCGGGGCTGATCGTGCCGACGCTCCCCGCGGCTGTCATCGCGCCGGGCGGCATGGCCATCATGACCTTCAGCTACAAGAATCCCTATGACAATAAGCGGCTCATCAACGCGCGGGCGGAAACGGTTCTGGAGAAGCCCACCTTTTCATCCTCCATGAAGAAGGGCCTGCGCTGTATCGTGCCGGCCTCGGCGTTTCACGAGCCTTCCCCCGATAAGAAGGGCCGCCGTTTTACGGCCAGAGATGGCGGCATGCTCAGGATGGCGGCGCTCTACCGCCCCGCAGGCGATGCGGACGGGGAGTTTGTCATCATCACCAGGCAGGCCGATGCCTTCATATCGCCCTATCACGACCGCATGCCGCTGCTGCTGAGCAGCCCGGAGCTGTGCGAAGCCTGGCTGCGCTCGGACACGCTGGCCGAGACCATGCTGGAACTGTATCAGGAGGTCCCGCTGGATGTTGATTTACCCGCATAGTGAAGAAGCACCCGATCATGACAAATGGTACGCAAAAACACGCCTACAGCGGCGTGTTTTTGCGTGAAACCTCCTATAAAAAGTCAACAGTTTTTTAGACTCCTTTTCATCTGTTGGCAGCCGTTGTGTTACGGGTCAGGGGACTGCCCGGGGATCAGAACATCTTCTTGCGCCACAAAAGGATAAAGGCGATAGAGGCGGTGATGACGGACATGGCCAGGACAATATAGAAGCCAAACGGCGAGCCGGAAAACGGGACGGACACGTTCATTCCCCAGAAGGAGGCAAAGAGGACGGGGATTGACAGCAGCACGGTCAGGCTGGCCAGCACCTTCATGACGATGCTGAGATTATTGTTGATGATGGAGGCGTAGGCATCCATCGTCCCCGAGAGGATGTCGCGGTATATGGTGCACATTTCTACAGCCTGCCGGTTTTCAGTGAGGACATCTTCCAGCATGTCTTTCCCTTCGGGGAGCTGCTTGACAGATTCAAGGCGCATCATCTTTTCCAATACCAGTTGATTGCCTTTCAGGGAATTGCTGAATAATATGAGCGAGGTATCCAGCTTTATCATATCAAGCAGTTCCTGGTTGCGCAGGGACTTCTCCAGCTTGTGCCGCACGGTCATGCTGGCCTTATCAATCTGACTGAGGCAGGAATGGAACATTGACGCGTTGCGGTACAGCAGCTGCAGAACGAAACGGCTGCGGTTATCAGTCGAGAAATCGAGGATCCGGTCCTCAATAAAATCAGTGATGATCGGCGTTTTCTGGGTCGCGACGGTGATGATGGCATCATCAATAATCACGATGCCGATAGGAAGCGTGCTGTAAATGTATCCGCTGCCTTCCTTGTCCAGAAAGGGCATATCCACCACGATCAATGTCTGGCCGTTTTTATGTTCCAGCCGTGCCTTTTCCTCAACGTCCAGAGCGGCTGACAGATAGGTGGGGTCCAGCTTGAAGCGGGTTGTCAGCCCGTCGATTTCTTCCTTCGTCGGATTTTGAAGATGGACCCAGCATCCTTCTTCAAGCGTCGGGCGCTCGGTCAAATGCTGATCGGCAGTCTTGTATATTGTTTTCATAGTAATAACCTGCTTTCCCTGCGTCAGAACATCTTCTTGCGCCACAAAAGGATAAAGGCGATGGAGGCGGTGATGACGGATATGGCCAGGACAATATAGAAGCCAAACGGCGAGTTGGAAAACGGGACGGACACGTTCATCCCCCAAAAGGAGGCAAAGAGGGCGGGGACGGACAGCAGCACTGTCAGGCTGGTCAGCACCTTCATGACAATGTTGAGGTTGTTGCTGATGATGGAGGCATAGGCATCCATTGTGCCCGAGAGGATATCACGGTAGATGGTGCACATCTCCATGGCCTGCCTGTTTTCGATGATGACATCATCCAGCAGGTCCCCCCCTTCGGGGAGCTGCTTGATGGATTCGAGGCGCACCATCTTTTCCAGCACCACCTCATTGCCTTTCAGGGAGGTGCTGAAAAAAACCAGTGATTTTTCAAGCTTCATCATTTGAAGCAGTTCCTTGTTGCGCAGGGATTTTTCCAGTTTGTTCTGCACGGTCATACTGGCCTTGTCAACCTGCCTGAGGTAGGAAAGAAACATTGACGCGTTGCGGTTGAGCAGCTGCAGGATGAAGCGGAAGCGTCTTTCAGTGGAGAACCCCCGTATCCGCTCCTCGGTAAAATCGGTGATGATCGAGGTCTCCTGTGTCGCGACGGTGATGATGACATCATCAACCAGCACGATGCCGATGGGGAGCGTGCTGTAGATGTATCCGCTGCCTTCCTTTTCCATAAAGGGGGTATCCACGATGATGAGGGTCTGGTCGTCATCATGCTCAAGGCGCGCTCTTTCCTCAACGTCCAGAGCGGCTGACAGATAGGTGGGGTCCAGCTTGAAGCGGGTTGTCAGCCCGTCGATTTCTTCCTTTGTAGGGTTTTGCAGATGCACCCAGCAGCCCTTTTCAAGCGTTGGGCACGTGATCAAGTGCTGATCGACTGTCTTGTATATTCTTTTCATCAAAAAACCTGCCTTTCGTGCGGCATACGCGCTTCAAGGCAGGTCCCGGCATGAAGGATAAGTTATGTCCCGGGAGCTGTCCGCAAAAGCGCTCGTTGATCCGCCTTATGTTGATTACCGTATGGGTCGGCTTCCACAGAAACAGTCTCCTTCCGATTCATTTTGGCGATGATATTGGCCGATTTCATGATACGTCGGAACCGGTATGATGTCAATTGAGATTTCATGAAGGTCTGGCCTCGTTTTGCAGGAATTTCTATCAGGTTCCCTATTGTTTTGCATCAATATCATAACCTGAAGTATGATATCGGGCTGTTTTGCATGGAGAGTGTAAAGTGACTGCTGGAGCTAAAGATTAATAGTCTGCCAGACAATCCCAACAGGCACTCCTGCCGGGTACCCGTTGTTGATTGCGCGCAAAATAACATATTTTGACTTAATCTGTACAGCGGCCCTGAATCCGTACAGTTCAATCAAAGGATCGATTTTCAGTCATCATCATCCTCATCGTCACGATCATCCTCATCATCCTCATCATCCTCATCGTCACGATCGTCACGATCATCATGATCGTCTTGATACTGCACGCCTTGTATCCAGCCTTCTTCAAGAGCTTTTGCGTCTAAAATATAAAGATGGTTTTGGCAGGCGCTCAGCAGCTGCTGGAACATCACGCGTACATTATCCGGCAAATCGTTTTTAGCGAGGAACGCCATATACATTTCTATACCGATTTTCTCCGCCCTGATGGCTGCCAGTCCTGCTTCACGAGTCGATGTCGGATTAGGCTGCTCCGAAATGGCTGTCATGTCCGGCAGCACAATGCCGTGGTAAGCCAATATCATGGTCAGCTGCCCGATCAAATCGCTCTCTTCCTGAAACAAGCGTTCAAAAGGCTCTTGCGAACCATGGTTGAAGATGACCTTGTTGTACAGCGCCTGCGCGGCATACTCATCTTTTATCGAGTAGATCAGCATTTCTTCCAGTGTGTAAGGAATATCGGCTGAAAAATCGGAAAGCTTAGTGTTGGCCGTTGTATTGTTTGAATTTGGTGATGCTGTGTTTTCTGCCTTTTGCTTTGTGGCCGATGTTACAGTGTCGCTGCCGCTGGCCGATAGAGAAATGGCAGGAACAGCAATAATCAGCGTAAGGATGACGATGGCCGAGATTATTTTTCTTATCATTTGCAAGAATACCTCCATTCTTTCTCTGTGAGTATACCCGTGTTTCATTTCATTACCTGAAACTCACTCTGTATAAGGAGTGCCTCCTGTTCGTCAGGCAGGATACGCAGCTTATGCCTTCTTCGATCTTCATCATTTCCTTACTTTCTCATATGCAAGCCTTAGGCTGGAACCCTGACAGGCTATTCATTCTTCTCTTGGCAGAGACGTCAAAATGTGGTAAAAACCAATCAGGGACTTTGCTTCACGCAACCAATAGGGAGACTGTACACCGGATCAACATCGACGAGGTCAATCACATGGAACTCAAAAGGCTCAGACCCGGATTTATTCTGGTATGGGGCGGCATCATGGCGGCAGGCGCTGTTCTGCTGCTGACGGGGATAACCAACGAGAGCCTCTGGTATGATGAAGCCTATACCGGGTCGCTTGTTCGGCAGTCTTTTTCCAGCATCATCCATATCACCGGCGGGGATAATCACCCGCCGCTGTACTATCTGGCGCTTCGGGCCTTTACGCTGGTTTTCGGGAACACCGTGTTTACTCTGCGATTGTTTTCCGTGATCGGGGCATTGGCGATGGCGGCGCTGGGCATCGGGCCTGTCCGGCGCGCGCTGGGCGACCGAGCCGGATTCATCTACACCGTACTCACCCCGGCGATGCCCATTACCATTTCGATGGCGCAGGAGGCCAGGATGTACACCTGGGCTGCCTTCCTGGTCACGGGCAGCGCGCTGTACGGATACTTTGGCTGGCTGGAGGGAAAGACGAAGGATTGGATCCTTTTCGGTGTTTTTACCGTGGCTGCAGCCTATACCCACTATTATGCCCTGCTGGCTGTCGCCCTGCTGGGCGTGATCCTGCAGGCG
Source organism: uncultured Christensenella sp. (assembly GCA_964480995.1). Lineage (GTDB taxonomy): Bacteria > Bacillota > Clostridia > Christensenellales > Aristaeellaceae > UBA1038. The sequence goes on from CAYZRZ010000002.1 coordinate 44,885, forward strand.
GGGCAATGGTCCTTCATCCCATCAGGCCTGCCTGTTTCCATCCTCACCGGCAAGCTGGCTGCCGACCGCGTCTTGAAGGAACTCAGGCGATAGGCCGCACAGCGGCAGGGTCCGCTCCCATACAGCGGCGGCGATCCGCGCGATCTTTGACGCCCCATAGGCCCGCAGGCCGATGTAGGGGCGTATTTTCAATCCAGATCCTGCAGGTTGAGCCCGCCGAAGCGGTGGCCCTCCGAGTTGACCTGGATCACCCGCGCCTGCCTGCCGCGGCTCAGCGGGCCCAGCAGCAGCGCAGTCAGCAGGAAGGGCGCCAGGTGGTTGACCTGGAAGACCATCTCATGCCCGTCCGCTGTCACCTGCCGCCTGGTGCAGTGCAGCCCCGCGCTGTTGATGAGCACATCCAGCCTTTCCCATCTTGCGCAGATCAGCGCCGCCGCCTTCCTGACATCCTCAAGCCTGGCAAAATCGGCGGATACAAGATGCACCTTTGCTCCATAGGTTTCTTGCAGCATCGCCTGCACGGCCTGCGCTTTTTGCGCGTTGCGGCTCGCCAGCACCAGTTCGGCCCAGCCCTTTGCCAGGCGCTTGGCCGTCTCCAGCCCCACGCCTGAGGTCGCGCCCGAAATCACGCAGATTTTGCCCGTCATGGGCTCATCGCTGCGGCGCTGAAGGGCGTGCCGGAATTTCAAGAAGGCCAGGTCGTCTTTAGAGTACTTCATCTTCAAGACCTCATCCGAATTTTTTGCGCATGAATTTGCGGTAACGCCTGACAAACCAGGGGATGCTGTTGAATATGTCGCCCCACAGGTCATAGTAGTCACGCCGGCTGATGCGCTGATGAATCCGGCAGAGAATATCATGCGAAGCAGCAAGGCGTCAATGAGCGGAACCGCCGCACAACAGCCGGCTGCCTTGGCGCATCATCAAAGCCTAGACCACTTTCTCTATCTTTTGACGGTTTCTCCGGCTGTTTCCGGGGGCTTGCCGATGCGTTGAAAAAGAAAGCCTCAGGCTCCCTGCGCTTTGGCCTCCACCGCGCTCCGTACAGCTGATACCGGTGATGCAGTTTTGGGCAGGCCGCCTTCAAGGATATCAAAATATGCATCTTTACAGACCGCATCCTGCATAATATGCACGATTATGCCGAATTGTATGATTTTTTGATCAAATTTCTCATCTTGACTTGCATGATTTGATCTTTATCTGTATAATGTCCACAATCGCGGGGAAGCCGCGCAAAACTACATTGTGAATGGAAACGAAGGAGGGCCTTAATGAAAAAGCTACTTTCCTTGGTTCTGACCGCAGCGCTCCTGCTGGGCATGACGTCTGCCTTTGCTGCTGAACCAAGCACCTACCGGATGCTGTATTCCGGCGAGGCGACCACCCTGAACTACCTGATTACTGCCAGTACCAATGAGTTTGCGATCGCGGCCAACGTCATTGATACCCTGGTCGAGTACGATTACCTGGGGCAGATACAGCCTTCTCTGGCCGAGAGCTGGGAAGTGTCTGAGGACGGTCTGACCTGGACCTTCAACCTGCGCAAGGGCGTGCAGTGGGTCAACGGCAATGCCGAACCCGTGGCTGAGCTGAAGGCGCAGGACTTTGTGGACGCGGCGGCTTATATACTCGACGCGCAGAACGCGTCCGCCACCGCGAACATCCTGTACTCCGTCATCGCCGGAGCCAAAGCGTACTTTGACGGCACGGCGACCCCCGAGGCGGGCAAAGAAGCCGCCCCCAAGACGGAGTGGGATACCGTCGGCGTGAAGGCAGTGGACGATTATACCCTGCAGTACCAGCTGACCAGCCCCGTTCCCTACTTCCTGTCCATGACCACCTATGTCTGCTTTATGCCTGTCAACGGTGATTTCCTGCGTGAAAAAGGCGCGGACTTCGGCCTGGCGACGGGCAATGACACCATTCTCTATAACGGCGCTTACTATATCAGCGAGTTCAAGCCCCAGGAAAAGCGCGTCTACAGCAAGAACCCGCTCAACTGGGACGCTGAGCATGTTTACCTGGAGACGATCGAAAGCACCTTCAACAAGGAAGCGACCACCCTCTCCCCCGAGATGTACAAGCGAGGGGAAGTTGACACGGCGAGCATCGATACCGCCATTGCCAGGCAGTGGCTGCAGGATCCCGCCCTGGCGGATCTGATACGTCCCGTGCGTCAGAGCGGCTTCTACAGCTATTTCTACGCGCTGAACTTCAACCCGCTGTTTGACGCGGCCTATGAGCCGGAAAACTGGAAGCTGGCAGTCAATAACGCGAACTTCCGCAAGGCTATCTATCACGGGCTTGACCGCGTGAAGGCCATGCTGCCCATCGAGCCGGATAACCCCCAGGCCATCATCTTCAATACCGTCACCCCGCCCCAGTTTGTTGACGTGAACGGCTTTGACTATGTGCAGATGGGCGAACTGGCCGCTATCACAGCGCTTGGCCTTGACACCTTCAACGAGGAAGCGGCCAAAGAGTACGCGGCCAAGGCCAAGGAAGAACTGGAAGCCGCCGGCGCGACCTTCCCCATCAAGATACTGACCAGCTACAACCCCAATGTCAGCAGCTGGGCTGAAGAGTGTCAGGTAGTTGAGCAGCAGCTGGAAGCGCTGCTTGGCAGTGACTTCATCGACATCATCATCGAGGCCGGCCCCTCCACGGGCTTCCTGTCAGCCGTGCGCCGCTCCGGCCAGTACGCGCTGCTTAAGGCCAACTGGGGCCCTGACTACGCTGACCCCGAAACCTACACCGATCCTTTCGCCAGGGGCGGCAGCTACAACTTCCCCGAGTTCACCACGGACACGGACGCGGAAGGCAACAACAAGTTTGATGTCTATGAAGCCCTTGTGAAGGAAGCGAAAGCCATCACCGATAACCTGCAGGCGCGCTACGAAGCCTTTGCCAAGGCGGAAGCTTACTTGATCAACGAGGCGTTCATTGTACCCTTTGGCTACGGCAACGGCGGCTATATCGCTGCCCGCATCAACCCCTTCGAGGGACAGTATGCGCCGTTTGGCATTTCCAACGAGCGCTACAAGGGCCAGCGCCTGCTGGAGGAGCCCATGAACACTGACCGCTACTTCGACGCGCTGGACAAGTGGGAAGAAGAGCGCGCCGCGCTTTCCAAGTAAGACCATTTCATCTATAATACAATCAGCGGGGCTGTGCCCGGTCACAGCCCCGCTTTGTTTTGAGGGGAGGGCGACGCGGTGCTGAAATACGTAGGCAAGCGCTTGCTTGCTTCGGTGCTGACACTGCTGATCATCCTGACTGTTGTGTTTGTCCTGATGCGGCAGATGCCCATAGAGGGCTATTTTGATAATTTTGACAAGGTGGATAAGGCTGTTGTCAACGCCAAGCTGCAGCAGCTGGGCTTGCTTGACCCTATTTGGGTCCAGCTGAAAAACTTTTACGCCGGCCTTTTGCGGGGAGATCTGGGCATATCCAACCGCTACGCCGTGGGCGTGCCGATTGGCAGCGTCATCGCTTCCAAGGCCCCCGTATCCATCCAGATGGGGTTGATGTCCATGGCCCTGTCGCTGCTGCTGGGCATCCCGCTGGGGGCGCAGATGGCGCGGAGCAAATCAAAATTCTGGGATAAGCTGGGCACCGGCTTTATCGTGTTCATTAACGCGGTGCCGGCGGCCGTCTACTATATTTACCTGCAGTCCTACGGGTCCAGCGCGATGAATATCCCCATGCTGTTTGATTATTCAAAGCCGGTCACCTGGATACTGCCTGTCGTCTCCATGTCGCTGGGGTCCATTGCCTATTACGCGATGTGGCTGCGCCGCTATATGGTGGATGAGATCAACAAGGATTATGTCAAGCTGGCCCGCGCCAAGGGCGTGGCGGGCAGCCAGATCACCATGCGGCACGTGTTCCGCAACGCCTTTGTGCCGATGATACAGTACATCCCCTCATCCTTGCTGTTTACCATCTCCGGCTCCATCTATATCGAATCACTGTATTCCGTGCCGGGTATGGGCGGCCTGCTGGTGGACGTGATCACCAGGCAGGATAATACCATGGTGCAGACCCTGGTGATGATCTATGCCACCATCGGCATCGCCGGCATGCTGCTGGGCGACCTGCTGATGGCTGTGATCGACCCGCGCATCAGCTTTGCCAGGAAAGAGGGGGTGAGGTAATGGCGTTAAACGGCATGGAAAAGAAGCTGCAGCAGGGGATAGAGCAGTCAAACGGGGCCGGAGACTTTGACTTCGCCCCCTACTCGGACCGCGCGGCGGAAAGCACCGGCTCGTCTGACTATTCCTATTGGGGAAGCACGGTCAAAATGTTTCTGAAAAACCGCCTGGCCTTTACACTGCTGATACTGCTGGCTGCGCTGGTGCTGTTTACGTTTATTCAGCCGATGCTGCCCGGGCAGTACGAAGCCACGCGCATTATCAACCACCCGATCACCGGCATGCAGCTGAGCAACGTGCCGCCTGCCTTCAGCACCGTGCAAAGCACCGCGCCGGCCGGTACAAGCCTCGTGATGACAAGTTATCAAAACGGGGAATGGGCGGCTGTCAGCAATGTTCTGGCCAACATCCGCGCCAGGGAGACCTTCACCGTGCTCCAGTACGGCGAAGAATGGTGCAAGGTGGCGTATAAGGGCATGGAAGGCTATGTGAAGAACGATTTTACCACCAAGCTGCGCTTGCCCGAAGAACCTGCCGCCACCCCTTATGAAAGCCGGTCCAACTTCCAGGTCCAGCTGTTTACAAGCCCGGAGAACTATACGAGCATGGGACGGGAACTGTTTGTTCGCCGCAGCCTGCTTGACATCTCAGCTGACGGCGTGACGGCTGTGACCCGCGGGGCGGCTGCCCTGCGCATCCTGCCCGATGACCGGCCCTTCCTGTTTGGCACCAACAACACCGGGCAGGATCTGTGGAGCATGGTCTGGTCCGGCACCCGCACGAGCCTGTATATCGGCTTCATCGTGGCCCTGATCGAGGCCGTCGCCGGGATCACCATCGGCGTGCTGTGGGGCTATGTGAGAAAGCTGGACAGGCTGCTGACCGAGATCTACAACGTGATCAACAACATCCCCAGCACCGTGGTGCTGATCCTCTTTGCTTACATCATGCGGCCGGGCATCACAACGCTGATCTTCGCGATGTCGATCACCGGCTGGGTCAGCATGGCGCGCTTCGTGCGCAACCAGGTGGTCATCATCCGCGACCGCGATTACAACCTGGCTTCCAGGTGCCTGGGCACGGGCACCTTCCGCATCGTCATCAGGAACCTGCTGCCCTACCTGGTGTCGGTGATCATGCTGCGCATGGCGCTGGCCATTCCCGCCGCCATCGGCAGCGAGGTCTTCATCACCTATATCGGCCTGGGCCTGCCGCTGAGCATCCCCTCGCTGGGCAACCTGATCACCGTGGGCCGCAAGCTGGTCTCCACGCCGCAGGCTTATCAGCTGATCTTTCCGACGATCGTGCTGTCGGTGGTCACGATCTCCTTTTACATCATCGGCAACGCCTTTGCTGACGCGGCCGATCCGCGCAACCATGTGTAAGGAGGGGAGAGCATGAGCGAACAATCAAAGCGCGAACCCATCCTGAAGGTCCGGGACTTAAACATCAAGTTCAGCCTGCGCGGCCGTGTGCTGCACGCCATCCGCGGTGTGTCGCTGGATGTGTACCGGGGCGAAAGCCTGGCGATCGTGGGCGAATCCGGCTCCGGCAAAAGCGTATTGACCAAGGCCTTCATGGGCCTGCTTGATCAGAACGGCTGGGTAGATTCCGGCAATATTCTCTTTGAGGAAAAGGATCTGGCGAAGTTCACCGCCGAAAAGCAGTGGCTTGCCATCCGCGGCCGCAGGATCGCCATGGTTCTGCAGGACCCGATGACCAGCCTGAACCCTTTGAAAACCATCGGCAAGCAGATCGGCGAGGCGCTGGCCCTGCATCAAAACCTGCATGGCGAGGCGGCGGCGCAAAAGATACGCGAGATCCTGCTGGATGTGGGCATCGAGCAGCCGGAGCGCCGGATGAAGCAATACCCCCACCAGTTTTCGGGCGGCATGCGCCAGCGCGTGGTCATCGCCATCGCCATCGCCTGCAATCCGGATATCCTCATCTGCGACGAGCCGACAACGGCGCTGGATGTGACCATCCAGTCGCAGATCCTGCAGCTGATCAGGAACCTCATCTCAAAGTACAGCCTGACTGCCATCTACATTACCCATGATCTGGGCGTGGTGGCCAACATTGCTGACCGCATCGCGGTGATGTACGCGGGCGACATCGTGGAGATAGGCACCTGTGAAGAGATCTTCTATACCCCGCGCCATCCCTACACCTGGGCTCTGCTTTCATCCCTGCCTCAGCTGGGCCGCAAGGGGGAAGAACTGTACGCCATACGCGGCACGCCGCCCAACCTGTTCAACGAGGTACAGGGCGACGCGTTTGCACCCCGCAACCCCCACGCGCTCAACATCGATTTCAAGGAGCGTCCGCCCTATTTTGAAGTCAGCCCCACGCACCGCGTGCGCAGCTGGCTGGCGGATGAGCGCGCGCCGAAGGTTTCACCGCCCGAGAGTTTGAAGCGCATCAGCGCGCAAGGAGAGAGCTTCTATGAGCACAGCTGACAGCGTCAACATCTCCATGCAGCCCCTGATCGAGGTGCGCGATCTGCGCATCGCCTTCGGTGAACGCAGGCGGCGCTTTGAGGCCGTGCGCGGCGTCAGCTTTGATATCAGGCAGGGCGAGACATTCGGCCTGGTGGGTGAATCCGGCTCCGGCAAGACCTCCATCGGCCGCGCCATCATCCGCGTGTACCAGACCGCGGGCGGCGAGATCCGCTACCGGGGGGAGCGCATCTCCGGCAGGATTTCAAAGGAACTGGACCGGCAGGTCACCCGCGAGATCCAGATGATCTTCCAGGACCCCATGGCCTCCTTAAACGAGCGGGCCAAGGTGGACTATATCGTTTCCGAAGGCCTGTACAGCGTAGAGAAGCACCTGGGCCGCGAGGAGCGGCAGGCGCGGGTGCGCAAGGCGCTTGAGGATGTGGGCCTGCTGCCTGAATTTGCCAGCCGTTTCCCGCATGAGTTTTCGGGCGGCCAGCGCCAGCGCATCGGCATCGCCCGCGCCCTGGTGATGAACCCGCGCTTCATCATTGCCGATGAGCCGATCTCCGCCCTGGATGTATCCATCCGCGCGCAGGTTCTGAACCTCATGAGCGGGCTGCAGCGGGAGCGCGGGCTCACCTATATGTTCATATCGCATGACCTGTCCGTCATGCGCTTCATATGCGACCGCATCGCCGTGATCCACCGGGGCGTGCTGGTCGAGCTGGCCGCCACCGAGCAGCTGTTCCGCCTGCCCCTGCACCCCTATACCCAGGCGCTGCTGTCTGCAGTCCCCCTGCCCAACCCGGCCTGGGAGAAGAAAAAACAGCCGATCATCTACGACGAGTCGGCGCACGATTACAGGACCGATAAGCCGGGCTGGCATGAAGTTGAGCCCGGGCATTTTGTGCTGGCGAATCAAAAGGAGCTTTTGGAATACAGAGGAAGGCTGAGCCTTTCTCTGACGTAAATGGCAGGGTCATCCCCGGTTCGCCCGGCGGCGGACAGAAAGGAAAACATATGAGATATAGGGAATTTGGCAATACAGGCGTTCAGGTATCGGAAATTTCTCTGGGCACCTGGCAGCTTGGCGGCAAATGGGGCGCGGATTACAGCGACAAGATCGCGCAGGCCACCATGGAGACTGCCTTTGAACAGGGCATCAACTTCTTTGACACAGCTGACGTCTATAACGGCGGTGAAAGCGAGAAGAGCATCGGCCGCTTCATCAAAGGAAAGCAGGGGAAGATATTTGTCGCGACCAAGTGCGGCAGGCAGATCAACCCGCACGTTCCCGCCGGCTACACGCGCGAGGCAGTCGTTAAATATACCGAGGAAAGCCTGAAGCGCCTGGATGTGGATCGTCTGGATCTGATCCAGCTGCACTGCCCGCCAACCGATGTATTCTACAAGCCGGAGATCTTCGAAACATTGCAGCAGCTGCAGAAAGAAGGGAAGATCAAGCATTTCGGCGTCAGCGTGGAGCGGGTTGAAGAAGGCCTGAAGGCCATGGAATATGAAGGCATGGCTTCCATTCAGGTCATATACAACATGTTCCGTCAGCGTCCGCATGAGCTGCTGTTTCCGATAGCCCGGGAAAAGGGCGTGGGGATCATTGTGCGGGTGCCCTTGGCCAGCGGCTTGCTGACCGGCAAATTTACCAAGGACTCGGTCTTCCATGCGCAGGATCACCGCTTCTTTAACCGCAAAGGCGAGGCCTTCGACAAGGGCGAAACTTTCTCCGGCGTAGATTACGATCTGGGCCTGGAGGCTGTGGCGGAGCTGAAAGCCTTGTTTGGCGATAGCAGCCTGACAATGAACGCGCTGCGCTGGATCTTAATGCGCGGCGAAGTAAGCTGCGTCATCACAGGCGCCAGCAATGCTGAACAAATCAAGCAAAATATAGAAGCGTCTGATATGCCTTCTCTGACTGATGAGCAGATGGACAGAGTAAAGGCAATCTATGAGCAATACATCCGCAACCCTGCGCATTACCTCTGGTAAAGCGCGGCTGCCTTCATCTCACTTATCAGCGCCAAACATGCCGAAATGCTGAAAAGCGCGCAGAATATCTGTTTTCTTATCCTCAGGGCAAGGGGAAACGCGCTTTGCGGTATCGTGCCTGTTTGGTGAGACCTTTGGCGCAAGGCCGTAGATTTCCTTGCAGTGCGCGATCCAGCATGATTTTGGCACATAGCCAAAGCTGGTCTTGACATACCCCTGTATTTCCTTGTACGTAGCCATGATGTATTATCCTTTCTGTATTGTATAAACCTCATCTTGAGGTTGATGATCATATCGAGGACATGGATTCCCAGTCTTTTGTGGGCAGATTATTATTCAAACCCGCTCTTGTTTCCTATGGTTATTATAACAGACATCACGGAGATTGAACACCCTTCAATTCACCTTCAATCAGAGGGATCCGACTATTTCCGGCCCGGCAAAGTTGAACCCTGCCGCCCTGGGCATTTTGCGTATCATCTCCCTCGCTTATTGATACCGGGTCCTGCTGAGCCCGCTGAAAGTAGACATCCACATGAAACGAATTCGGATCATCGTATCCGCGCTCTTGCTGCTCATGCTGCTTCCGAACATGACCGCGCCTTTTTCGGTGTCCGCCGTATCCATCCCCGACCTGAATCTGGCGCTGCCCACCATCCGGATCCCGCCC
>CAYZRZ010000003.1:0-39950 GCA_964480995.1 uncultured Christensenella sp.
GCTTGTTTACTGTGTGCTCATTTAATAGTCGACACTTCGAGTTTTCACGCTAATTGAATCGTTCATGCATCCATAGCGGCGAGGGATCTTGTTTTGGGGCAAGGATGTCGGGCACAGGCATAACTGCGCTGCATCGAGCCCGCCGCATTGATGCGTTAAGAGCTTGAGTCAGTATTAGAAATTGTAGTTGTCCATGTTCTCCAGGGTGAACACAGCGCGTTCGGGCATGATCACCACGCCGCTGTTGTCAGCGGTATAGGCGTTGGCGTCAAGCACGGTGTTGGGCAGCACTTCAACTTCACCGATGTTGGGGATGTTGATCATGTCGCCGACCTTCACTTCGTTGCCGCTGGCCAGATAGAAGGCAAGGTAGCAGCCGATGGCGCCCTGCATGCCGCTGTCCCACAGGCCCCAGCGAGCAAGCACGTTGTCACGGGCAAACTGCTTCATGCTGTTCGGGGGTGCGAAGCCGGTGATGGACACGTCTGCCTTGGTCTTGCCGAGATTGACGGCGGCCTGGGCCTGTCCGGGCAGCGCGGTGGAGTCGTTGCAGATGATGCCATCGATGTCGGCATGAGCGGTCAGGATGGACTCACCAACGGTGATGGCCTTTTCGGCGTTCTGCTCGGAGTAGTAGTTTTCGGGAGCAACATTGACCCAGTTGGGGTAGGTTTCACGGATGTAGGCTTCACCGGCAACCTGCCAGCTGTTCTGGTCGGCGACGGTCGCCTGCGAATAGTGCCACACATACTTGATGGCGTCCGCTTTCACGTCCTTGCCGCGCTCGGTCAGGCTCTCAGCCAGCATATCCACCAGCATCTGGCCCAGAACTTCGGGGGTGCCCTGCGAGACCATCAGGCTGCGGGCATCGCCGGAGACATCGCTGTCCCAGGTGGTGACGGCCATGCCTGCGGCCATGGCTTCCTTCATGATGTCATCAAGACCCGTCGCGTCAACGGAAGACACGCAGATGGCATCGGCGCCGCTGTTGATGGCATTCTGGATAACAGCGACCTGGTTGGCGACAGAGGCTTCGGGATTGCCGTCATAGGTAACGGTGAAGCCCTGCTCGGCGGCATACTTCTGCGCGCCGTCATTGGCGGACTCAAAGAAGGCGTTTCCGGTCAGCTTGGGCACAAACACGACGTTGATGTCTGCGGCCATCGCCATTGAGGGGACCAGCAATGCAGCGATGAGCATTGCAACCAATACCTTGGAGAACCGTTTCATAATAGATTCCCTCCCTAAATGATTTATCTTCACACGCCTGGCGGCATGTATAAGAACAGAAAACCGGTTTCTACCTCTTGCGCCCGTCGTCTCGGCGCTGCTTCATTCTGCTGATGCGGGTCTGCAGGGCAGGATTGCTCCCCGCGAAACGGAAGGCAACCACCAGCACCAGAAGAACACCGACCGGGATATCCAGATACTGCGTCGCGATGCCGCTGAGGTTCAGGCCGATGCGCAGCAGGCCGATCGCGATGGCCGCCAGGGCCGTCCCGACCACGCCGCCCTTGCCGCCCGTGTTGCTGGTGCCGCCCAGCACAACAGCCGTGATGATGGGCAGGGTGTATTCAGCGCCCATATCAGCTTTAGCTGTTCCCAGATAAGCGGTCAGCAGGATACCGGCGATGCTGGCGCTCATGCCCGACAGGATATAGGTGCTCATGATAATCAGCCTGGAATTAACGCCACTGTACTCCGCCGCGTTGCGGTTGACGCCGCACAGGAAAATCTTGCGCCCGTAACGGCTTTTATGCAGCAGCATATACGCGATCAGCACAAGCCCCAGAAAGATCAAAAACTGAACAGGGATCAGGTTGAATACCTTGGTCTTTCCCAAGGCTCTGAAGGCCTCCGGAAAGTTGTTGATGCCCTTGTAGGCCTCCGTGGACGACAGGGTCGTGACCGCAAGCGCAAGGCCGCTGTACAGGAAGGAGCCGCCAAGCGTCACCACCATCGGCTGAACACCAGTGAAGGCCACGAAAAACCCGCTGAGCGCCCCGCATAGTCCGGCCACGATCACGCTGATCAAGCAGGCAACAAAGATGTTCAAGCCCGCGTCACTCCACAGCACGCCCACCAGGATACTGGTCAGGCCGACGATGGCCCCTGCCTGGATATCCATCCCGCCAGTAATGAGGACGAAGGTAACAAACAGCGCGATGATCGCCACAGGGATAAACTGGTTGAGGCTGCCAAACAGGCGTGTCAGATTCAAAAACTTGCTGTTCATCGCGCCAAATACCGCGATTTCAAGCACAATCAGCAAGAGCAGCGCCCACTCCCAGCGAAGAAATACCTTTTTGAGTTTATTCATCGCCTTTTGCCTCCTTGACCAGCTGCGCGCGAAGGCTCAGCCTTGCCCTTCGGGCTTTTTCAATATCCCGGGACCGTATAATCGCGTCAAATACAACGATCACGATCAGCATGACCCCGGTGATGGTATCATCATAGGTAGAAGGAAGGCCGATAAATACCAGCACGCGCGGGATGGAAGACATGATCACGGCGCCGATCGCCGCGCCGATGAGGGAGCCGACACCGCCTGACAGGCTGATGCCGCCAAGAACACAGGCCGCTATGACTGTCATTTCATATCCGCTGCCGGCGATCGGCGTGACAAAGCCGACGCGGCTGACATAGATCACTCCACCCAAGGCAGCCATTGCCCCGCAGAGCACGAAGGCGGTCCACTTGGTGGCATCCACCGGGATACCCAGAAGGTTCGCGCCGCCGGCGTTATCGCCCACCGCCGCCAGATAGCGGCCCTTGTGCGTACGGGTCAGCAGGAAGTGCATACCCGCGGCCAATACAGCCGCGCCAATGTAAAAATAGGTGAAGCCGCCCATGAGCCGGGACTGTGACAGAGCCTTGAAGGCAGGGTCAATGTTCTCCACCCAGCGTCCGCCTGTATATACATAGATCAGGCCGCGCACGATGCCATTGATTCCCAGCGTCATAATAATAGAAGGAATGCGCAGCACTGTCACGCCGAATCCATTGACCGTGCCGATAGCCAGCCCGACAGCCAGCGCTGCCGCTATGGCCAGGGGCCAGGGCTTCCCGTCGCGCAGCATGGAGCCGCTGACCGCTGCGGCCATGCCCAGGATAGATCCGACGGATACATCGATCTCCCCCGTCATGATCACCAGGGCAATGCCCAGCGCTACTACCGTATATACCACAGAGCTGTTAAACAGCAGCAGGATATTGGCTGACGTCAGGAAGCCGGGGTTAACAGCGCCTACGCCCAGGAACATCACGACGATAAATCCAAGCGCCGTTAACTCACGGGAATGCAGCAGTTTTTTAAGCACGCTTCACTCGTCCTTCCTCCACGCCAAAGGATGCTGAAATCAGCGCGTCCTGACTGATCTCCTCCTTGCGGAATTCTTTGTTGATACGCCCCATGTACATGGTGACAGCACGGTCAGCCAGTTCAACGATCTCTTCCGTATCAGAGGAAATCAGCAGAATGGCCAGACCCTGCTCCTTGAGCTGATTGATGATCGCGTATACGTCACCGCGCGCGGCGGCATCGATGCCCCGGGTGGGCTCATCAAGTATCAGCAGCTTGGGCTTGGTATTGAGCGCGCGGGCAATGACGACCTTTTGCTGGTTGCCGCCCGACAGCGCGCCGATAAGCTGATCGCGTCCCGTGACCTTGATGCGGAAGGCATCGATATACTCATCCGTCACTTTGGCTTCTTTTTTCGGATCAAGGAAAAAGCCGCACATATGGTCAAGGTAGGAAGCCGTTGTATTTGCCCCGACATCGCTGATACGGAAAATTCCGTTGAGGAAACGGTCCTCCGCCACATAGTTCAGGCCGGCATCAAGCATTTTTTTGGTGCTCAGGCCGGTCACGTCCTGACCGTCCAGCCAGACCTTTCCGCTTTTTACCTTGTCGCGGCCGAAAATGGTGATGGCCAGCTCCGTTCTGCCGGCGCCGACGACACCGGACAAGCCGAGTATCTCACCGGGATAGACCTTCAGGCTGACATCCTCAAATCCATAACCGCAGAGGTTTTCCAGAACAAATACAGGATCCGACTTCTCATAATCGATCGCCCTGCTCCCGCCCTGCTTCGCGCGTGCCTGGGTATTGACGGGCAGCAGCCCTTCCAACAGCATCTGGCGCGTAAACTGTTCCACTGGACCCGACAGCGTGATCACGCCGTCCCGCATGATCATCACCTTGGAGGCGATTTGAAACACCTCGGACAGGCGATGAGTAATATAAATGATGCCGATGCCCTTGCGCTTGAGATCCTCAACAATGGAGAACAGCGACTCGACCTCTTTAAATGTCAGCGAACTGGTCGGCTCATCGAGTATCAGCAGCTTCGCTTCGCGCATCAGCCCGCGGAGTATTTCCACAAGCTGCTGCTCGGCAATGGACAGGGTAGCCGCTTTACGATCAAGGTTCAGCTTCCAGCCCAGGCATTCCAGCAGTTCAACAAGGCGCTTGTGCAGAAGATTCTTCTTTTCTATAAAGCCCATCAGAACATTTTCTTCTACCGTCATGTTGGGAAAAAGCATCGGCTCCTGCGGCACTAAATAGATGCCGCAGGCTAAAGAAGCCGATGGCTTGGCCAGCCGTTCACACACGCCATTGACGTAAATCTCGCCGCTGTCGGGCTGATAAATGCCCATAATGATCTTCATCAGCGTGCTTTTGCCCGCCCCGTTGCCGCCGATCAGGGCGACGACCTCTCCGGCGTCCACTTGCATGTCGATCCCCTTGAGTACCGAGTTGCTGCCAAACGACTTGGTAATGCCGCGAATCGATAAGAGCGTCTCGGGTCCCAGACTCCCGGCCTCTTTCATAGGAAGTACCCCCACTGAAGCAACATTTGTTTGGTAGTAAAACTTATTACTATGAACACATCATAACCGAGCCACTTCCCCTTGTCAATAAATTTGTATAAAAAGTTCGAATACTTTCTATATACACTCATCACACGGATCTTTCCTCTTCGTTCAAAATGATCAATAACCCTTTAAAATTCATGATATTTTATCATTTCATCGTTGACACACTCCATCTTCAATGCTATACTCATTTTATAGGATACAATTGTTTAAATTCAAAACATTTGATTATCCATCTGAAACGCAATTGTTTTGAGAAATGGAAGGCGCATGGACGATTACGAAGAGATGCTGATGACGAAGGCAGCGTGGCACTACTACTTCGAAGGCATCACCCAACAGCAGGCCGCCGAGCGCATGGGCATCAGCCGCATGCGTGTGATCAAGCTGCTTGAAAAGGCAAGGCAGACAGGCATTATTCAGTTCCGCCTTCGAAAAGACGGCGAAACCCGCATGCAAATGGAACGGGGTCTCATCGACCGCTACCATTTAAAGGATGCCTTTGTTGTCCCCGCCGCGGCTGGCCCCTCCTCAGCCAATGCCGCTATCGCCGAGGCCGCCAGCATGTATATCATCGAACGGCTTGCGCCCGAGGGCTGTATCAACATCGGCTATGGCAATACGCCCAGCCGCACCCTCAATATCCTGGCGACCATCTCCGAGCGCACGCTCACCTGCGTATCCCTGACCGGCGGCGTCAGCTACTATCTGCCCGACGCGCGCAGCAATGTGTTCAACGCCAGGCTGCACCTGATCCCCGCCCCTCTGCTGGCCAGCAGCAAGGAGATGGCCCAAGCCATGCGCCAGGAGGCTTCCGTGATGGAAATCAGCCGCATGATCTCCCTGTCCCAGCTGACTGTCGTTGGCATCGGCGGCATGCATGAGTCCGCTACCATATTTAATTCAGGCGTGCTGAACCGCAATGATTTTTTGTATCTGCAGATGCGCGGAGCGGCCGGCGATCTGCTCAGCCATTTCATCGACAAGGATGGGCAGCTGATCGATACCCCCCTTGAGGACCGCCTGATCAGCACCCCGCTGTCAACGCTCAAAGCGCTGCCCAACGTAATAGGCGTCGCCGCGGGCGTTAACAAGGTGAACGCCATCCGCGCCGCCCTCAGAGGACGATACCTGGACATCCTGATCACAGATGACGCGACGGCGTCCCAGCTGATCGAGGAACAATAAACGATATGGAGGCAGACAATGGCAAATAAGTATCTATTGGCCCTGGATGCCGGTACAGGCAGTGTACGCGCTGTTGTGTTTACCCCGCAGGGCGAGCAGGTCGCCTGCGTGCAGCATGAATGGGCGCATACGGAAGATCCCCGTTATCCCGGCAGCATGGATTTTGACTGGGTGCATAACTGGGCCCTTGCCTGCGGCTGCATACGCGGCGCGCTGGGCGAGTCGGGCATCGATCCGCGCGAGATTGCCGCCATCAGCACCACCTGCATGCGCGAGGGGATCGTGCTCTATGACAAGGACGGCCGGGAGATCTGGGCCTGCGCCAATATCGACGCCAGAAGCAGCGATGAAGTGAGTCAGCTGATCGCGATGAACCCGGATCTGGAAAGGGAGATCTACACTTTATCCGGGGAGACCTACGCGCTGGGCGCGCTGCCGCGCATCCTCTGGGTGAAAAACAAGCTGCCCCATCTGTACGAACAGGTCTCAAAAGTCGGCATGTTCAATGACTGGCTGATCTACAAGCTGACAGGCATCCTTCAAGTGGAGCCCAGCAACGGCAGCACGACGGGCATTCTTGATCTGAAGAGCAGAACCTGGGATGCCTCCATCTTAAGCCGTGTCGGCCTGAAGGACGATATTCTGCCGCAGACGGTTGAATGCGGCAGCATTGTCGGCACCATCAACGCGAAAGGTTCGGAAGATACCGGCCTTCCCGAGGGGATCACTGTTGTCGCGGGCGGCGGAGACGCGCAGCTGGGCTGCATTGGCGTCGGCGCGGTGCGGCCCAATCAGGCGGCGGTGTTCGGCGGAAGCTTCTGGCAGTATGAATACAACACGGATACCGCGGTGACCGACTCTCAGTGCCGTGTCCGCGTCAACTGCCACGCTGTGCCCGGTCTGTGGCAATTCGAAGCGCTGGCCTTCAAGCCCGGGCTCGCGATGCGCTGGTACCGGGACGCATTCTGTCAGGAAGAGATCCGCCGCGCAGCAGGGCTGGGATGCGATCCCTACCAGCTGATGAACGAGGAGGCTGAAAAGGTCCCCGCGGGCAGCCACGGCATGATGTGCGCCTTCAGTGACGTAATGAACTTCATCTCCTGGCGGCACGCCTCCCCCACCTTTACCAACTTTGATTTTGACCCCGCAAAGTTTAATAAATACACCTTCTACCGAGCGATCATGGAAAACACAGCCATGGTCACCAGGGGGCACCTGGACCTGGTGCGTGAAACCACGGGCAAGGCCCCTGACGAGATCATATTCGCCGGCGGCGCCAGCAAAAGCGCTCTTTGGTGCCAGATACTGGCCGACGTGCTCAATCTGCCCGTGAAAGTGCCAGTCGTCAGGGAAGCCACCGCGCTGGGCGCGGCCATCCTGGCCGGATACGGGGCCGGGCTGTACGTCAGCATCGCCGATGCCGCGCAAAGACTCGTCAGATGGGACAAGGTCTATCACCCCGACCCGGATAACCATGCCGTCTACGAAAGCATGTACGGGCCATGGCGCGAGGTATACGCGCGCCAGCTTCGCATTGCCGATGAAGGCCTGACACGTCACATGTGGATCGCCCCGGGATTGTCTTTATAAACACTTTTTAATAGAAAGAGGAAGAACCATGTTTATCATCAATGAGAACGAACGCGAATACCGCTTTGGCGACAGCGGCCCCAAGTACCTGATGAAAGGCCCCCGATCAAACTTTGCCCTCGTGCAGTTCCAGCCCGGGCAGACCTTCACCGCCCACTTTCACAATGTGATGGAGGAAAACTTCTTTATCCTGGAAGGCAATGTGGATGTCGCGGTCAATGATGTAGTCTATCACCTGAATCAAGGTGACCTGCTGCATGTCGAGCCCGAAGAGGTCCATTACTTCATGAACAATTACGATAAGCCGGTCAAGATGATCTCCACCCTTGCCCCTTATATGGAAGTGGACAAGGAAGAGCTGCCGGACTACAAGATCTAAAACTTAAAGCAGCGAACAGGACAGGCGTTTACGACCCGTTGGGCCGGGCTTCGCCTGCCGCTTTATACCCCTCCAACTGCGGCACCGCAGCAATGGAAGGGGCTTTTTGCGCCTGATCGTTCCCCTTTCTCTTGGTTTTCTCTCAGCGTTCCGTCAGCAGGCAGGAATATTCCGTTCCGGCGGCGAATTAATTATATTCGGCTATTTTTGCGTAGCCGGAGCATTTTGCCGATGCATGACATATCCCGGTCATTCATGCTGACAGCGACCTTCGGAGGAACTCAATGATCACAGAAGCCAGGCTCAGGAAGCTGACACCGCCTGATGAATGGGCGGCAGGCGCATCCCTTGCCGCGCGGGGCATGCTGCGCGAGCTGCGCACAGCCCCCGGACTGATTGAATATATGGTCACCCAGGAACCCTATGCCCTCGTGCGCCTGCACGCGGGCGAGCCCGCGCATTGCGATTGCGGCGCTCCGAATTGCCGGCACATCGCGGCGGCCTATCTGGCGGCCCAGAGCAGCGGCAGACTGAATGAGCTGGAAAGCTTCAGCGAACGCCGCGCCAGTGAAGCCTTCTACGAAGCCGTGGAAAGCATTATCCCCAAGGCGGCGGCCCTCAGCCTGGAACCCTCGCTGTTTATCGGTGACAAGGGCGAGCTGAGCCTGTCCATGCGCGTCGGCGAAGGGCGGCTCTATGTGGTGCGCAGCCTTCCCCGCTTTTTAAACGCGCTGGAGTCGGGCGAGGATGTGGAACTCAGCTCCGGCCACAACCTGCAACCGCGCCTTGAGGATTTCGCGCCGCAGCAAGCTGCTTTTTTGCGCGTCGTGCTCGGGCATACGCAGGCGCTTGATATAGGCGAAG
This sequence comes from uncultured Christensenella sp., assembly GCA_964480995.1. Classification (GTDB taxonomy): domain Bacteria; phylum Bacillota; class Clostridia; order Christensenellales; family Aristaeellaceae; genus UBA1038. Next base: position 8,900 of record CAYZRZ010000003.1, read on the forward strand.
CAAAACTCAGCCCCCAGCAGGCGCGCAAGCTTCCCCTATCGGGGGAGATCGCGGCCCGCGTGCTGGATGCCCTGTCCCAAATGAGCTTCCGCCTGACGCATGAGGGCAGCACCCGTTTGCAGACAGGGATACCAAGCTCCTCCTTGCCCGCTGTATTCTATGTCAGCGGCAACCGCAACGGCCTGTCCATCCGTGCCCAGCTGGACGCCCCCTGCGAACTCGTCGGGCAGGGCGGACGGTATATGATCATGTCAGGCCAGCTGCTGCGCCTGGAGGAAGACGACAGGGCGCTTGCCCGCGTCGTGCTCAGCCGGGACGACAAGCTGTTCACCTTCCCAAGAGGCGATATCGCCCGGGTGACCGGCGAGCTGCTGCCCACTCTGATGCGCAGCCATGCCGTTATACTCGATGAAAAGCTGGAGCGGCAGATGATCCGACGCCCGCTTCTGGCCCGCGTGTATCTGGATCAGCAGGGGAGCGCGATCCGGGCGCAGGTGCGTTTTTGCTACGGCGATATCGAGCTGGACCCCTTCTCCATCGCCAGAGACGAAAGCCGCCTGCTGCTGCATGACGCGATCGGCGAACGGCGGGTGCTGGAATCCCTGGCGGAAGCGGGCTTCCGCGTGCAAAAGGGTTTTGTTTACCTGTCCGGCGATGAGCAGATCTACCGCTTCCTGGAAGGCGGCGTGCAGGACCTGGGATCGAAGGCCGAGCTGTTCTTAAGCAAGGAGTTCAAACGCCTCGCCCCCCGCACCCCCAGCCTCTCCGGCCGTTTAAGCGGGGCCGCGAGCCAGCTGCAGTTGACCGTGCTGGATGATGGCACGCCTGTTGAGGAGCTGGTGCCCCTGCTGCAGGCCATCCGCAGTAAAAAGAAATACTTCCGCTATAAAAACGGCGCGTTTATCTCCCTGAAGGATACCGAGCCCTGGCGGGAGTTTGCTGAAGCCGCCCTGGAGGCGGTGAAGGATCAGAGCGAGCTGAGAAACCTCAAGGGATACCGGGCAGCCTACCTGAAAGCGCTGATCGAGGATGCCAGCTTGCCGGTGGATATCGCCCCCGAGGCGGCCCGCCTGGCTTCGCCTGAGGATGAACGGCCCCAAAGCCCCGTCAGCGGCCTGCACACCTATCAGGAGCGGGGCTTCCATTGGCTGTATTCCCTGTACCGCCTGGGTATGGGCGGGATACTGGCCGATGAGATGGGTCTGGGTAAAACGGTGCAAACCATCGCCGCCATCCGCTGCGCGGCGGAAAACGAGGCGCAGCGTCTGCCCAGCATCATCGTCGTTCCCACCACCCTGACCTATAACTGGCTCAGCGAGCTGAAAAAGTTTGCCCCAAAGCTTTCTGTGCAGCTGATATCAGGCAGCCGCGCCCACAGGCAGCAGCAGCTTGCCGCCTGTGAGGGGAAGAACGCGCCTGATCTGCTGCTGACCAGCTATCCCCTCATCCGTCAGGACATCGACCTGCTTGAAAACATCCCCTTCCGCTTCGCGGTGCTGGATGAAGCCCAGTATATTAAAAACGCGCTGAGCCAGTCTGCCCGCGCGGTCAAGCGCCTGCAGGCCCGCACGCGCCTGGCCCTCTCCGGCACGCCGATGGAAAACAACGTGGCGGAGCTGTGGAGCCTGTTTGATTTCGCCATGCCCGGCTATCTGCCCAGCATACGCGATTTTATGCGCCGCTATGATCAGGGCAAGAACGCGCAGGACCTGCTGCGCCGCATCCGCCCCTTCCTGATGCGCAGGCTGAAAAAAGAGGTGATGTCGGAACTGCCCGACAAGGTGGAGTCGGTGATCACCATCCCCATGACGAGCGAGCAGCGCAAGGTCTATCTGGCCGTGCTGCACCAGAAGCGCATGCGCATGGAGGGTCTGATCGAGCACAGCGCCCTCACCGCCGGGCGGGCAGAGGTGCTGTCCGCCCTGACGGAGCTGCGCCAGATCTGCTGCCATCCGGCCTTGGTCATGCAAAGCTTCGGCGGCGAAGCCGGCAAGATCAAACTGCTGGAAGACCTGCTGCCCCAGGCCATCGAGGAAGGGCACCGGGTGCTTCTCTTCTCCCAGTTTACACAGATGCTCAAGCTATTGCGCCGCAAGCTCTTCCAGGAAGGCATCGAAACCCTGTACCTGGACGGCGAAACCAAGCCGCAGGAGCGCCAGCAGCTGGTAGACCGCTTCAACGCGGGCGAAAAGCCTGTCTTCCTCATCTCCCTCAAGGCGGGCGGCACGGGCCTTAACCTGACAGGGGCCGACATGGTCATCCATTATGATCCCTGGTGGAACCCCTCGTCGGAAGATCAGGCGGCGGACCGCGCCCATAGGATGGGCCAGACGAAGAACGTGCAGGTGCTACGCCTGGTGATGCACGATTCCATCGAGGAGCAGGTGCTGGCCATGGGCCGCGGCAAGCGCAAGCTGTTTGAGCAGCTCATCACCCCCGGCGAGCAGTTGCCCCAGAAGCTCACCCAAAGCGATATCCTCAAGCTGTTCAGCGTGTCCTCCAGGGAGGAGAACGCCGAAGCGTAAAGCGCGGGAACGTGCTGCACGACGTCATTTGGGAGAACAGTCATGAAGTCCGGTGCGAAGGGCCTCCATGCCAGCGCTCTTACTAACGAGAAACGTTAACGCATCCAAAGCGTCGAGGGATTTTGGGTTGGGGCAAGGAGTGCAAGCGAAGGCGTAGCAGCGCTACGTCAAGCTTGCTGCGACACAGCTCCGAGTCAAAATCACCGGCGCGACGATGCGTTAAGGTTTTGAGTTAGTATCAATTAAAACGCGCCGCAATGGGTATACTCTTTTATTCTGATATGATACGGAGAAAAGACTGATGACTAAGTGCGCCGCGATAGTAGAGCAAAAAATCCCCAATGCATCCGCGCCTGAACTCTGGGCACAATGGATCGACCCCGATAAACTGAGGTCCTGGTTCTGGCCTCTGTACCCGGATACGGTGTACGAAATCGATCCCAAACAAGGCGGCCTATTCCATTTCTACTCAAAAAAGACAGGCGTCGGCGCCCACGGCGAGATCACGGAGTATATCCCGCATGAGCTCATATGCCTTTCCTGGTACTGGGAAGACGAGGGAAACAGCGACGAGGAAACCGTCAAGATCAGTTTTTCAGATGGGCTGATCAATCTGGAGCACTGCGCAGGCACCCTGGACAGCTGCACCATGTATCAGAACGTGTGGACGGATATACTCTACAGGCTGAAAGGGATGTTTGTGTAAGAAGTCTTTTCTTATGATATGCGCAATTATTTGATGATGGCGGCTATGAATGCGCCGCCATCGTTATATTTTTTTCTTGATTTTCTCCAGATAATACAATATAATTGCAGTTCGTGGTGATAATATAATATGACAAAAACGTCTTCGATGCTTTCACAGGAATCGTCCGGTTATCCGAATGTCTCATATCAAGGAATAGTATTTTTTACTTTTTCCGTATACATTTCCATCAGCGCGGTCACACAATCCGCTTCACTGAAGCGGGAACCGCTTGGATCAAACCCATACGCGCGCATAACAGCACGGTCATTGTTTTGATGAGCCGTCCTCAGCTCCTTTGGCATGGCTGCCTCATCGTACAGCACCGCAAGGCTGCAGTCCGGGTACATAGCACGCGCATCAAGTATCGCCTGAGCCGTCTTTTCAATCGCTGCCCGTTGCGTTAATGTAGCGTCGCACCAGGGGAAGGTATTATAGACGATTTCCTTTGAATATCTGTAATCACTTTTTAGACGCCCGGCAACCGCCCGCATCCACGCCATATGTACATTAGAAGTAAGCACCCCAAAGTGATACAGCGACGCGCCGGGGACAATTTGAACGGCATCTGACGAAATAATGTCTGATTTCATAAAGCCAATTGGCAAATACCTACGGCGCTCAGATGAAACACGAGGTATAATCAAATAATCCATTCCCTCTGGCTGCGTCATTTGGGCAAAGCAGTTCGGTACTTTGGCATATCCCTTTGTCGTTTTAGCATTGGAATCCATACGGAATTTCCGCACAGCTTCTACTTTGCGGTGCAGAATCCTGCTGCTTGCGATGTCCAGCGGTGATGCATGGACAAGCCACAGGCAATATCGCTTCTTCCCTTTGATAAATTCATCTGCGCCCATATATGGATGAATCCATCTTTCAAGCTCTGGTTCATTTGCAATAATAGCCGCCCGTTCCTCTTCATCCAAAATGAAATGCCCGCCATCGCGCGGTTGATTTCCAAAGATCATCTTTGGCACATCATACAGCGCGTTTTTCATTGCTATGACGAAGGTGTCCGGCCCTTCAACCAGATAGGGGCTTATGTTTGAAACTTGTTTAGGCGTTGCCTGCGAAGTATACAAATATTTGATGTCACGGTTGAATGCAGCAAAACCCACAATCACACAATGCACCGCTGCGGGGTCGTTTGATTCACTTCCCCACTTGAAGGTTTGATAAGCAAAATTGATGTGCACGCGGTAATCATTTAAAAGTACATTCCACAGAATGGGCACTTGAGCGCCCTGACAGATGGAGTTAGTGGAAACAAAGCATGCTTCAACCTTTGTACCCTGTATCATTCTCGCCGCGAGTTTATACCAGCAAGTGACATAATCGAGGTCCTGTACATCCTGAATATTCCCAAACAGTTCCTGTACTTCTCGTTTCTGTTCGCTATCCTGTTCCATCATCCGTGCGCCGATAAACGGTGGATTGCCCATGATATAACTCAACCTGCCGGATGGTATGACGCTCTCCCAATCGATCCGCAGAGCATTGCCTTCGATGATGTTGGCGTAGCTTTTTAACGGCAGGAAGTCAAGGCTCATGTGAATCACATCTTCGGTCTGCTTCATCATCTGACTTTCGGCAATCCATAAAGCGGTCTTGGCAACTGTCACAGCAAAATCGTTAATCTCTATGCCGTAAAATTGCCCAATAGACACCTGAATAGGGTTATGTTCGCCTTCAACTCCTATTCCGATTTGCCCCGGTGTTTGTCCTCTCTGAGCGTCGATCAGTCCGCGTATAACCTCATTTTCCAAACGTCGCAAGGAGATATAGGTTTCTGTCAGGAAGTTTCCGCTTCCGCAAGCTGGATCAAGAAACACAAGCCCGGCTAGTTTTGCCTGAAACGCTTTTAAACGCGCAATACGCGTTCTGTCCACAGCAACCGCCTTGATGTCCGAAAGTTCGTTGCGCAGATTATCATGGAACAATGGATCAGTCACTTTGTGAATGTTATCGATAGATGTGTAATGCATGCCGCCCTTGCGCCGTGTATCCGGATTCAGCGTGCTCTCGAATACAGCGCCGAATATTGTAGGGCTGATAGCGCTCCAGTCAAAATCCTCACTGGCGTGTGAGAGAAGCAGGTCGAATATTTCTTTGTTGAATTGCGGAATCTCAATATCTTCATCAGAAAACAATCCGCCATTAACATAAGGAAACACCGCTAAATCGGCATCCATATAGGGATCCCGGTCCTTAATCTCCGTATCAAGTACATGAAACAAATCGATAAGCGCTCGCCGTGCTCCCTTTTCCCCCTTGTCGCGAAGGTAATCGTGAAACATGCCATGCCTGCCGAATATCCCGGAGTCTTCGGCATAAAGGCAGAACACAAGCCGCACGCAAAGCATATTCAAGCTTTTCAATGTTTGCTCATTGTTCGGGTCGATATAGCGTTTCATAAAAGCATCATAAAGCCGCCCGACAAGGTCACCCGCTTTGATCGAAATCTCCATTTCCTTGCGAATATTATCATCCTTTATGTCTATAAGGAAATTCAAACGATAATATTCGGTCGGCAGATTTTTTAGCAGTATTTCCTCAGGATCACCGGCCGGCTTTTCCATATCATAGATCAGGAAACTCCCGAAATTGCAGGTCACAATCCAGCGCGGACGTTGTGAATATGGCAAATCCGCCGCATAGCGCCTGGCCTGCTGAAAAGGGCTGAGCAGCGAACCATCTGATTGCCTGATGGGTTTTTTTAAGTCTTTATCCAAACTCTTTTGCTCAATTAATACATGTGTTGCGGCAATATGGCCATCAATAAAACTTGTATGGTCAAGATGAACCTGATCTTCAAAGACAATGAACTCTTGCGGCCTCTCCACACCGAGAACATCACGCAAAAGGTTTATCCAGAAGATCTGGCTTTCGCCCTTCTCATATCCTTTGCCTTTCCAGAAATCGGCAAACTCTTTTGCTGCTTTTCGTTGATCTATATCTTTCACAGAACCTCCTGCATAGTGTTTGTGAGTTCATTGTTCATAAGTTGGTAAAAGGAGATACTTTACCAGTTCTTAGAAGAGAATGTTATTTCTGTAACATTCGCATTCTTTGACCATAAAAAATGATAGCATCAAAGGTCAGTCCGATACAGGTCATGATCTGCTTAACTTCCGACATATAATGATTATACCATATATGCAATTGAACAAAAAGCCCTGAAAACTTAGCGTTTCAGGGCTTTACCTTGGTGGGATTAACTGGGCTCGAACCAGTGACCCCCACGATGTCAACGTGGTACTCTAACCAACTGAGCTATAATCCCGAGGCCGAAAACGATATTAGCATGAAACAGGGTGATTTGCAAGCGGATTTTGAACATTTTGTCGTTCGGCCATTTTGTCGTTCGGCCTTATCAGACTATTGGCAATGCCAAATGTCATGACGAGGTAGGGAAAAGGTCGGCCCTCCGCCCTTACCTTTCCCGCCTCAGCATCTCATCGAGTATCACTTCATCGGTCTCCTTCATGCCTTCCCTGGCGACGCGGGCGACTTTCCGGATCGTTTCATCCACATCACGGCCGGACAAGCCCTGCGTCTGCGGCAGGGTTCTTCCGCGTTTGACCATCTCAAGGGCCAGCAGGGCATTATCGACGGCGATGGAGATCTTTGAAGCGCAGGAGGCCTTTGCCCCATCGCAAAGGATGCCGCCGGATGTCAGCAGCGTCACGGCGATCACATCCCCCATCTTTTTCTCATCCAGGCCCTGCAGGAAGGCCAGGCCCGCGCCTGCGGCCGCGGCAGCGCTGACTACGCCGCAGAAAGCGGACATTTTGCCGATCAGGCGCTTGATATAGACTGCCGTGAGGTTGGCAAGGATGAGGGCGCGGTGCAAGGCATCCCTTGAAAGGCCCTGTTCCCGCGCGTAGATGATCAAAGGGAGGGAGGTGGTCATGCCCTGGTTTCCGCTGCCGGAGTTGATGACGACCGGCATGGGTGAGCCGGCCATTCGGGCATCAGAACCTGCGGCGGCATAAGCCCTCAGCCGGGTCTTCCGGTCATCCGGATAGGTCTCTATCAGCGTCTTTCCGACCGAGGCCCCGTACTCCCCCGCCAGGCCCTCCTCGGCGATCGCCAGGTTGCACCGGATCTGCGCGTCCAGCAGTTCGCGCAGCCCGCTGTCACCGGCCAGGTCCAACTGCCGGGTATAGCGCAGAATATCCGAAAAACCAAAATCCGGCACGCTTCCGCTGCCCTTTGGATCATCCTGAATATCCAGCATCACCCCGGTATTTTTTCTCAGGCGGATGAAACGGTTATGCGCGCCTGAGATCACGGCCTCCGCCTCATCATCCCCGGCACTCATCCCCACCTGAATATAAAGGTTATCAACGCCCCGACTGTGCTCAAGCCGCACGTGGCCTGCCTGGATGAACGCGCGGGCCCTTTGCGCCTGCTCGGCCGTCACAGGCACCAGCACCTCAAGCCCGCGCCCCGCGTCGCCGCCAAAGCAGCCGACGGCCGCGGCTGTATCAATGCCCGCGGCACCGCCCGCGTTGGGCACGGTAACACCCATGGCGTTTTTGATGACATTGCCGCTGCAAGAAACCGTCATCTTTTCAGGCTCTCGCCCCAGCAGTTCGCGCGCTTTGGCGGCGCACAGCGCGATGGCGATCGGCTCCGTGCAGCCCATCGCGTGGATCAGTTCCCGGGATAATATCTCTCTGAAATCAGTCATTTCGCTGACACTCCGTCCGCTCCGGAAGCATAAGGCAGACCCTCACGCTCCTGAAACTGTTTCCTGCGTCCCATCTGCCCTACACCTGTATCCCTTCGTCCTCTGCCTTCAAATCCTTGTACCTTGCCAAGATTTCCCCCGCCTCGCCCCGCAGATACTCCTCCGTTTGCATCGCGGCGCAGCCAATGAAGCTCTCCGGGCGAAGCGTGTCCCCCAGGGCTTCTTCATCCAGATTGAAGGCAGGGTCAACGGCAATTCGGCTGAGCAGGTCATTCTCCCCGCCCTCCAGCTTCACCCTGGCGGCGGCCCGGGCATGCACGCGGATACGCTCATGCAGATCCTGACGATCTCCGCCGCGCTTGACAGCGTCCATCAGGATATTCTCCGTCGCCATAAAGGGCAATTCCTCCATGAGGTGCCTTTGCATCATCTTAGGATAGACGACCAGGCCGGAAGCGACATTATGATACAGCCGCAGCAGGCCGTCCGCCGCCAGGAAGCCTTCCGCCACAGCCAGGCGGCGGTTGGCGCTGTCGTCCAGCGTCCGCTCAAACCACTGTTCAGCCGCCGTCATCGCCCCGTTTTGCTGGTTGGCGATCAAAAAGCGGGCAAGGGCCGCCATGCGCTCGCATCGCATGGGGTTGCGCTTGTAGGCCATGGCGGAAGAGCCTATCTGATCGCGCTCAAAGGGTTCCTCCACTTCCTTCAAGTGGGCCAGCAGGCGGATATCATTGGAAAACTTATGGGCGCTTTGGGCGATCTGAGCCAGTATCATCTGCGCGCGGCTGTCCACCTTGCGCGAATAGGTCTGGCCCGACACCGCGACAGCCCGGTCGAACCCCATCTTTTGAGAGACCATGCGGTCAAGCGCCTTCACCTTCTCATAGTCGCCGTCAAACAGCTCCAGGAAGGAGGCTTGCGTGCCTGTCGTTCCCTTGGAACCCAGAGGCCGCAGGTCGCGCAAAAAATCTTCAACCAGGCCGATATCATATAGTATATCCTGCAGCCACAGCGCGGCGCGCTTGCCGACCGTGACCGGCTGGGCGGCCTGAAAATGGGTGAATCCAAGCGTGGGCAGCGCCTTATGCTCATCCGCGAAAGAGTACAGCGCCCTTGCCGCTTCGACCAGACGGGCCAGGATAAGGGCCATCGCCTCCCGCAGGATCAGGATATCCGCGTTATCCCCCACATAGCAGCTGGTCGCCCCCAGATGAATGATCGGCCTGGCCAGCGGACAGGCATCCGCGAAGGTATGGACATGGGCCATCACGTCATGGCGCAGCTGCTTTTCATAGCGAGCTGCCGCGTCATAGTCGATGCTGCCGGCCGCTTGCTCCATCTGGGCGATCTGCTCGTCTGAAATATCCAGGCCAAGGGTCTGCTCAGCCTGAGCCAGATAGATCCACAGCCTGCGCCAGAGGCGGAATTTATTGTCATCAGAAAATATCTCCTGCATGCGCCCGCTCGCGTAGCGCTGGGAAAAAGGTGAAACATACCGGCTGTGCTCGCTCATCATTCATCCTCGCAATGCCTTATGATATCTTATTTTATCATAAATCAGACAACTTCGCTTCCCTTAGCGGCCGTAAAAGCAGAAAAAGCAGAATATAGCACCCCCATTGATTCGGAAAATATTTGCACGTTTTTGATAAAAACTATTGACAGCCCGCTCCGGACAGGGTATAAATACTTAAACGATTAAGGGACCCCTCGCGGTGAGAGAAGCGGGTGAACGCATGATGATTACGCTCAAAGATGTTGCCGCGCGCTGCGGATATTCAACCGCAGCCGTCAGCAAAGCGCTTAACGGCCGCAGCGATATCAACAAAAACACCGCCCGTCAAATCCGGGAGGTCGCGCGTGATATGGGCTACATTCCCAACACCGCCGCCCGTACCTTGATCACAAATTCCTCCATGTCCGTCGGCTTGCTGTTTTACCTCGAAAAAACCACGATCTGGGAGCACGAGTATTTCGCTTCCATCGCGGCCAGTGTACAGGAAGTCATGGAAAAAGAGGGGTTTGACATCGCCCCGGTCAACATCGCAAGGAAGAACGTCGTAGGCAGCTGTGCGGATTACTGCCGCCACCGCAACTATGACGGCGCGCTGGTGATGAGCGTGGACAACAACGCCCGGGAACTGACAGAGTTTGTCGCGTCCTCCCAGAGCCTGCCCATGGTCATGATCGACGCGTGGCTCCCCGACCGCAGCGCCGTGATATCAGATAACTACACCGGCGCGCGCGACCTGATCTATTACGCCTATTTAAGGGGGCACAGGCGTATCGCGTTTATCTACGGCGATGAAAATTCTATCGTCACACAAGCCCGTTTGAAAGGCGTTCAGGAAGCCTGCCGCGACCTGTTCCTGACCCTTCCCGCCGAATATATCCTATCCGGCGGTTACCGCAGCCCGGAGAAGACAGCGGAAGCATTCAGCAGGCTTTTGACCCTGCCCCAACCGCCCACCTGCATTCTCTGCCCGGATGATTACGCGGCGCTGGGCGCCTACAACCAGGCACAGCGGATGGGGCTGAGCATCCCGCAGGATGTCAGCCTGATCGGTTATGACGGCATCCCCCTGGCCCAGGTCTTAAGCCCCCGCCTGACCACCCTGCGGCAGGACAGCCGCGAAATCGGCCGGCAGGCAGCCCATCTGCTGCTTGGCATCATTAAGGATCCCAGGTCGCCCGCCCGGCAGATCTATCTGCCCGGCACGATCGTGGAGGGTGAATCGGTCAGCAGGCTGAATGCGTGATATTTTTCATCTTTGAGATTATGAGCGGCGCAGCTGCCGTTCTAAATAAATGGAGGTACAGTAATCTCCGTCTGAGCGCGGAGAAAATCCTTGATACCGATGTTCTCACGGTTTCAGTGAATGTGACAAACACAGGCGCACGCCCCGGCAAAGAGGTCGTACAGCTCTATGTATCGGATGTTGAAAGCACGCTGTTCCGCCCGCTGCGCGAACTGAAAGGCTTTGAAAAGATCTATCTGGCACCGAACGAAACCAAAACAGTCAGTTTCACGCTGAATAAGCGCGCCTTCGCGACCTGGAACACGCAGATACAAGACTGGTACGTCGAGAGCGGCGCCTTCCTCATCCAGATTTGCAAAAACAGCCGCGACATCATACTGGAAGCGCAGGTTCAGGTGACCGGTACCGCGGAGCTGCCGATCCACTTTACCATGGACAGCATCATGTCTGACGTCCTGGCGCATCCGCGCGGGGCTCAGGTCATGAGCAACATGAATGTATTCGGCGAGCTGGCATCCGAGGCAGCGGAGGCAGAGCAGCAGAGCGACGCTGCCAGCGGCGCCATCACCAATAAGATGATGGAAGCGATGCAGCGCTATTCACCCCTGCGCTCGCTGGTCACTTTCTCAAACGGGCAGATGACCTTTGAGCAGCTGGACGCTCTTTTAAGCCTGCTGAACGGGGAGCAGAAGGCGGAATGAGTATGAGAATCATATCCTTAAACGGTGCCTGGCGCATGCGCAGCACGCGGGATAATATCTGGCACGATGCGCTTGTCCCGGGCAGTGTCTATACGGACCTGCTGCGCGATGGCAGTATGGAAGACCCTTATTTCGGCGAAAACGAGCAGGCGGCCTTTGATCTGATGTACCAGGACTATGAGTATGTCCGCGAATTCACGCTAACCGCTGAAGATCTGAAAGAGCCCCGTGCGCTGCTGCGCTGTAAGGGGCTTGATACCATCGCCCACGTATATGTCAACGGCCAGCAGATCGGCGAAGGCATCAACATGCATATCTGCTACGAGTTCGACGCGAAGCCTTACCTGAAGGCAGGCGAAAATGAGATCCGGGTCACCTTCGATTCCCCGATCAATTATGTCTTGGCGGCGGAAGAGAAGAGCCCTGGATGGGGAACCAGCGACGCGACGCCCGGCTTCGCCCACCTGCGCAAAGCCCACTGCATGTTCGGCTGGGATTGGGGCCCCCGCCTGCCCGATGCCGGTATCTGGCGGGATATCGAGTTAGTGTTCTTTGATGGGCCGCGCTTGTTAAGCGTTCAAGTGCTGCAAGAACACCACGAGGGCTATGTTGACCTGCGTTTCACGCCGGAGCTCTCCGGCATAGAAGAAGCCAATGCCGCCTGTACCGTCACCCTGATCGCGCCTGACGGGCAGGTGTACAGCGACAGCGGTACAGGCAGGATCCGGGTGGAGCATCCCCTGCTCTGGTGGCCTGCCGGCCTGGGCGAACAGCCTTTGTATACGGTATCCGCCGAATTGAAGGCGGATGGCGTCACATATGACACCTGGGTCCGTCGCATCGGCCTGCGTACACTGACAATTTCACAGGAGAATGACCAATGGGGCCGTTCCTTTTGCCACATTGTTAACGGTGTCAAGGTTTTCGCGATGGGCGCGGACTATATCCCGGAGGACAGTATCCTTTCCCACGTTAACCCCGAGCGCACTAGAAAGCTGCTGGAGGACGCGAAGCTTGCCAACTTCAACTGCATCCGCGTGTGGGGCGGCGGCTATTACCCGAATGATTTCTTCTTTGACCTGTGCGATGAACTGGGCCTGATGGTCTGGCAGGATTTCATGTACGCATGCGCTTGCTATGACTTAAGCCAGGCCTTTGAACAGACCATCACCCAGGAGGCGCGCCAAACCGTGCGTCGCCTGCGCCATCACGCCAGCCTGGCCTTGCTGTGCGGCAACAACGAGATGGAGTTGTTCCAGACCGCTGCCCTTCAGGCAAACATCAAGGGAACTGAAAACCAGTTTAAACCTTGGGAAACGCGCCATCTGGCTGATTACATCAAGATGTTTGAGTACATCCTTCCCCGGATCGTGAAGGAACTGGCACCGCAGGTTTTCTACTGGCCCTCCTCCCCCTCCTCCGGAGGATCATTTGACAATCCGGATGATCCCAGCCGCGGCGATGTACACTACTGGGATGTATGGCATGGCGAAAAACCGTTCAGCGAGTACCGAAAATTCCTGTTCCGCTATGTATCGGAGTTTGGCTTTCAAAGCTTCCCCTGTCTGAAAACGGTGGAGAGCTTTTCAAAGCCCGGTGATCTCAACATCTTCTCGCGCGTCATGGAGCGCCACCAGCGCAATAAGGCCGCCAACGGAAAGATATTATCCTACCTGTCGCAGACATACCGCTATCCCGGCAGCTTTGACATGCTGCTCTACGCCTCGCAGCTGCTTCAGGCGGATGCCATCCGCTGCGGGGTGGAACACTGGCGACGGCACCGCGGGCGGTGCATGGGCGCGATGATCTGGCAGCTGAATGACTGCTGGCCTGTGGCTTCCTGGGCCTCCATCGACTACTTCGGCCGCTGGAAAGCCCTGCACTACGCGGCCCGGCGTTTCTTCGCCCCCGTGCTGCTCAGCGTTCACGAGGAAGGAGAGCACACGCAAAACCCGCAGATCAACGAGTTCATGACGACATCGCTCAAAAAGACAGCCCGGCTGAACGTGTCAAACGAAACTACAAAGGAAGTTTCCTGCCTTGTGCGCTGGTCACTGCGTGATGCCGGCGGCCAGATGAAGCAGGAGGGGGAAACAGCGCTGCTTGTCCCCGCCCTGAGTACCCTGTGGCTGGATGAGTTGAATTTTCCGGACGCTGAGTTGACCCAGGACTATTTTAGTTACACTCTGCTGATCGACAGCAGGGAGGAAAGCCACGGCGCAGCCCTGTTCTGCGCGCCCAAGCACTTTAGCTTTGTCGACCCCAGGCTTTATGTGAGCCTTTCAGGCAATGAGATCACCGTGCGATCCAATGCCTTTGCCAAATATGTCTGTATTGAAAGCGACGACCCGGATATGCTGCTTTCCGATAACTTCTTTGATATGGACCCGGGTGAACGGCGCATTAAGGTGATGCGCGGCAAACCTCTGGATCTAAAGGTGCGCAGCGTATTTAGCCTGGATAAGTAAGTCTTGATATATGAGGCCCCTATACCGCCAGCGGCACAGGGGCCTCATTTCCTTGAAACATATATATATATTTATTTGTATTTCCCAGGAGAAATGCCTGTAACCTGCATAAACACGTGGTAGAATTGTGCGTTGTCCTTTTGACCCACCTTACAGGTATTTGGTTCCATTCATTGCTCTTCCTCCTTGTTTATTGCAACTTCGACATCCTATCGGCGAGCATTTTCTGTATTATAGGAACAAAGCTCATGGCTGGAAATGTCCATTCAAAGAAATCATTGCATATCATCATATTTAACAAGGGCAGGTACAAGAGATATTGATCAGTAACTCAGACCAGGATTCCCGACAGGATCAAAAGGAAAATTCTTTTGGATCGTGCTTAAAAGTATGATATAATCATCCTGTTGATAGACTTCACAGCGCCAGACCAACAGCATTCATAAGTATCTCTCGCTTACATGACCGGGAGAGCCCGAGAAAGGACAGTATATGAAAAGAATATTCGCCTGCATCCTGGCCCTGATGCTATGCTTTGGCTTGCCCTCGGCGTCTGCCGGGCAGACAGCGGGGATGCGCGTCACCCTGGAAGAACTGAGTTCCGATGCGATGAGCGATGCCGAGCGAGAAAGCATCCCGGCATTGCTGAACACGCTTAAAATGGACATTGTGACGGCGGATGAGGGCGTGTTCGCGCTGTCCCTGGGCGGCGTCCGGGTCTACTTTACGGAAGACACCGGCCTGCTGATCCATCTGCCGGATCAGGCGATGGACGGCAGCGCGGGCACTGATGACGTGATGAGCGCGGCGCTTCTGGGAGAAAACGAACCTGGTACCTGGTATCGGCCCACCGTTTCAGGGATGCCTGTCAACAGCGCCTTGTTCCTGGCCATGCAACCCTTCATGATACAGCAGATAAGCCAGTCACTGGGTTTGGACCTCAGCCTGATGAGCGGGGGCGAACTCTCCGATTTTCCGGACGGAACCCCGGATATGAGCCTGATGGCAGGTTATCTTTTCGAAGACCTGGCCATGATCGCGCGGCGGATCGAACCGCAAATGAAGGCCTTCTTCTCTTCCGGCCCCATGAAAACACTGCTGGCCGAACTGGCGGGCAAGGCGAGCGTCAGCTTGAACTCCTCCATGCTCAACATGGTCATCCGTGAGGCCCGCAACCGGCTGAACGATGCGCTCAGCCGCCTGATCAGTGAAAGCAAGCCTGCCGGTCAAACGTCTCCCGCTTCCTTTTCGGAAGAAGATCTGCCGGAACTGCTGAAGGGCCTTCACTTCAGCGGGTACTACGCGCAGCTTTATCAGGGGTTCCTCCTTAGCCTGCGCGAGATGGCCGCCGGCGGCGGGATGAACTCCCTGTTCGGGAGCTTTACCAACCTGCCTCCGTTCAGCTTTGAAGCAGGCGAAGGCCGCGTGACCTTTTCCGCGGGGGAAGATTTTCTCCTGACGGCGGATATCCTTTCCCATGAGGAGGACAGCGTGATCTGGTCCGGGCAGATCCTGACCAAAGGTACCCAGCCGATCAGCTTCAGGCTGGAGTTGGGGGAAGAAAGCGCAGCCCTCGACATGCATAACGAGCAAGGCGGTATCAGGGCTGCATTAACTTACAGCCTGCCCGACTGGTCCGAGGACCGGGTTCTGATCACGCTGAACGCCGCGGCGTATTCACTTGATTCCGAAAGCAGCCTGACTGATATCAAGAACATCTCGGGCACGCTCTACGCGGATGATACAATGCTTAGCCTGCAGGGTTCCGACGGCGACAGTGACTTCTCGGCAGTCTTTGCTATAGAGGGGACGCGCCTGACAGCCGACCTGTCCTCCGGCGCGCATCGCGGATACACCATCAATCCCGCCTACCACGCCGAGCTTGACTGGACAGAGGGTCTCACCGCGCAAATGACGGAAGCCACCCCCTACGGCTCGAAATCCGGCGGCAGGCTCTGGATCCTGCCTGAAGAGGGCAAAGTCAGCTTCGGCCTGGCTTCCATCGAAAGCATCGGCCTCACGGACAGGGGCGAGACATTCCTGCAGGGCAGCTATACCGAGGAGCCTGACGGCAAAATGCTCCATCTTGACCTTGATGGCACCGTGATCGACCTTGAATGGACAGCGCCGGAAGAGACGCTGCGGCGCGCCGTGATCGATGTCAGCCAGGCAGGTCAAACGATGCTGCGCGCCGCCGTGCATATCCGGGCGGTCGAAGGCCTGCCGCTGCCTGTGCCCCATGACATACAGGATATCGATCTGGAGCAGCTGTTCGGGGCGATGGGCAACTAAGTATTTATGACCCCGCTGCCCCGTAAAGCCCCGCAGGCGGGGGCACGCATACAGGCGGGATGCCGCGTCTTGACATCCCGCCCGTTT
The DNA here is from genome assembly GCA_964480995.1 of uncultured Christensenella sp. Classification (GTDB taxonomy): domain Bacteria; phylum Bacillota; class Clostridia; order Christensenellales; family Aristaeellaceae; genus UBA1038. The sequence goes on from CAYZRZ010000003.1 coordinate 25,176, forward strand.
TTCCTTTATGCTGTTTACACTGCCGAAAAGGAGATGCCCCGATGAGAATGACCCTCAGGTAATCGTAAAAACAGCCACAGGCCTGCGCTCCTTTGGGGCCGCCTTGGCGACGATACGGAGGGAATTATGCCGGGCATCATCATAGAACATCTTTCATTTACCTATCCGGGCAGCTATACGCCCGTTTTCAGTGACCTTTCATTCAGCATGGATACATCCTGGCGGCTGGGTCTGGTGGGACGCAACGGGCGGGGCAAAACCACGCTGCTGCGCCTGCTGGCAGGCGAGCTGAAGGGATCCGGCCGCATCGAAACCACAGCGCGGTTTGACACCTTTCCCTTCGACGCGAAGACCGAGGGCACGGCCCTCTATTGCCTGCGGGAGGCTGTCGCGCCCTTTGACAGCTGGGAGAGCGACATGGAGCGCCTTCTTAAAGAAGGAAGCGAAGAAAGCCTCAGCCGCTGGGGTGAAATCGAACACCTGTACAGCGCGCAGGACGGCTACATCATCGACAGCCTGATCCAGCGGGAGACGGAAAAAATGGGTATCCCGGCTGACCAGCTGGATCGCCCTTTCTTAAACTTCTCCCCCGGCGAGCGCACGAGGCTTCTGCTCTGCGCACTGTTCTTGCGCAAGAACCGCTTCCTGCTGATCGATGAGCCGACCAATCATCTGGACATGCGGGGGCGTGACATTGCCGCGGAGTACCTGTCCGGCAAGCCGGGCTTCCTTTTGGTCAGCCACGACCGCAGCTTTCTGGACCGTTCTGTCGACCATATCATGGCGCTGCAAAAAAACAGCATTCGCATCGAAAGAGGCACCTATTCCAGCTACCGCGCCAACAAGCAGGCGCAGGATGAATATGAGCTTGATCAAAACGAGCGCCTCAAAAAGGATATACGCCGCCTGACCGAGTCCGCGCGCGAGAAAGCGGCCTGGAGTGACAAGGTGGAGGCCAGCAAAATAGGAGAGCACACCTATGACCGGGGCCACGTCGGCCACCTTGCGGCCAAGATGATGAAGCGCTCTCTGAGTATACGCAACCGCATTGATCGCAGCATTGAGGAAAAGGAAGCGCTGCTCAAAGAGATAGAATTTACAGACGCGCTCAGCCTGCATCCGATCAAACACCCCTCACGGGTGCTGATCAGCGCGCTTGACCTGAGTTTTCATTATGAGGGAAGGCCTGACTTGGTATCCGGCCTTAACCTGCGCGTCACCCAGGGCCAGCGCATTGCCATCGCAGGATTCAATGGCGCGGGCAAGTCCACCCTGCTCAAATTGCTGCAGGGCACGCTCGCCCCGACCGGCGGCACGATCTCCCGGCCCAAGGACTTGATCATCTCTACCCTCCCGCAGGAAACGGGCAGCGTCAGCGGCACGCCCTTCGAGCTGGCAGGGAGGGAGAAGCTGGCAATTGACTACTTCCTGACCCTGCTGCGCAAGTTCGGCTTTCCGCGCGAAAGCTTCACCCGAGACGCGAGGGAGTTTTCCATGGGTCAGCAAAAGAAGCTCCTGCTGGCCGCTTCCATGGCAAAGCCCGCCCATCTTTATCTGTGGGATGAGCCGCTTAACTACATCGACCTGGAAAGCCGCGAACAGATCGAAGACATGCTCAAGGATACGGACGCCACGCTGGTGTTTGTGGAGCATGACAGGCACTTTGTGGAAAAGGTTGCCACGGATATCGTAGACATGAGCTGATCAAACAGCCTCGTGCCGCCATCTCTCGTACAGCCTGGCAATCACCTGCTCGATCGGGGCCTTCTTAATCTCCACGTCCCGCACGCCGTCAAACTCCGACAGGGTCTTCATCAGCTGCTTGATGGGCAGGTCGGCCAAATCGATCTCATACTCATAGACGCCGTTTTCAGCGGACAGCAGCACGGCCCGGTCAAAAGAGGGGAAATGACCGTTGCCCGTCGTTACGGTCAGCCTGGTCAGGTTGCCGGTGATCGCTCTCAGGCCGTCGAAATGGCCGTCATAGGCGATTTTTCCGCCCGCGATCATCAGGATGCGCTGGGCCATCTCCTCCAGATCGTCCATGTCATGGCTGGTGACCATGATGGTCACGCCGTTTTCCCTGTTGATCGACTTGAGAAAATCGATCATCTGCCGCTTGGCCACCACGTCAAGGCCCAGCGTCGGCTCATCCAGCAGGATCAGCTCCGGGCTGTGCAGCAGCATCATGGCCAGATCCGCCCGCATACGCTGTCCCAGACTCAGTTCCCTGGCAAAGGTATGCAGGATCGGTCCTAAATCCAGCAGATCGCACACCATACGGAGATTGCGCCTGTACACCTCGTCCGGTATATTCCATACCACCTTCTTCCACTCAAAGCTCTGAATAACGGGGTGATCCCGACGACAAAGTTGCCGCTGCCTGTAAAGGGTGAAGACCCGCAGGTCAGCAGCTGGGCTTTAAGGGGCAGCGGCTGTATGAACAGATGCTCCAGCTGCCCGCGGCCGATGATTCTGGATATGTGTATGTTGTTCTGCGCGCCGAACAGGATGAACAGGCGCGGCAGGGTCACTTTATCCGCCATAGCTCACCATTCCTTCCTGCGACTTGCGAAACACCATCAGCGCCAGGGGCCAGATGATCAGCAGCCACATCACCTGCACAGCAATCGTCTCGCCTGTGTCCGCGATGCCCGTAAATATCGACAAAGGCGCGCTGCCCAGGCTTGCGAAGGGCTGGTATTTCAGCGCTTCGGCCAGGCCGAATGGCAGCAGCTTCAGCGGTATCACGGCGCCTGACAGCAGCGTGACGACAGCGCCTCGTATCCTGCTGATCAGCCAGTTCATGCTGCGCAGCTTGATTGACAGGCAGGCAAACAGGATATCAACGGCAAAACCAAGCAGCACGCACAAAAGCAGGCTGAGAAAGAAGAAGGGGGAAGCACTTCGCAGCGGCACACCGGCCAGGGGGGGCGATCAATGCCATAGGCAGCGAGAACAGCAGCAGCATCGGCAGCCAGCCGCCGGCTGTGAGGGCCATCAGCTGGCCGAGAACAGACTGCGGCCTGCCGTATAGCTTCATCAGCACGCCTTCGGACAGCCAGCCCGAAGCGGGCGTCTTGACGGCCAGCAGATCCGACAGCAAGGCGCTTGCATAGGTATAGCTCAGCATCTGCGGCAGGCTCATGCCCGCGTCCGCGCCGCTTGCCATCACCGCGCGCCAGAGGTAGGTCAGCGCGATGAGCGTGAAGGCCTTGATCAGTATATCGGGCAGCAGGTAGATGATCCCGCCGTTTGTTTTTTCCAGGGCAGAGAGCCGGATGGTTTTCAAGAATTTATTCATGCGGTATATACTCCTAATTTATAGCATAAAAAGACCGGGTATTCGTTTTGAATACCCGGCAACTCAGCCACATGAACAGGCCTGGATTACGCTGCGTCAGGCTGCTGCATGGTCAGGTGAAGGGCATTCAAAACGGTTTACATAGGCATGGCTATCCCTTTGAAGCGCAAAAATAGAGCATTTGACCGTCAAAAGAACAGATCTATCCCATAAAAACGCATGCTTAAATGAAAAGCCGCTCACGCACTCCGGGCTGAGGAACACATTTTGATTGTTCGAAAAGGACCTGATGTTCATACCCTTCACCTCCTCTCAATAAATTCACGGCAATCTTAGTACAACGAAAAAGGACAGTCAACGCTTATCTCTTGCCAAATAGAAGCAATAAAGCATTCTGTATAACTCTCACTCATGCTTCTCCGCCATCACTTTTACTTCATGCTCCTCGCAGGAAACGATCAGCAGTTTTTCTTCTGTAAAGGTAACATAGCCATCAGGGCTGCCGCCCGGCTTTTTGACATGCTTGCGCAGGGTGTAGTTGACAGGCACCTGCCGGCCCTTGCCCTTGGAGTAGAAGGCGGCCAGCTTGGCGGCGCAAAGGCGCGCCTCCCCGCTCACTTCCTTCCCATCGGCGCGCACGATGATGTGGGAGCCGGGCATGTCCTTGGCATGCAGCCACAGGTCATTTCCCTGGGCCGCTTTCAGCAGCCGCTCATTCTGCAGGCTGTTTTTGCCGACCAGGATATGAAAGCCGTCAGGCGTGATGAATCGCATCAGTTCGCCCTGACGTTCCCGCTGCTTTTTTTGAGGCTGGGCCTCCCGGCGGATAATGCCTGCCCGGCGCAGCGGTTCCTTGATCTCAGCAATATCTTCCTGCGTCTGCGCCTGCTCCACTGCCCACATCGCGTCTTCGATCAGGGCGATCTCCCTGAGGGTATTCTCCCTGTGTTCCGCCGCCACGCGGGTGGCGACCGCGGCCTTGCGGTAGCGTTTGAAGTACTTCTGGGCGTTCGCAGCCGGGCTGAGGGCCGGATCCAGCGTTACGCTCAACGTGCCGTTATCATAGTAATTGGGCAGGAGGGCTTCCCGCGCGCCCTTTTGCACCATATGCCCAAAGGAGGTCAGCAGCTCGCCCGCCACGCGGTACTCCTCCATCCGGGCAGCGGAGTCGATCTCCTCATCCTGGATGGACAGCTTCTTGAGCGCCCGCTCCTCGGCGGTTTTCAGCGATCGCCTGAAAGCGGATGTGCGCTGCATCAGCCGGTCGTGCAGGTCGCGCTCATAGTACAGGGTATCAAGCGCCTGCGACAGGGTCGGCCGCGGCTGCTGACGCTCACGCTCCATGCTCAGGAAAGGGAAGGGCAGGGCATCCTTGGGCTGCTGATGCTCATCGACATACAGCTGCGGCTCCGCCATGGCGGGAAGGCCCCGCAGAAAAACAGCCAGCTGCCTTGAAAAAGCCTCCATGTTGATGTCAGCCATCTGCGGCTGCTCCTGCCCGGTCAGGCGCAGGCAGATCTCCCGCGCGCTGGGAGCGCCTATCCCCGCCGCGCAGGCGCTGACGGCCTTGTCAAGCCGCCCGCCCTGCTCCTTCAGCCGGCGCAGCAGGTCGCTCGCCTCGGCTTCATCGGGCGCTGCCTTATCCTGTGCCGGCGGCAGGTCAAAGGGCATGCCGGGCAGCATCAGCCGCACGCGGCTCATATCGTCCGTCACGTGTCGCAGGCAGTCGATGATGATGCCGTCCTGTACCAGGCTCAGGTTGGTATGCCGCCCCATCGCCTCAAAATACAGCTTTTTCTCACGGGCGACGCCCATCTCATCGTTGGAGAGGATATCAATGCGGATCAGCCGGTCGCCGAACATCTGCTCAACACCCATCACCCGGCCGGACAGGAGATGCTTGCGCATCAGCATGGTGAACACCGGAGCCTGCATGGGGCTTTCATAGCTTTTATCGGTCAGGTGCAGCCGCGTGCCGGTGGGGTTGGCATTGATAAGCAGGCGGTGATTGTGCCCGCCCGCCCGGATCATCAGCACCACCATGTCCTTCTCCGGCTGCTGCACCTTGTCCACCCGCCCGCCGGACAGCGTATCATTCAGTTCGCGGGCGATAAAGCCGAGCGTCAGTCCATCCAAGGCCATAGTGTCCTCCAAATTGTAGTTGTGGATACATCATACATGCATAGCGTATAGGGAAGCAATAGGGGTTCAATGGCAAAGCAATGGCAAAGCAATGGCAAAAAGCCGGCTGACGCCGGCGCAAAGCGGCGGTTGAACCGCTGGGAAGCAGTTGGAGAACAGGTCCTTTCAAGTTTGCTGTTCTGTGTAATCCGTGTGTTCCGTGGTTCGTTTATATTTTTGTGTACAAATCAAGAGAACAACCAACCACTGAATGCACGGAACACACGGAAACGAGGTGAAACCCTTTTGTGGCTGCGCAGCTTCTTCCCGCCGGCCTATGCCGGCGCTTCCCCATCGCTTTGCCATTGCTTCGCTATTGCTTTGCCACCGCAAATTGGCTTTGCTTTTTCACCCGCCGGATGGTATGATGCCGCCCATGGGGAATGAAGTGCTCCCCCGGCTCCGGCCGAAACCGCTGCATTGATATTCAGCTGATGACTTCTGCGATGATGATCGCGGAAGCATCGGCTTTTTTTGAGGAGAAACACCATGTTATTCAGCCTCGCCCTGATGGTACTGTGCGCCTTGATCTTAAACGGCCTCATGCAAAAGCTGCGCCTGCCCGGCCTGGTGGGCATGCTGCTGACCGGCATCATCATGGGCCCCTATGTTCTCAACCTGATCGTGCCGGAACTGCTCACCATATCAGCCGATCTGCGGAAGCTGGCCCTGATCGTCATCCTGACCCGCGCGGGCCTAAGCCTTGATATAGAAGATCTGAAACGGGTAGGCCGGCCGGCGCTGCTCATGTGCTTTGTGCCGGCGACCCTTGAGATCATCGCCTGCGCCCTGCTCGCGCCCATCATCTTTCATATGACTCATCTGGAAGGCGCGATCATGGGCGCGGTGCTGGGGGCCGTATCACCCGCGGTGGTGGTGCCCAAGATGCTCAGGCTGATGGAGGGCGGCTGGGGCAGGAAGATGAGCATACCGCAGATGATCATGGCCGCCGCTTCGGCGGACGATATCTATGTGATCGTGCTGTTCACGTCCTTCATGGGCATGTACGGCAGCGGGCGGTTTGAGGCGGCCAGCCTGCTTTCCGTCCCTGTCTCCATCGCGCTGGGGCTCGCTTTGGGTATCCTGACCGGCATCGCGCTGACCGCCTTCTTCAAGCGCGTGCACATCCGGGATACCGTGAAGATTCTGATCATCCTCAGCGTGTCCTTTCTGCTGGTATGGCTTGAGGAGGCGGCAAAGCCCATTGTACCGGTTTCCGGGCTGCTGGCTGTGATGGCGCTTGGCGGCACGGTCCTCAAGCAGCACAGCGTGCTGGCAGGCCGACTGTCAGGCAAGTTCTCAAAGATCTGGGTGGCGGCGGAGCTCCTGCTGTTTGTGCTGGTCGGCGCTTCGGTCAACATCAGCTACGCGACCCGGGCTGTTCTACCGGCCCTGGCGCTGATTTGCGCGGCGCTGTCCGTGCGCATGCTGGGCGTCTTCATCTCTACGGCGAAAACCTCTATCCCTATCAAGGAGCGCCTGTTCTGCGCCATTGCTTACCTGCCCAAGGCGACGGTGCAGGCAGCCATCGGCGGCCTGCCGCTGGCGGCGGGGGTAGCGGCAGGCGATACCATTCTCACCGTCGCGGTGCTGGCCATCCTGATCACAGCGCCTGTGGGTGCGCTCGGGGTGGATCTGAGCTATCAAAAGCTGCTGAAGCAGGATCAGGCATAAATCCCAATGACATAATAAAAGGAAGCGCTCCCGTCCCGCTATACGGCGAAGGATGGGAGCGCTTCACTTTGGATCGTGCTACACGGGCAGCATTGCCCGAAATTTGTCTATATCACTTCTTATCCGCGCCTACCACGGCCTTGATGCGCCGCACGCCGGCGGAGGAGCTTTCTTCCTTGAGGATCTTGAAGCCGCCCAGCTCGCCCGTGTTCTTCACGTGCGGGCCGCCGCAGATCTCTTTGGAGAAATTGCCCATGGTGTAGACATTGACGCGCTCGCCGTACTTGGATTCAAACAGGCCGATCGCGCCGCCTTCCTTGGCCTGGGCGACGGTCGTCTCTTCCATGGTGACAGGCATCCCGGCGCTGATGGCCCCGTTGACCAGGCGCTCAACCTCCAGGAGCTCTTCCGGCGTCATCCTGCGGCCGAAGGTGAAGTCGAAGCGAAGGCGCTCGGCGGTGATGTTGCTGCCTTTCTGGTGCACCTCCTCGCCCAGCACGCGGCGGAGCGCGGCATGCAGCAGGTGGGTGGCTGTGTGCAGCTTGGTGGTTTCCTCGTCATGGTCGGCCAGGCCGCCCTTGAACCTCTGCTCTGCGCCCGCCTGGCTCTTCAATTGGTGCTGGCGGAAACGCTCGGCGAAGTCTTCCTCGTCGACCGACAGGCCGTGCTCGCGCGCCAGCTCCTGGGTGATCTCCAGGGGGAAGCCATAGGTATCATAGAGCTTGAAGGCATCGCGCCCGTCGATGGTCTTGAGGGATTTGGCAAACTCACTGACACGCCCGGCAAAGCCGGCCACCGTATCGACCGCCTCTGAGAATTTCTTGAGTTCCTCGATCATGCCCAGCAGTTCAGGCCTGGGCTTGAGGGTGGAGCCGACATTGCCCGCGATCTCCCGGGCATTTTGCAGCTTCTCTTCAAAATCCGCGGGCAGAACGGCTTTCAGCTGGGATTGCAGGCCGCCGAACACCTCGCTCATCTGGTTGATGCGGCCGATGGCCTTTTCAAACTCCTTGAGGCCCTGGCTGAGGCTTTTTTGGAAGCGCTGTTCTTCCAGGATCAGCTGCTCCAGCACGAAGGCGCTGTTGTCGTGAAGTTCCGGGTAGGCGTCGCGGTACTGAGCGATGATGGTCTTGGCCACTTCAGCCGTAAAGCCGTCGGGCAGGTCCAAGGCGCGGCCATAACGCACGGCGCGCCTGATCAGGCGGCGCAGCACATAGCCCTGATCCACGTTGCTGGGGCTGACGCCGCGCGGGTCGCCCAGGATGAAGGTGGAGGTGCGCATATGGTCGGCTACGATTCGGAAAGCGCGGGCGATCTCTTCATCAGCGCCGGCATACTTCTTGCCGGACAGTTCCTCGATGCGGCCGATGATGCCGGAGAACAGGTCGGTCTCGTAGACGGACTTTTTGCCGGTCAGCACGCCGATGGTCCGCTCCAGGCCCATGCCGGTGTCCACATTCATGTTGGCCAGCGGGACATAGCTGCCGTCCGCCTGCTTGTTGTACTGCATGAACACGTCGTTCCAGATTTCCAGATAGCGGCCGCAGCTGCAGGCGGGGGAACAATCGGGGCCGCAGGGCGCCTTGTCCGTGATGATGAACATCTCGGTATCCGGGCCGCAGGGGCCGGTCAGGCCGGCGGGGCCCCACCAGTTGTTCTCGCGCGGCAGGTAGAAGATGCGGTCTTCCTTAACGCCGCAGGCGCGCCACAGCGCGTGGCTCTCCTCATCGCGCGGGGCCGTCTCGTCGCCCGCGAACACGCTGAAGGCCAGCCTGTCGGGATCGATGCCCAGCCACCGGGGCGAGGTTAAAAACTCCCAGCTCCAGGGGATCATCTCCTCCTTGAAATAATCGCCCAGGCTCCAGTTGCCCAGCATCTCAAAGAAGGTGAGGTGGCTCGCGTCGCCCACGTCATCAATATCGCCGGTACGGATGCACTTTTGCACATCGGTCAGGCGGGTGCCGGCGGGATGGGGCTGTCCCATCAGGTAGGGCACCAGCGGATGCATGCCGGCTGTTGTAAACAGCACCGTCGGGTCATTTTCCGGGATGAGGGAAGCGGACGGGATGACCGCGTGCCCCTTGGATACAAAAAAATCCAAAAACAGCTGTCTCAGCCCATTGGCTGTGAGTGCCTTCATATATACTAAGCCTCCTTAAATCACATTGACAAATTGCAGCAGCACCTGCAGGGCGCCGTCCATATCGCGCATGTCGATCATCTCGCAGGCGGAATGCACATAGCGGCAGGGGATCGACAGGGTGCCCGCCGGGATGCCCGCGCGGGTATGCTGGATGGCCCCGCCGTCATTGCCGCCAAAGGGCAGCACCTCCCGCTGCACGGGCACGCCGGCGGCGGAAGCCGCGTCAAACAGCGCGTCGCGCACCATGGGGCTGGCAATGATGGAGCGGTCCATGATCTTCACCGCGGGGCCCGCCCCCAGCTTGATATCGGGGATCTTGGTGCCGGGCGTATCGCCCCAGGCCGTCACATCGATGGCCAGGCCGATATCCGGGTTGACGCCGTAGGCAGCGACGGTCGCTCCGCGCAGGCCCACTTCCTCCTGGACGGAGAAAACGCCCACGATGGTGTTTTTCTGGTTCTCGGCGTAGAGCAGGAGCTCCACCAGCAGGGCGCAGGCGCAGCGATCGTCCATCGCGGGGGCCGCGATGCGGTGCTTGCCCACCTGGAAGGTGCCCGGCGCGTACACGGCCATGTCGCCCACCTGTACCATGGCGCGGGCTTCGTCGGCATCGGCGGCGCCGATATCGATGAACAGGTCCTTGATGGCAGGAGTGCCGCTGTTCTCCAAGGGCTCGCTGCACAGCACGCCTTCCACGCCGTTTTCAAACACAACGCGGCGGAACTCGCTTGCCTTCATGCCGATGCCGCCTACGTTTGATACGCGCAGGAAACCCTCTTTTTCGATGGCGGTGACCACCAGGCCGATATGGTCCATATGCGCGGACAGCATGATGCGCTTGGCGTTATCGTCGCTGCCGTACTTTTCGATGATCAGGTTGCCCAGGGCATCCGTGCGCATGCTGTCTACATGCCCGCCCAGCATCTCTTTGATGATAGCCGCAACATTGTGCTCGCTGCCGGAGGGGCCCCAGGCACTCAGCAGGGTTTTCAGGGTATTCCGTAACATTGGGGTTCCTCCCTTATCCATGTAATAAAAATTCCTTGCATAGTTCATATTGGGCTTCGATATCCCCGTAGGCCGCCACCGAAGCGCCGGAGTGGATGTAGCGGCAGGGTACGCTGAGCACCACGGTGCGCATGCCCTCCTTGCTCCTTTGGAAGCTGCCGGCGTCGTTGCCGCCGGTCACGCCCTGCTTGACCTGGCAGGGGATGTCCGCCGCCTCGGCCAGGGAGAGCATCTGGGTGAACAGCTCGCGGTCGGCAATGCTGGCCCCATCCATGAAGCTGACGGCGATCCCGTGGCCGACCTTGGTGACCTTGGCCCGCTCAGGCACATCGCCCATATCGTTTGAGGCTGTTCCCTCCAGCACCACGGCGATCTCGGCTTCCACGCCGAAAGCGGCGGTTTTGGAGCCGCGCAGCCCCACCTCTTCCTGGGTGACGAAGCAGGCGATCAGGTCCCCGGGATAACGGCGCTCCAGCAGACGCAGCAGCGTATAGCAGCCCACGCGGTCATCCAGCGCCTTGGCGCAGATCAGCCCCTCGCCAAAGTCCGTATAAGGCGTATCGAAGGCGGCATAGCTGCCCAGGGGACACAGGCGCTCCGCCTCCTTGGCGTCCTTCGCGCCGATGTCGATGTACAGGTTATCATAATCCAGCACCCGCTCGCGGTCGGCGGCGGTCTGCAGGTGGATGGCCATGGCCCCGATGATGCCGGGCATTTTGTCATCCCCCACCTCGACCCACTTGCTGATCACGACGCGCGGATCGATGCCGCCGATGGGGCGGAAGCGCAGCAGGCCGTCATCGGTATAGCCCATGACGATGAAGCCCACCTCATCCATGTGCGCGGCAACCACCTTGGCAGGCGCGTCCGGATCGGTGCCCTTTTTGAGGCAGATCAGGTTGCCGCCCCGGTCGATCTTCACCTCGTCGCACAGGGGACGGGCGGCCTCCATCAGGTAATCGCGCACAGCGCCTTCGTTGCCCGACAGGCCGTGCAGCTCACACAACGTTTTCAGGTCCATAGTTCATCCTCCCACTCAGGGGATACGGCGGCGGCAAAATGAGCCAGCAGCCTCGCCCCCTCCTCCAGCGTATGCATATCGATCAGCTCCACCGTGGTGTGCATATACTTCAGCGGCAGCTCAAGCAGGATGGTGGGCACGCCGTTTCGCTGGATATTGATGCTGTCGGCATCCGTGCTGGTGGCTCTGGGCACAATGGCCGTCTGCACATCGATGTTGTTCTTTTCCGCCGTCTCCATCAGCTTGCGGCGCAGCATCGGGTGGATATAAGGCCCCTGGCTCGCGACCAGGGCGTCCAGCTTCTTGGTGTGCAGGTCCGGCGCGCCGGGCGTTTTGGCGTGGCATACATCCAGCGCCACCGCGTAGTCCGGGTCCACGCCAAAGGCGGACATGGCCGCGCCGTAGCTTCCGATCTCCTCCTGGCAGGTGGCCGCGAAGTAGAGGTCGGCCGTTGGCCGCAGCGCCTTCAGGCGCTGCATCGCGCCCAGCAGGATGGCCACGCAGGCCCTGTCGTCCGCCGTTTTGGTGGCGACGCGGTTGTTCTGCAGCTTGACAAAGCGGGCCTCCAGCGCCACCAGGTCGCCGATTCGCACCAGCTCGCGCACGCGCTCTGCCGGCAGGCCCATATCGATATACAGGTCCTCCCGCTTGTAGTTCTTGGCACGGTCCGCGTCGGTGAGCAGGTGGGGGGCCTTTGCCCCGATCACGCCCATCAGCTTCTGCCTGCCATAAACGGTCACGCGCATGCCGGGCAGTATCCGCGGGTCCACCCCGCCGACATTGCCCATGCGCAGCGTGCCATCCTCCTCGATCTTCACCACCATCAACCCGATCTCGTCGATGTGGGCACAGAAGACCACCTTGGGTCCCTCCCCCTTCACATGGGCGATGACGTTGTTAAGCCGGTCGATCTTGACCTCATCCGCATAGGGGCGGAAAGCCGCCGCCACATGCTCCGCCACCGCCAGCTCGTTGCCCGACAGGCCGGGTAAAGCGCACGCCGTGCGCAGAAATTCATCCAGCTGCATGGAAACCTCCTTGTCCATGGCCGCGCATACAAAAAAAGGCGCGAAACTATGGTAAAGTATAGCATTCGCGAGGGTATTTGACAACCAAACCGGAAGACGGCGTCTATAACTTTATGGCAGGCTTTGCATGTCAGTCCTGCCAATCTATGGACGATAGATGCAGCCCAATCCCTTCTGTGTGTTCTGTGTGTTCCGTGGTTCGCCACCTCCAGTCCACTCGTGTACACAATGCAAAAGGAAATACGAACCACGGAATACACGGAACACACGGAAAAGAAATATTCTTGCATTTTAAAAGGCTGCCGCGTTTTTCTTCCGCGACAGCCCTTGTATATCAATCCGTTCAGCTAAGCAGCGCCTTGGCGATATCCTTCGCCTTCTCCAGATCCTCCGGCCTCGGGTTCCAGCTGCACTTGATCTCCGGCTCAACCGTTTCAAAGCCCGCCTCGGTGAGCAGCTTGCGCAGCACCGTGTTGCCCTCGCCGCTCCAGCCATAGCAGCCGAACACCGCCGCCTTCTTGCCCTTGAACTTCAATTCCTTCAGGAAATCCACCCAGCCGCTGACGGAGGACAGGATGCCCTGATGCACGGTGGGCGAGCCGACCGCGATGGCCTTTGACTTGAACACCTGGGTCATGATGTCGTTCTTATCAGCCTTGGAGATGTTGTACTGCTTTACCTTCGTATCGGGCGACATCAGGGAGACCTCTCGGCTGATGCGGTTGGCCAGCTTCTCCGTCCCCTCCCACATGGTGTCGTAGATCACAGTCACCTGATCTTCCTGATAATTCTGCGACCACTTGTAGTAGGCTTCGACGATCTGGGCGGGGTTGTCGCGCCAGATCGTGCCGTGGCTGGTCGCGATGATGTCGATGGGCAGGTTCATCGCCAGCACTTCTTCCACCTTCTTTTTCACCAGCGGCGAGAAGGGGTTTAAGATATTGGCATAGTACTTGATGGCCTCTTCCCACAGCACGCACTGATCAGCCTTGTCGTTGAACAGCTCCTCCACCGCGAAATGCTGGCCGAAGGCGTCGTTGGAAAACAGGATGTTGTCCCCCGTCATGTAGGTGGCCATGCTGTCGGGCCAGTGCAGCATGCGCATCTCCACGAACACCAGCTGCTTGCCGTTGCCGATATCCACGCTGTCGCCCGACTTGACCACCTTGAAATTCCACTCCGGGTGATGATACTGCCCCACCAGCGATTTGACGGCATTGGCCGTGCAGTAGATGGGCGTATTCGGGATCAGTTCCATCAGCGCGGGCAGGGAGCCGCTGTGGTCCACCTCCCCGTGGTTGGCGATGATGAAGTCAATCTTGTCTAAATCAATCTCGGATTTGAGGTTGTCGATAAAGTCAGTCGAATGGGGGCGCCACACCGTATCGATCAGGACAGTCTTCTCCTCTTCGATCAGATAGGCGTTCTGGCTGGACCCGTGGTTGATCGAGTAATCCGCGCCATGAAAGCTCTCCAGCTCCCAATCCATCTTGCCGACCCAGTACACGTTGTTTTTGATCAGTTTGCGCATAGCGGCCTCCTTCATCTGTATGTGTCAGAATGATCCCCGGGGCGGAATGCTTCCGCGCCTTTACGGTCAGTATAGACCCTCCGGGGGTCATAAAACATTGATTATTATCATACTTCAGTTATCCTGCCTTTCATCGCCGTCATCGTATCATCTAATACCCGCTGCCGCAAGATAAGCAGGCGCTAATTGTTTACATACAGGCCATATCACCCTCTTTGCACTATTGAAGCGTTCGGGTATAATGAAGGAGGAAAAGGGGGTGTTTGAATGAAACGCAAGAAGGTATTGCTCACGGTAACAGGGATCACCAGCGATTTTGGTGAGACCGACGACGCCATGCGTTTGGTCACGATGGGCACCCTGACCGGTGAAAAGGATTCGTGGAAGCTTCGCTACGAGGAAAACCAGTCCGACACCAGGGAAAAGCGCCGCGTTACCATGACCATGGACGGCGGCGTCGTCACCATGGCGCGCGACGGATCCTGGGGCACCAACATGGTATTCCGCCAGGGCCGCCGCTTTGAGACCAGCTATACGACGCCATTCGGTTCCTTTGGGATGGGTATTTTCCCCACCCAGGTCAACTACAAGGTGGCGGATTCGGGTGACGGTGAGATCGCCCTGCGCTATCAGCTGGACATCCAGGGCAAGTTCACGTCAGTCAATGATCTGAAAATCAGCTTTTCTCCCAGCAGCCGGGCATGAAGCCGCCCGAGCGCCATGATATAAGCGCGCTGATCGCCTCGCCCTGCCTGATTCAAAAGGACAGGGCGGGGCGCGCGCTTTTTATAAGCGATTTCAGCAGGCGAGTGAACGATCCGGCTGCCGCGCGCGAAAGGCTTGAGCTGGCTGGGTATACTTGCTGTGAGGAAGACGGGCTCACGC
>CAYZRZ010000003.1:39960-50492 GCA_964480995.1 uncultured Christensenella sp.
CCGAACGGTACGCGGCCTGGTATGAGGCGCTGCCTGATATCGCGCTTCCCGCTCTCAGCGATGAAAACGCCGCGATCTGGGGCCTGTGCCGGATCCTCCGGCGGCACCCCTCCCCCCTGGCGGCCCAGGATATCACCGCGCTGTCCCAGGCTCTGCGGTGGGCGAGGCTAAACGGGACAGACAAGTTATTGAACCTGCTCCGTTCTTCCCTGGCGGATGCTCTGCGGGAAGGCAAAGCCCCGCCCTATCACGCGTCAAACCTGCTGTCCCTGTATATCAGCGGACAGCGTGAATGCTATATCGGGAGATAACGCCATGCTGATCACCTATCACGGCCATTCCGAATTTCTACTGGAGACTGAAGACGGCCTGCGCATCCTGACCGACCCCTTTGACCCGAAAGTGCCCTTCCCCTACCGGGAAACGGCGGCCGACATCGTCATCATCAGCCACGAGCATCATGACCACAACCACATCGAGAAGGTGAAAGGCCGGCCGGCGGTCATCCGCGGCGTCGCCTCCTTCTGCCCCGCGCCCGGCGTCACCGTTACGGGCTACGCCAGCTTCCACGATGACCATCAGGGCGCCCAGCGCGGCCCCAACACCATCTTCGCCATCGAGGCGGAGGGATTGCGCATCGTCCATCTGGGCGATCTGGGCGCGTTTCCGGCTGAGGAGGTGACCGCTGCCTTGAAGGGTGCCGATGTGCTGATGGTGCCCGTGGGCGGCACCTACACGCTGGACGCCGCGCGTGCCGCTGCCTTTACAAAGCAGGTCAACCCCCGCGTCATCATCCCCATGCACTATAAAGAAGGGGTGAAAGGCCTGCAGATCCTCGACCCGGCGGAAACTTTCCTAAACGCGCTGGTCCCGATGCTGCCAAGCCGCCAGCCCTTGCTGCGTATATCCAAAGAGGATATCGGCCAGGCGCCGAGGCTGGTTGTGCTGGATGTGTTCTAAAAATATGGTATGTCAATCAGGGGCGGGCGGCTGAAAGGCTGCCCGCCCCTTCGTGTATACACCACATGATACCAAGGAGGTTTTTGCAGGTTTCTGCAGGTTTTTGCAGGCCGATGGTGCAGAAACCTCCCTGCCAAAAAGTGAGGAATGTCAAGGTACTTGAATCATAAATGCCGGCAAAAGGAGGTTTCTGCACTTTTTGCACCATCTGCGCATACACGATTTTATTGCATGATACATCAATACATATAAATATTATTATATATAGTAAATAGTCTTTTCTATATTTCTTGTATTCTCTCCTTATAAATATCTACAGCAGGATATGGTGCAAAAAGTGCAAAAACCCCTCCCTGCATGAAAAAGGGCTCGGGACGCCTTGAAAACACACACTTCCTGCGGGGCAGGTTTTGCCCCATGGATGGTGCAGAAACCTGCAGAAACCTGCAAAAACCTGCAATAACCTATGAGCCGCTGGATAGAGTACACTAATGTTCGCAACTTTGCTTAAACCCGAGATAATGAGCAAACCATAGGGATTCCATTACATTGGATGCTCCTAAGCAATACTTGATAAATGCAACAAGACGATTAATTATCGTCTCTGCTATTGTCTGAAAATAGAAGTTCGTCAGGATAATCAACACTTAACAGCGCGCCGCTCCCAATCAATTCTGGCAGATCGCTCAAATCATGGCAATCCGTATTATCTTCCCAGCCATTAATGCCCAGGCAGTACATCCAGTTGGTGTAACTGTCGCTCCCGACTTCAGGATCATATACGCTGCCACCAGAGCTGATTTCCATAAGCTCAATCTCAAGGTTAAAGCTTAGGTATTGCATACCGGTGTCATTCGTCCCCTCTCCCCGGATAGAAAAGCTGAACTGCAGCCCGTCTTCTGGTTCGATTCCCTTTGAGAAGGCGTCCAGATAAGCCGTCAACGCTTTCCTGAAGCTGGCAAGTTCATCAGATGGATGCTCCACAGAATAGAGTTCCAATCCGGACTCCAATGCCATTCTTAATTGCTGAAAGCTATCCAACTCCTCCGGTAGATTTGTAAATTCCTCTTCCTCATCATCTTGTTCCCTTAGAGCAGGCCAGTTCTCCAGCTCCTGCATATGCAAGGAATCCAGGTGCTCCGCAGCACGCATAGCCAAGCCGTTTAAGTACCCGAGCACACTTAAATGCGCATACTCCATTTGTTCTTCTGCGTCAGGTTGGTCTTGTCTTTGTAAAGCGAAATCGATGAGAACCTCCACTGCGATGAGGCGTTTGATTGTTTCTTCTGCAGTTTTGCCTACCTTTTGAATACGTCTGTAGGTCTCCCATTCAATTGTCAAGCGTTCTTCCTGTGGTTCGTGAATATTGACATTTCTCAGCTGCGTCAGCAAATCCACGGCATTGGAACGATATGTTTTCAACTCTTGAATATCTCTGTTATAAAGCGTTTCTTTGGAAAAGGCGAGCCGATACAACAATTCAACATGACGCGCAAGATGCTCTGCTTCATTCAAGACCTGCTCCACGACCTGAGCCAGTGAAGTGTATTCCTGTATCATATTGCACCTCCTATGCTACTTCCCTATACCGCGTATAGACATATTCATATATCCGCTGACGGTATTCTGAAATGCTCAGTTCGTCATAGCATTCGGGCAGTTCAGCCCAAAGCGTATCACGGATGAGATTATCAACAGTGGCTTTGGTTTCCTGCTTATCAGTCCAGTGGTTCAGCTCAGCGATTTTTGCCTTTACCTTCTGCAGGAGAGCCACCGCAACTTCCTTAATCTTCGTGATATCCGTCTTGGACAAATCCTTTTTTGACAGCATATCATACAGGGCAAGTTCCTCATCACTGGTGAAGCCTTCGCGGACATAGCGCTGCTGCTCGCTATTCATGCTGCTGGCCAGATCCATCAAATCCATAAAGGTCTTTTCTATATTGCTGCGATCCTGCTCGCTGTTGTACTTGGTAATGATCTCTTGATAGCGTTCGTAGTAATTGATACGGTTGGGATTGGTAAACATCATGCTGTCGAGCTTTCGCTGAATAACCTCTTCCAGGTCTTTCATGATAAGGTTCTTTTTCTTAGCCCTGGCAAACTCCCGGCGAAGCAGGTCAAAATCGATGGCGCTGATGTTAAAGCGATGTGATGATTCATCTCCGACCAATATTTGCCGTTGATCGACTTCCACATACTCGCTGATGATGGCGTTGATTTCCACCATTAAGTCTGTGGTATTGACATGCTTTCGTTTTTCTTGAAGCTCAGCGCTAATCGCCGCGATTGCCTCATATTCTTTCCTGAGACTGCCTGTAATATCCTCTCGGTTGGTATACTTTAGCAGCCTGTTCATCTCAGAAGCATAGGTCGTGAAAGCCTTCCTGTCTTCAATGCTGCCGCAGACAGCGTTCGCGGCAGTCTGCAGACATGAGAGCTTCATGAAATCGGCAGCGTTGATCAGCAGCTGCAGATCAAATCCCTTCTCCATTAAGAACGCTTTTGATTTTCCGATGGTATCGAAAATGCGGGCAATCAGCTCTTCTTTATCCACCGTTGGGTCTGTGCCGATATTCTCGCCGGCATTCGCCGTATAATCGGCCAGCGCTTTGCGGAGCGCTTTGACAATACCGATATAGTCGATGATGAGGCCGTTGCTCTTGCCTTCATCCACCCGGTTGGCACGGGCAATGGTCTGCATCAGGGTATGCGCTTTCAAAGGCTTATCAAGATACAGGCAGCTGAGGCTCTTTACGTCAAACCCTGTCAGCCACATCGCGCAGACAAATACAACGCGCAGCGGACTCGCGGAATCCTTGTATTCCTTATCCAGTTCGCGCCTTTCCATTTTTTCCCTGTGATACCTGATATCCAGATGCCACTTATTAAAGGTTTGTATCTCGTTCTGCTCCTGGCTGATAACGACAGCCATTTCGGTCTCCTGCATCCACTTCAGCTTGCGTTCAAGTTCCAGCGCTTCCTGCTGCGTAGCTGACCTGATATCGGCTTTGAGTTTCTCAATCTCCTCTTTCCAGTATTCCTGAACAAATTTGTACATACGCGCACAGGTCACCTTGTTGAGGCAGACAAACATGGCTTTGCCGCTTGTCCATAAATCGGTATAATGTTTAACAAAATCCCTGGCGATGGATTTTAACCTGGGCTTTGCCGTCATTAAATGGATTTCCCTGGCAAACTCCGCTTCCAGCTTATCCTGCTGATTTGCGTCCAGATCCGCGTTTTCAATGGCTTCAAGGATTCGGGCTGATATTTCCGGGTTATGCAGGTTGAGTATTTTCTCGCCCCGGTTTTCGTAATACAGCGGCACTGTAGCGCCATCATCAACTGCTCGTTTGAAATCGTATACGGAAATATAACCGCCGAAAGTACGGGCGGTGATGTTATCTTCAGACAGCAGCGGGGTGCCTGTGAAGCCGATACGGGAAGCTGTAGGCAGCAGCTTCATCATATTGTCCGCAAATAAACCATACTGGCTGCGATGCGCTTCATCGGACATGATGATGATATCATGATCCGGATAGATCGCTTCGGCATCCGTTTGATTGAACTTTTGAATCAGCGTGAAGATAAAACTCGGATTGCCTTGCAGCTTGCTGATCAAGTTGCCGCTGCTTGATGCTATAAACTGAGAAGCTTTGGTTGTTCCCAGTAATCCGCAGTTTTCAAAAGTATCGCTGATCTGCTTATTCAGTTCTTCCCGGTCGGTCAGAACAACAAAGGTGGGCGAGCCGCTAAACTTACGACGTACCTTCTGGGCGAGAAAAACCATAGAATAGCTCTTGCCGCTACCCTGCGTATGCCAGAATACACCCAGCTTGCCGTTGTTGAGCTTTCTGGCTTCATACGCTTTCACAGCCTCATTAACGCCGAGGAATTGGTGGTTTCTGGCAAGGATTTTGGCTGTGTTCCCGCCGGAATGGTCATAGAGAATGAAGTTTTCAAACAGGTCAAGAAAGTTCTCTTTGTTGCAGATACCGCGCAGCATGGTTTCCAGCGCTACGACTCCATGATCAGACTCAGCAAGGCGTTTCCACTCATGGAAGAACTCATACTTGCTGCCAAGCGTTCCCACCTTGGCTTCCGTTCCATTTGAAATCATCAGAAAGGCGTTGTGATAGAAAAGGTGCGGAATGGTATCCAGATAATCGGTATAGTTGTCTTCGTAAGCGTTTCGCACATCAACCGTGCTCTTCTTGAGCTCTATGAATAACAGCGGTATGCCGTTGACAAAGCCCACGATATCCGTACGGCGCCGGTAGAGGTCGCCGTGTATCTTCATCTCCTTCACGGCAAGAAAATGATTCTCACGGGGATTTTTAAAGTCGATGACAGCAGCTGTCTTTGTTTCCATCCTTCCATTCGGCTGCCTTACCGTGACCGGGATACCGTCCCGAATAAGGAAATACTTCTCTTCATTGATCTGCGTGAGCGATGAGGTGGAAAGCCTGCTCTCCATCTTTTCTTGCGCCTGGGCTATCTGCATTTCATTCATCCAGGGATTTAGTTTTTTCAGCGCTGCCCTGAAATAGCGAGACAGGAGAACTTCCTTATATGATCTGCGGCCAAAGGTGCCGTTTTCGCCCAGCACTTCCGTGTTGTAGGCAAAAGCAACGTTCCAGCCCAGCTCGTCCCGCAGCAGATTCCCCGCGCTCTCCTGAACGAGTATATTTTCGGAATAATCCCAACTCATATCGGCACCTCTTATCCTATCGCATGGATGATGTCAAGCTTCAGTCCTTCGTCTATATCATATGTTCCACTCATCACTGCCGTGATGATTCGATGAAGCAAATCCTTATTGATTTTGCCGGCGGCCACTTGATAACTGATGTTCTCCATAACGGCAAAAAAAGACTGCGCGATTGCCATATATCCATTGTATAGCAGAAATTGCGCGCACAACGTGATGGCAAGCCTTTTGTTTCCATCAGCAAAGCAATGAAACTCACAGACACAAAAGAACAAATGGGTGAGCTTATCTACAAAAGCGGGGTAATAATCATCATTTTGAATGTTTTGAAGAACGCTGTCAAGACGGCCTAAATCAAAATGCTCATATGTGCCGCCGCCGCTGAACTGGATCGTTTTTGCGTGAGTAACCTTTGCCTGTTCAAGCGTGATGTACACTATACTATCCACATCACTCACGCTCCTTCAAGCGCTTCAGCACATCGCGGTTTTCCTCCATGAGCCGTTCCAATTCTTCGCCGGCTACGCCGAGAAATTTTTGGTACTCATCTTTTTCAAGAGGTTGTATGTATTCTGAAAGCTGATAATGAAAGGCATCTCGCAGTGCCATATCCCTGCTCGCCATTTTTACTCGGCCTCGTTGAATAAGAGGTTTCCACAAAGCCATGTTTTCAAACCGGGTAAACAGCGCTTCTGTTTCGGTGATAGACAAAGGCTGTCCCTTTTTTTCATACTCTTTGCTTATCGCGTCAGCAAGCCCGCTCTCGTATGCTGAGATTATATCAAGGATCTCGCTGTAGAAAGTATCACGCACCTTATCCTTTGCCTTTAAATCCAGTATCTTCTTATATTCTTTGGCTTTCTCTCGAAAAATACTCACATAGATCAAGTCTGTAAAATGCGCGTATTTAAAGCCATCATCTTCAACACAAATTTTCAGCGCATCTGTAAACTGTTTCCGATAATTATCCTCTTGAAGCGAAGAAAAAAGAAAATCCTTATCACGCTGATTAATGTATTTTGTGCCGCCACCGGTTCTGCGGTTGATCAAGTCGATGACAATATCCAGCATCATCTGACGAAGCGCGCGGGCTTTATCACTTTCTGAAAGCAGCATGGCAAGGTTAAGAAACGCCCTGAAATCGAAGACGCCCAGTTGCCGTATTTTGCTAAGGACATATATGTCCTTAGCAAAATCTCCCTTGACAGCATCAAGGAACTCCTTCAAGCGTTTCCCCTTTAAAACCTCATAACCGTTTTGCGATAATTCTTCAGCGTATTGCTCTATATAGCGGCCGATTGTACGAATATCAACTTCAAAAAAAGCAGCCGCTGCATCTCTGGTTATGTATCCCTTGCCGTTCCACATAATCCCTTCAATGCCGGCTTTTGTCTTGATCTCATCGATGGCAAGGTCATTATTTAGTATATTCTGTCTGTCGAGCCGGGATGTGGTTAAATCGTTTGCCATACCGATATCTCCTAAACCTCAATTTCTCCGCTCATCAGCTTGGGAAGCAGGCGGTCACGGGCTTGGATTAGCAAATTGATCTTATCATCCAGTATGTTAATCATTGCGTCTATGCTTTTTGATTGCTCATCGAATGCGGAGATCAATTCTTCTTTCGGAACAATAAAACTCTGGTTACAAAGCTCATCTTTTGATATTGAATCAAAGATCGAACCATTACCAATAAGATTGTCCTTATAGAATCTTTCCTTCAGGAGATAAAACAAGAAGCTTTGATAACCATATTTATGATTCATTGCGGAAAGACCACGGCCGATGACAATTCTATTCTTAGTGTAATTTATTCTTCCTACAGGAGCACGTACACTAAATAGAATACTACGAGCTTCGGCAATGCGAGTGAATGATGTAGAATATGAATTGTCAATCACAAATCGTTGACCATAGCTCCCAACACCTTGATGAAATGGCAAGCCATCTTTTTCAGCAATAAAGAATTCCGATTTTGGGCTTTGTCCCATGATGATATCAGCTATATCATTTAGGTGAAGCAATTGCCATCCTTCCGGAACGCCATCCACCACAGGTGTGTTTTCATACCCCGGGAAGCGTAAATCCACGAACCATTCCTTATATAGCCGTTGTGCCGTTTCCTCCAGAAGTTTTATTTGCCTCTGGTTGTTCTCAGTGAGTTTATCGTAATCCTGAAGAATATCTGCAATCTTCACCTGTTTACCATATTCGGGATAATCGACTATTATATCTTTGAGACCACTTCCCCTGATTCCTTTAACATTAGTTCCTGTCACAAGGGCTCCTATGGCTGATTTTCCTGCATGAGAACGTAACCAGTAGTAGTAGAACATAGGATAACATTGTTTTTCATCTAAACGGACACGAATAATTGATGATTCAAAAGTCAATGGTTCTGATAGTTCTGCCACAATCGAGGTTTTGCCAGCGCCAGACTCCACGAGAGAACGTCTCGCAAACAGCAGATCGTTTTTCAATAATCCAGATTTTTTAATTTCCTCCTTTGTCATTACGATTCTTTTCATATCTTGATTTCCAATAAAATCATACTCGAATATTTCACCCATGTTTACAATCTTGCACCCGGTTCCATGTAAGTCTGGGGATTTATAAACGCCATTCCTAGCTGGTTCAAGAAACAAATCTCCAAACCTAATTCGATTAAAACTCACAACACTGACTCCTTCAAATTCCGCGAGATAGCGTCCATAAGTTTATTGGATTCGGCATGAAGAGATAGTAACTCACGATGAATCTCTATCATTCGTTCCTCAAAATTCACGCCGTCATCCTCCACAGGCGCTGCGCCGACATAAGCACCGGGTGTGAGAGACCAACCCTTGCCTTCAACCTCCGCCAACTCCGCTGCCTTGCACAGGCCGGGCACATCGGCGTATACGCCTTCCCCGAATTTCTCATAGAGCCATTGCGCTTCCCTGGCTGTGATCAATGCTTCATCGGCCTCGGCTATCCTGGCATCATATTCTTCCTGCGTCTTCTTCTTTTCTCGCTTATCGGCGGCCTCCACCGCCTTTTTTGCCTCTGAACGGAGCGCCTTGATCTTGCTAGTGAGAGACTTTACCTTATCCGCAAAAGATGCGTCCCTGCTCAGCGCTGAGCGGTATTCTTCGAGCAGAGAAGCGTATTTCTTCAGTTCGCCCCGGTACAGCCATACAATGGCGTTGATATTCTTCATCTGCCAATCTGACCACTCGTTAAGGGTGCGGTCGACAACCGTGTAGTAGTTCCTGGCGTCAATAAACAATACCTTACCCCGCGCCGCCTCGGGCTTTGCCTTATCGAAGAACCACAGTGAACAGGGCAGAGACTTTGTATAGAAGAAGTTAGTGCTGACGCTGATCATCACATCCACATGACCGGTTTCAATCAGGCGCTGACGGATGATCTTATCCTTGCCCTGACTGTCTGTAGTGGAGGATGCCATGACGAAGCCGGCACGACCGCGCTCATTCAGGTAGCTGTAGAAATAGGATATCCAGAGATAATTGGCGTTGCCGACTTCCTTGTTCTTATTCACGCCGGGCATGCCGAAGGGAAGCCTGCCGGCATTCTCGCAGGATTCAGCCTTGACCTTATCGACATTGAACGGAGGATTGGCCATGATATAGTCGCATTCACCGTTTAAGTTGTGCACGTCATTATAGAAGGAATTTGCTTCGTCACCGGATTTGATATCGCCTGTCAGCCCGTGTACAGACATGTTCATCAGGCAGAGCTGGGCGTTGTACTCCACCTTTTCCTGCCCGTAGAAGGTCATGGCGCTGTTGGCGTTCATGCCGGCATGGTTGACAAAGTCACCAGACTGGATGAACATCCCGCCGGAACCGCAGGCAGGGTCGAGCAGGATGCCGCTTGCCGGTTCGATGATATTGACAATCATCTTAACGAGGGACTTCGGCGTGAAGAAAACGCCGTCATCAGAGGCGATATTCTTGGCGAATTTGTTTAAGAAATACTCGTAGATGCGGCCGATAACATCGCCGCCAACCTCATCAAGCGCGCTCTTGTTGAAGATGCGCAAAAGCTCTGACAGGATCTCATCGGAAAAATCGGTATAGCTTCGTGGCAGCACACCGGCCAGTTGTTCGCTTTGCCGCTCTATCAACTGCATGGCATTGTTGACCACTTCTCCCAGGCTGTTCATGGTGTGGCCGTCAATGCTTTGAAGGCCGGCAGCCGCGATGTGGTTGGGCAGGTTGACCAGGTAATCGTATTGCGCTTCCCTTGGTAAAAACAAAGCGCTTTTCGCGGCAAAGTCACTGGCTTCAACAGGTAATGCCCTTCCACCGCGGGATGGACGGCCTTCGAGGATCTGCGCTTCCACCATTTTATAACGGCTGTACGCGTAACGCAGGAAGATCAGGCCGAGTACCGGCATGCAATACTGGTTGGATGTCAGTTTTGAACCTGCGCGCAATAAATCCGCAGATTCCCAGAGTTCCGCTTCAAGTTTCCTGATATTGACCAAAGCTGTTCATCCTCCTCATTGTGGCCGAACGCTGCCGCCACAATGTTTCTGTGTGATACTCAGAGTGATCCGGAAAGAACTCGTCAAAAGATGATGCTGAGACGAAATCACCTTCCTACCTTTTGCTCCTGATGTTCGCAAACTGCAGCCGGCAGCAATAAAGTTTACTTGTGTACAGCAATAACAGCCGAACTGCCAGCATTGTCATGATTATATCATAGATCTTGCCTTGAAATAAAGCAAAAGAAACATCACTTGGAATAGAAACATACCGATACATTTCGTCGGCACTTCAGTAAACCAGCATTGACCCGGGAGTTTGACACTTCGGCGGACTAAAAGAGCCAGGAAAGCCTTACAGGGCTT
>CAYZRZ010000004.1:0-38299 GCA_964480995.1 uncultured Christensenella sp.
TTTCTGCCACAGGTCGCCCGGCTGCTTATCCAGCATCGAGCGCTTGCCGTGCACCACCTCATCATGCGAGAAAGGAAGAATAAAGTTTTCATTGAAGGCGTAGTGCAGTGAAAAGGTCAGCTTATCGTGGTGATATTTGCGGTAGATCGGGTCTAGCTTGATATAGCGCAGCGTATCGTTCATCCAGCCCATGTTCCACTTGAAGCCGAACCCCAGGCCTCCCAAATAGGTGGGCTGGGTGACGTTGGGAAAGGCGGTCGATTCCTCCGCGATGGTCATCACACCCGGAAAGTCGCGGTAGACCGTCTCGTTAAAACGCTTCAAAAAGGTGATGGCATCAAGGTTTTCATTGCTGCCGTACTCGTTGGGCAGCCATTTATCCTCCCGGCCGAAATCGTGGTAGAGCATCGCGCTCACCGCGTCGCAGCGCAGGCCGTCAATGTGATAATATTCAAGCCAGAAACAGGCGTTGCTGATCAAAAAGCTGCATACCTCGCCCCTCGCGTAGTCAAAGAGCATGGTGCCCCACTGGGGCATCTCGCTGCGGCGGGGATCCGCGTGCTCATAGCAGGGCGTGCCGTCAAAGCAACGCAGGCCGATCTCATCCCTGGGGAAATGGGCCGGCACCCAGTCGAGTATGATGCCGATATCCGCTTGGTGCAGCATATTTACAAAACGCATAAAATCCCGCGGGCTGCCGTGGCGGGCCGTCGGGGCAAAGTAACCTGTCACCTGATAGCCCCAGGACATATCCAAAGGATGTTCCATCACCGGCAGCAGCTCCACATGCGTGTAGCCCATGTCCTTGATGTAGGGGATCAGCAGATCCGCGATCTCTGTGTAGCTGAGCATGGTCCCGTCTTCATGCCTGCGCCAGCTGCCCAGGTGTATCTCGTAGATATTGACCGGGCTTTTATAAGCGTTCCAGCGGCTTCTCCGCTTCATCCAGTGCTGATCGTGCCAGACGAAGCCATCCAGCGCGCAAAGCCTGCTGGCTGTATTGGGCCGAAGCTCACAGGCAAAAGCATAGGGGTCAGCTTTCAGGTGCATGTCGCCGTCAAATGTATAGACTGCATACTTATAGCCCCGCAGCTTTTGCGCGGCATCGGGATAGCTGAAGCGCTGCGGATCAGCGTTTGCGTCA
Organism: uncultured Christensenella sp.; assembly: GCA_964480995.1. Lineage (GTDB taxonomy): Bacteria > Bacillota > Clostridia > Christensenellales > Aristaeellaceae > UBA1038. The sequence goes on from CAYZRZ010000004.1 coordinate 1,145, forward strand.
AACTCTTTGGCGGGCAGCCTTAGCTCCCATATGCCGTCATACTGCTTTTGCATCGGGAAGCGAAGCGTATCCCAGGCACAGAATTCGCCCGTCAGGTTGACGGCGCGCGCGTTGGGTGCCCACACGGCAAAGTGCCAGTAATCCTCGCCATCCTGTGTGACAGGATGCGCGCCCAGCAATTCATAGGCCTGCCTGCTGACCCCCTGATGGAAGGCACGGCGCTGTATGTCGTTTGGGGGCTTGTATTGCATGGCAATTCCTCCCATGTGGCCGTTTATCCTTCGGCAAATAAACACAATCCAAATGCTATTACCTGTATGTCAGTATAGCATAAGCATTTACTGTTCACAAGATGCGAACGATCAGGGGCTGCGTGGGGTGCAGCGTGGGGCAGCGTGTCATGGCATCTCCAAAGAGACGGAAAATCAAAAGAGACGCCGCGTCGCGTCTCTTGATCGGATCGGTTAGGCCAGCGATGCCCCCAGCGCTTTGCAGGCGGCAACAGCCTCATCATCCGGCTCGTTGCAGGCGATTACGCCATCAGAAACCAGATCGGCGCCGATGGACCTGCAATCGTCCTGCCATACGCGCATCCACTCGCCGTCGCCCCAGTCATAAGAGCCGAACAGCCCGATTTTTTTGCCCTTCAGCTTTGAACGGCAGGCTGTGAACATCGGCTCAAACTCATCTTCCTCCAGCACCTCAGCCCCCATCGCGGGACAGCCGAAGGCGATCGCGTCAAAGCTGCCCGCATTGGATGGATCAAATTCGGAAACGGAAAATACCTCCGCATCAGCGCCTGCTTCCCTGGCGCCCTGCGCGACTGCGTTTGCCATGGCCTCCGTATTGCCGGTGGCGCTCCAATAAACAACGGCGATTTTGCTCATGCTATTGTCCTCCTCATTTTATTGGTTTGTCCGATTTGTACTGTCCTGTTGCGGATGAAGCCCTCTACGTCCTCCGGCGGATAGCCCAAGAACAGGCCAATCTGCATGAGGAAACTTCCCCGGAGAGGACAGCCGCTCCATCAGCTGCATCATGCGGCGGCTCGGGGTGCCGCAGCTGTAGCCCCGGCTCTCAAGCAGCCTGCCCGAGTGATCTTCTTTGAGGTCCGCCTGCAGCCTTTGAGGGCGGTAAATGTAAACAAGCGCTCTTCCGTTCCATACTCGCAGAGGCATAAAGCGCACCCCTTTGCTGCCCAGCCGCCGGTTGAGGCTGCTCAGCATGCTGAGGAGCTTATCGGCGTTATCACAGCGGCAGTTGACCGGATTGGCAGTTTTCAACCCCGCCAGGGTCGGCGCGGTGTGCCTGATCAGCAGATCTTCAGTCATTGCGTATCCTCCTCAGAGCGAAATGAGTTAGCAATTGATAACCATGATTTATCATAGACCAGGACGGCGAATTCGTCAATAGTTAAGGTGCTGTCAGTTGATGCGCTTTCAGCGCACACTCACATAAAAAAGGGACCGCGAGCCGTAGGATCAGGGCCGCGCGGTGAGAACTTCCTGGCTTTGAGAGAGATGAATCATGGCGGAGTTTACACGGACTCAGCGCAATGCTTCGTCATTAACCGACGGGCTTAAAACGTGTCCATTGCTTCTATGGAAGATAAAATAATGGATGTGGTTCGGATTGCATACCGCGGGGGGGCTATGCTATAATTTTTTGAAAGCGCGAAAGGGGTAGGTACGTGGCTGCTAAAAGGGGCGGATTGCTGTTTGCGCCGCAAAAGAAGAGGCATCCGGGCCGCCTGGTGGCACTCCTGCTTTTTTTATTGACGGTGGGTATTGTATTGGGCCTTAACGCGGTCAACAACAGCCAGATCAGCCTGCAAAAGCTGCAGGTGAGCATAGCCGGCATGAACCGGCGATATGAAGGGTTTACTATCCTGCATATCAGCGACCTGCATGGCCGCCATTTCGGCGAAGGGCAGGAGAGGCTGTATCAGCAGATCCGCCTGGAGCGTTATCACGCCGTCTGCCTGACAGGGGATATGACCGGCAAAGATGGCGATTATTCGGCCCTTCTTGAGCTGCTGGACCGCATGCCTTCTGACGTGCCTGTATTTTTGATACCTGGCGATGAGGATCCGGAGGCCTTGAACGGCCGTGTGCCCCAACGCGGCGTGAAGGCTGATTTTATCACACTGGCTGAGGAAAAAGGGGCCATTTATCTGGACAGCCCGCAGAAGGTCGGCTTTCAGGGGCAGAGCTTGTGGTTCAGCCCGGCTGGCTTGTATATGACCGACCTGCAGGCGGCGGATTTTTCGCTGAAAGCACGCCGTGAGGAGCTGGAAGCGATGCGGCTGGCCGGCTTCATCGGGCCTGAGGACGAGGCAGCCCTGCGCGCTGTCGATTATCAGCTGGAGGCGCTTGAGCGTACCCAGGCGGCCAGGCAGGAGATGAAACCTGATGATGTCTATGTGCTGATGAGCCATCTCCCGCTGAACTCGGAGGATATGGCCGGCATGCAGGAAGGCGACAGGCTGGAGCGGCATGCCATCAATTTCCCCGGACGTATGAGCCTGATCCTCTCAGGGCACTGGAACAACGGCCAGTGGCGCCTGCCGCTATTGGGGCCTGTATATATGCCATTGAGCAGCCGAGGCCTGAGCGATTGGATGCCCGCGGGAGGGGAAGCGGCCGGTCTCGCCATGGTGCATGGCGTGCCGCAATATATCAGCCCCGGTCTGGGGGCGTCTTCCGTCTATCCCTGGTGGATGCCCATGCGGCTGTTCAACAGACCGCAGATCACCCTGCTTACACTGACCAACCGACTGATCTGAGGATGATATGAAGGACTCCGGGCGTTATTTGAACCGGGAACTGAGCTGGCTGAGCTTCAACGCGAGGGTGCTGGAGGAAGCTGCCAGAGAGGAGCTTCCCCTGCTTGAGCGGGCGAAGTTTCTGGCTATCGTGTCATCAAACTTGGATGAGTTTTTCATGGTGCGCGTCGGCAAGCTGGAGCGCAAGGCGGACGCGGGCGAGAACACGCCTGATCCCTCGGGGATGATGCCCAGGCAGCAGCTGAGGGCTATCCGCAAATCCTGCGGCTTGCAGACAAAGCGCCAGTACGAGTTGTATAATAATGTTCTGCTGCCCGAGCTGGCGGGAAAAGGCATCCATCTGCTGGAACGTGAGCAGTTAACGGAGGAGCAGAGGACCTGGCTGTCCGCTTACTTTGACGCGCAGGTGATGCCCGTGCTGACCCCCCGCGTCATTAACCCCGGCCATCCTTTCCCCCTGCTGGCAGCCAAGAGAATCTATCTGGCTGTCCACCTGCAGTCTGACAAGGGCGGTCTTCCCCGGCTGTGCCTGGTCCCCGTGCCGGAGAAACTCAAGCGCATGGTATTCCTGCCGGCCAAGGCCGGCCAAATGAACGCTATGCTGCTTGAAGATGTCATCCTGCAGCATCTGGACCGCTTGTTTCCCTATCAGGTGCCGCTTGGCGCGATGCCGATGCGCATCACCCGCAACACCGATTTTGTCATGGACATCGACCGGGCGGACAGCATGATCGAGGAGATGCGCAAATCGCTCAAGCGGCGCAGCTACGGCAAGATCGTACGCATTGAGTGGCCGCGCAGGTCCAACCCGCATATCGCGGCACACCTCAAGAAAGCCCTGGAGGCAGGCGGCGATATCATCATGGAAGCGGATGGACCGCTTGATCTGCGCTTTTTAATGAGGCAGCTTTACCTTTCTCCCGGCTTTGACGCTCTGCGCTACCCGCCCTTTGAGCCGAAGGTCACGCCGAGGCTCAATCAGCCGCAGTCCGTTTTTCACACGATCCGCGAGGGGGATATCTTCCTGCATCACCCCTATGACAGCTTTGAGCCGGTGCTTCGCTTTGTACGCGAGGCGGCGGATGATCCCCGCGTGCTGGCCATCAAGCAGACGCTGTACCGGGTTGACGCCAAGTCAAGCCTGGTCCCGTCTCTGGCGCGCGCGGCCCAGATGGGCAAGCAGGTGACGGTGCTGGTGGAGGTGCGCGCCCGCTTTGATGAAGAAAACAACATCAACTGGTGCAAGATCCTGGAGGCGGCGGGCTGCCATGTGCTCTACGGGGTGCCAAGGTGGAAGACACATTCCAAGATCACCCTGGTGGTCAGAAGAGAAACCGAAGGTCTTCGCCACTACATGCATATCGGCACGGGAAATTATAACTCCCTCACAGCCAGCCAGTATACGGACATGGGTATACTCACCTGTGACAAGGGGCTGGGTGAGGACGCTAGCGCCTTTTTCAACGTCATTACCGGCTACAGCTACACCTACCCGATGAAGGAACTGATCATTTCGCCTTACACGACCAAACAGGAGTTTACCCGGAGGCTGATGCATGAAAAAGACAATGCCGCCATCGGTTTGCCCGCGAGGTTCAGGGCGAAGATGAACTCCCTGTCAGACCCTGAAATAATCGACGCGATCTATGACGCGGCGGATGGCGGGGTAAAGGTTGAGCTGCTGGTGCGCGGGATCTGCTGCCTGAGGGTCAGGGGCCATGAGAACATCGAGGTGCGCTCTATCGTCGGGCGCTTTCTGGAGCACTCAAGGATCTATATCTTTGAATGCTGCGGCATCCCGCAGTGTTTTATCTCCTCCGCCGATCTGATGGGGCGCAACCTGGATAAGCGCGTGGAGCTGACGGCTCCCCTGAAGGATCCGGGCATCTCGTCGGATGTGATCCGGCTGTTTGACAGGATGTGGGAGGATAACACCCATACCTGGCGGCTGGGGGAGAATGACCGCTATGAAAGGGTTGCAGAGGAGATGCCCCCGGTTGACATCCAGCAGGAGCTGCTGGCACATACCCGGGATTGATATGGCAGGATAACGTAAAGACAGAAAGTGAAGAGAAGAGGTAACACCATGCAAATCTATAACAGCCAAAGCCGAAAAAAGGAAGAGTTTGTGCCGATCAAGCCCGGTGAGGTGAGCATCTACTCCTGCGGGCCGACAGTGTACGATTATTTTCACATCGGCAACGCGCGTCCCTTTATTATCTTTGACGTGCTGAGGCGGTATCTGGAGTACAAGGGGTTTAAGGTGACGTTTGTGCAGAATTTTACGGATATCGACGATAAGATGATCAGACGGGCCAACGAAGAAGGCGTGACGGTCAAGGAGCTGGGCGACCGCTTCATCGCCGAGTACTACAAAGACGCTCAGGCGCTGGGCATCCGGCCGGCCACCGTGCATCCCCGGGCGACCGAGCACATCCCCCAGATCATCGCCATGGTTGAACAGCTCATCAGCAAGGGCATGGCCTATGAGAGCGGCGGCACCGTGTACTACCATACCGCGTCCTTCCCCGAGTACGGCAAATTAAGCGGCCAGAACCTCGAAGATCTGGAGGAAGGCGCGCGCGTGGATGTGGACGATGAAAAAAGGTCGCCTGCCGACTTCGCGCTGTGGAAGGCGGCCAAGCCCGGCGAACCCTTCTGGGACAGCCCCTGGGGACAGGGCAGGCCCGGCTGGCACATTGAGTGCAGCGTGATGAGCACCGAGTACCTTGGCGATACGCTGGATATCCATTCCGGCGGCCATGACCTGATCTTTCCGCACCACGAAAATGAGATCGCCCAGTCCGAAGGGGCGACCGGCCATCCCTTTGTGCGTTACTGGATGCACAACGGGTTTTTGAACATCGACAATGAAAAGATGTCAAAATCCCGCGGCAACTTCTTTACAGTGCGCGATATTTTAAAGCAGTACGAGCCTGAGGATGTTCGCATGTTCACCCTGTCCGCCCAATACCGCAGCCCGCTCAACTTCAGCCGCGACAGCGTGGAGCAGGCTCACGCCAGCCTGGTCAGGCTGTATACGGCGCGGGACAACATGGTGTTCCTGCTAAGCACCGCCGGTGAACAGGAGCCAACTGACGCTGACCGCGCGTTCATGGCCCAAGTGGATGAAGGCAAGCGCCGCTTTGATATGGGCATGGACGACGATCTGAATACCGCGGAGGCTGTGGCGGCGCTGTTTGACATCGTTTACGCGGCCAACACCATGGTGAGTCAGGAGACCTCCGCCCCTGCTATCCGTCACGCGCTGGATACCCTCAAGGGCCTGGCTGACATCCTTGGCCTGATGGTCAAGCAAACCGGCGAGCTGACAGGGGAGGTCCGGGAACTTGCCCAAAAGCGCGTACAGGCGAGGAAGGATAAGGATTGGAAGCAGTCCGACGCCTTGCGCGCCAGCATCATCGCGCTTGGCTACACGGTGGAGGACACCGCGGGCGGCCAGAAGATCACCAAAGCCCACTGATGGATTGAGCGTATGAAAAAAGCCCTGCCGATTGTTTTAGCAGCGCTCTGCGCCGTCCTGGCGCTGACGAGCCTGCTGCAGGCGGCGGGGCTTTTTTCTGTACATCCAACTGAAGTGATCGGACTGTCGGCTCCAAAAGGCATACCGGTCCGGCCGGAGGAACGGAAGGCTGACGGAGCCATCCCTATCAATACGGCCACTCTGGAGGAGCTGATGACCCTGCCGGGCATTGGGCGGGTGACGGCGCAAAAGATCATCGAGGCGCGGGAGATCAGCCCGTTTTATGTTGAAGAAGACCTGAAAAATGTCTCCGGCATCGGGGACAAGCGGCTTGAGCAGATACGGTCTTTGATCCTGCTGGATGATACGGAGCCCTGAAGTAATTCTCCGAACGATGGTCTATTCGATGGGAAGCCAGGTCACTTTCACCTCGTGGCGGGTGCGGTACTGGCCGTAATGCAGCGGCCCTTCCCCTGTCTCAACCTCGCCTGACTGGTTGTCATAGGGATCGTTGCGGGGGAAAGCGCGGCCGGGCTGGAAGTCTCCCATGTACTGGTGGTTGAACACAGCGCGATAGGGGTCGAGATTGCCGAAGTAGAACTCCCGCCTCTCCTCGTTGCCGCCGCGTCGGCCCGCGCCGCCAAAGCTTGGGTCAGCCGGCAGCCAGCCCCAGGCCTCTGTATAAAACCATGCCCAGTCGTGGCTGCCCTCGTCGCCGGGGGCGGCATACAGGCCGCTTTGCCAGCGGGCGGGGATGCCCGCGATGCGGCACAGTGTGATGAACAGCAGGGCCTGCAGGCCGCAGTCGCCCCGCAGGTTGACCGCCGGGTACTCCGCGCCGTTTTCGATCAGCTGATAGGGCCTGACATAGCTGTAGAGCACCTTGCCTGTGATGAAGTCATAAAAGCGCTTGGCTTGGCGGACCGGCACGATCTCGTCGCCGATCAGCTCTTTGCACAGCGAGGTCAGGTAAGGCGTGAACAGGATGTGCGGGGCCTGGGGATCCAGATCTTCCCGCGCGGGGGCCTTCGCGTCGGGATAGAGCACCCGGGGCGATGGATCGTTCACCGGATCGCAGTAATAGAGGGTTTGCACATAGCTTGAGGAGACCTTGAAGGGGGCGTTTTCGGTCAGCGTTTCCTCAAAATAAGCGGTGCGCTGAGGCGCGCTCTCCCGGGCGATGTGCCTGGGATTTGGCCGGATATCCGTCAGCTGCACCTGGCTCTGCTGCGGCGCCGGGCTGGGCATCGGCAGATGAACCCGATAAGCCGTGCCCGGTTTGAAATAATCGTCCTTAATCCGCAGGGTGCTTGATAGTTCCATCTTCATGCGCAGCTGCCCGTTGCTCTTCATATGGCTGACGATCTCATCAAGCAGGGGGCGGTAGGGGCTGAAGGGTTTTCCGGCCCTTTGGGCAAATTCCGGGTTGGCCTTCAGCAGGCTGCCAACCAGATCCTCATGGTACATCCGCTGCCCGCGGATCAGCTTTGAATCCAGCCAGCCCAGACCGCGCAGCCGTGCAAGGTCATCCTCGCCGTAATCAGGGATCAATATTCTGATCTCATCCAGCAAGGCAGCTTCGGTGAGGGGATAGAAGGACGCCAGCCTGTCCATAAAGAAATCGGCGGCAAGCAGGCGGTCCCTCAGCATGCGCGGCAGGCCGAGCTTCAGCCGCTCGCGGATCATCTCCCGCGCGGTCTCCCACTCGCCCGAGATCATATAGCTTTCGATGTCCTGGGGCAGCGGCGCCGGCAATGAATTGAAGTTGATCATATCAGTTCTCCCAGCCTTTAATGATTTTTTCGATCTGCTCAACCAGTTTGTACTTCAGGCTGTTGCTGTAGCCGGATGCCTGATCCAGCAGGTTGCGCAGGCGGCTGAAAGCGGATTGCAGCTTCCTGTCCGCGTCGCTGACCCCGAGGGAAGGCGCTGCTGCCGCGGCGGCTTTTATCTTTTGTGCCTTCCTGACCAATGGCGGGCTGCCCTCCTTGATCCGCTGATCGCTCAGCAGGTCCCACACATCACCGTTATAGGGGACAGCGGTGGGCATTCCCTGACCGGCAAGATTCTGCGCAAAGCTTTCAGCGACCTTTTCTTCCCCATGGCAGATGAAATAACGGGCGGGAACGGGGCTGAAACTCTTCGCCCAGGTCAGCAGGCCATTCATATCGGCATGGCCGCTGATGGCCCGCAGCATGCGGATCTCGGCCTTCACCTCGATCTCTTCATCAAACAGGCGTACTTTTTTGGCGCCGTCGTAGAGGATGCGGCCCAGGGTACCCACGCTCTGGTACCCGACAAACAGAATGGTCGCCTCCGGCTTCCACAGATTATGTTTGAGATGATGCCGGATGCGGCCCGCCTCCGCCATACCGGAGGCGGAGATGATCACGCCCGGCCCCTGGTGGAAGTTGATCTCCCTGGACTCGTCAGCGCTGACGCACAGCTTCAGCCCCTCGAAACTCAGCGGGTTTTTGCCGCCTCGGATCAGCGCGCGCATTTCTTCATCAAAGTTGTCATCCGAACAGGTGTTGAATATTTCAGTCGCTTTTATGGCCAGGGGGCTGTCCATAAACACGGGGAAATCCTCATGGCCCTGGATCAGGCCCTTTTGCTTGATCTCCCGCAGGAAGTAGAGGATCTCCTGCGTGCGCCCTACGGCAAAGGAGGGGATGACCACCTTACCGCCACGGTCGAAGGTGGTTTGCAGGGTGTCGGCCAGATCCGCGATATAGTCCGGCCGCTCGCCGTGCAGGCGGTCACCGTAGGTGGATTCCATCACCACATAATCCGCCGCGTGTAAATAGTGCGGGTCGTTGATGATGGGCTGGCTGAGGTTGCCGATGTCACCTGAGAACACGATGGTCTTCTGCTCCCCGCCTTCGCTGATCGCCAGGGTGGCGCTGGCAGAGCCCAGCAGGTGGCCCGCGTCGGTCAGAGTCAGCCGCACGCCGGGGACGATCTGGGCGATCGTGCCGTATTCCACCGGCACAAAGAGGCTCAGCGCTCCGTCCGCGTCGTCCATATCATAAATAGGCTCATACAGCGGCCTGCCCGCGCGCTCGGCTTTGCGGTTGCGCCACTGGGCTTCCTGCATCTGGATGTGGGCGGAGTCACGCAGCATGATCTCGCACAGCGCCATGGTGGCAGGCGTGGCGTAGATAGGGCCGCGGAAGCCGTCTTTATAAAGCGCCGGCAGCATACCGCTGTGGTCGATATGCGCGTGAGTCAGCACCACACAGTCCACGCCGCTTGCGGGGACAGGCAGCTCCTGGTTTTCGTAGATGTCCGCGCCCTGCTCCATCCCGCAATCGATCAGGATGCGCTTGCCTGCCGCGTTCAAGAGATACCGGCTGCCCGTTACTTCGCGGGCGGCGCCTAAAAAGCATAGCTCCATATCCCTGGCTCCTTCTATTTTTCCGCCGCGGCGGCATACATGCTGTACAGCTTGCTGTACACACCTTGCTTTTTGATCAGTTCGTCGTGGGTGCCGCTCTCTTCAAGGCCCTTCTCCGTGAGCACCCAGATCACGTCCGCGTTGCGGATGGTGGTCAGGCGGTGGGCGATGGTCAGCGTGGTGCGGCCTTTGGCCAGCTCCTCCAGGGATTTTTGCACCAGGCGTTCGGATTCATTGTCAAGCGCGCTGGTGGCTTCGTCCAGCAGCAGGATGGGCGGATCCTTCAGGAACACACGGGCAATGGAGATGCGCTGCTTCTGGCCGCCGGAGATCTTCACGCCCCGTTCGCCCACATGTGTATCATACCCGTTGGGCAGTGCCATGATAAAGTCATGCGCGCCTGCCAGTCTGGCTGCCAGCATCACATCTTCCTTCGAAGCACCCGGTCTGCCGTAAACGATGTTATCCATCACGCTGCCTGAAAACAGATAGACATCCTGCTGCACCATGCCGATGGCCCCGCGCAGGCTTTTGAGCTTCAAGCCTTTCACATCCTGCCCGTCGATCAGGATGCGGCCGCCGCTCACGTCATAAAAGCGGGGGATCAGGTTGCACATCGTGGTCTTGCCCGAGCCGCTGGGACCAACCAGCGCCACATTCTGTCCGGCCGGCACGGTGAGGTTGACATGGCTTAATATTTCATCCCCCTCGGCGTCTTTGTAGCTGAAGCTGACATCTTCAAAGCGGATCTCGCCTTTGACTTGATGAAGCGGCCTGGCTTCCTTTGAGTCCCTGATCTCAAGCGGCGCGTCCATAATTTCCTGGAAGCGCTCAATGCCTGTCATGCCGCGCTGAAACTGTTCGGTAAACTCAACCAGGCGGCGGATCGCGGCCAGCAGCATGTTGACATAGAGCAGGTAGCTTAAAAACTGGCCTGTCGTGATGCGCCCCCGGCCCAGGAACAGCGCGCCTGCCACAACGACGATGATGTTCATGATGCCGTCCATCAGCCTGGTGGTGATGTGGAAGCCTGCCATCACCTTGTATTGCTTTTTCTTGAGTGTCAGAAAGGTCAGGTTGCCGCGGCTGAACTTTTCATTTTCTATGTCTTCATTGGCGAAGCTCTGTACGACACGCATGCCAAGCAGGCTGTCCTCCGTCTGCGCGTTGATCTCGCCCAGCTGCCAGCGGCAGTCGCTGAAGGTCTTCTTCAGCTTTCCGCTGAAAATGTAGGTGGTGACCAGCAAGGCAGGAAGCATGAGGAAAATCAGCAGCGTCAGGGGCACATTGACCGACAGGAGGATCACAAAAGTGACGCCTATCTTGAAGAAAGCGATGAGAAACTCTTCCGGGCAGTGGTGGGAAAACTCGGTGATATCAAACAGATCGCTGGTCATGCGGCTCATGATCTGGCCGATCTTGGTGTTATTGTAAAAAGAAAAGCTCAGCTGCTGCAGATGGCTGAACAGGTTTGAGCGCATATCGGTCTCAATGTGCGCGCCCATGATATGCCCCATGGATTGCATGTAAAAAAAGGCCCCCGCGTCCACCAGCCGAAGGGCCACATAAAACAATGCCGGCCGAAGCACAAAGCCAAAGGTGATCACGGAAGGGTCGCTCACCGCCTGATCGGTGATGGTGGATACGATCAGGGGAAAGACCAGCTCGCAAACGGTGGTCAGCATCGCGCAGATCAGGTCAAAGGCCAGCACCTTTTTATGATTCTTGTAGTAGGGCAGAAAGCGCTGCACGTTGTAAAAGGCGCTGTGCTTTGTTTTCGGGGTCATGTCATATCCTTTCAGATATATATTTTTGCCTCTCAGGGCTGGGCGAGTATAAAGCCTGACAAGGCCGCGTCCTCCGGCAGATGCAGAGGCAGGCGGATGATAAAAGCCGCCTGCTCGCTGGCCAGGTAATAGTAAGCGCTTCCGTCCATTTCCGCGCGAAGCAGGGGATAGCTCATCAGGGTCTTATCGGTGGCTTCAAACTGCAGGCCGCTGCCGCGGATCAAGGGGGCGGCTGAGGCCGGGCGAACGCCCAGAACCGTGGCGTCAGCACTCTCTGCCTCCAGCTGCCTGACACGGTAGCCGTGGTACTGCCCGTCCTTCACCTCGCCCGAACTCAGCTCGCGCGGCAGGGGAAGGGAGAGGCCCATCGCGCCGGCAAGAACAGCGGGATCGGTGCTGATGACCCTTTCCTGTGCCCGGGTCAGGCTGTCATCCCCCGCGACGACCCACTGGTCGGTCCGCTTTGTTTCCTCATCCTCCTGCAGGAGCGCATAGAGATAGAAAGACGCCATCAGAAACAGGGCCATGACAAGGGCGGCGATCCGCTTGATCATGCGATCACCCGGCAGATCTCAGCCCCCAGCAGTTGGTCAAGCGCCTTGATCTCCCCGCCCATCTGGCGGGAGAAAGCCTTGTAGACCGCTCTGGCCGTCATGCGCCGCTGGTCCTCTGTCAGGAAAGGGGACTGCAGGGCGTTTGATATCAGGTCACTGACAGGCCTCGCCAGGTAGGTATTCATCTTAAGCCTTGCGGAAAAGCCGAAGACGCGCGGCGCATGGCTTGAGTCGCCCGTGATAAAGACGCGCATGTATTCCTCCGCCAGATCATCAAGATACTGCTCCAAAAAAACCTGCGGATCTGGCGCTAAGGCAAGGCAGCGCATGAGCCGCGGATCCCGAAACATCTCCCCGGCAGCCGATTTCAGCCCTTCCTCGCTGTATTTTTCCGGGTGCTCAAAGCTGTGCAATACGTATGACTTGATGGCAGAATAATCCGCCGGATCCCTCCCGCGCTCATGCAGGCGGCCCAGCATCAGCAAGGCGCGCTGTACCGAAAGATTATCCGGATCAAGCGTTTCAGCCCTCTGCAGACAAGCATAGGCGTAGACAGGATCATCCGAGAGCTTGGCTTCGTAGAGCAGCTCCGTCTCGTCCATATGATCGGGCACAGCCTTGCTCCCCTTTTTTGAAAACCAGCGCATCTTTTCTCCCCCGCGGCCTGATGGTTTATGAAGCTTTGACCGCTTCCCTATCATATCACAAGCCATGTCCGGACGCTACTTGACAGGGTTAATCATCTTGTTTATGATGTGTTTGCTGCATATGATTTGCGGCGGGGGTGCTGGTTATTTACCGGCTGAGATCGGGCTTATGCCCGGGACCCTTAAACCTGATCCGGATAATGCCGGCGTAGGAAAGTAAGCTGAAACGCGACCGCTTTGCCTCCGGCAAGGCGTTTTTTTGTTCCGCAGCCGCGCCGGGTACAAGTTACCAAAAGGAGGAACATCATATGAATCTGACGACCCGAAGGATGGTGGAAAGCGCCATCTTCATCGCCATCGGCACGGTGCTGAGCATCTTTTCCTTCCAGGGACCCTGGGCGCTGGGCGGCAGCGTGACCATCTGCTCCATGCTGCCTCTGGCGATCATCTCCTGGCGGCACGGCACCCGCTGGGGCCTGATCTCCGCCTTCATCTACGCTGTGATCCAATTGATGCTGGGCTTTGGCAATGTGGGCTATGGCCGCAATTTCTTTGAAATGCTGCTGATCGCCCTACTTGACTACATCATCGCTTTCACTGTGATCGGCCTGTCTGCCATGTTCAAGGGAAAAGTCAAGGATAACCGCCTGGCCGCAGTGCTTGGCATCACTTTGACCTTCACCCTGCGCTTCCTTTGCCACTTCCTGTCCGGCTGGTTGATCTGGGAAGCGCTTTGGCCCAACAGCTACAGTTACGCGGCACCCGTATGGTCGCTTCTGTACAACGGAAGCTACATGCTGCCGGAAATAGCGATCACCGCCGCCGTTGCCTGGCTTAGCTTTGTTCCGCTGAAGAAATACTGGCTGGGAGAAGACTTTCCCCGCGCTTAATGTACCGTGTATGAAAGCATCCCCCTCACCGGACGAACGCCGGTAAAGGGGATGCTTTTTATTCACTGATCGGCTTACCCTTGGGGGCCGGCCTCGATCACTTCCTGGGGCATGTTCTTATACTTGGCGAAGTTCGCGCGGAACAGTTCGGCGAGTTTCCTGGCTGTCTGCTGATACGCGGCCTTGTCCTGCCACATCTTTTCGGGAACCAGCACCTCGTCGGGCACACCGGGGCAGGTGGTGGGCACCATCACGTTGAATATGGGGTCGCGGACGAACTCGCTCTTCTCCAGTTCTCCGTTCAAGCAGGCGGTGACCATCGCGCGGGTCAGGGGCAGCTTCATGCGCTTGCCGCTGCCGCTGGCGGGTCCGCCTGCCCAGCCGGTGTTGACCAGGTAGACATTGGCCCCGTAGGTATCGATGCGCTCTCCCAGAAGCTCTGCGTACCTTGCTGCCGGCAGGGGCAGGAAGGGGGCGCCAAAGCAGGTGGAGAAGGTGGCCTGGGGCTCGGTCACGCCGCGCTCCGTACCGGCCAGGCGCGCGGTGTAGCCGCTGACATAATGGTACATGGCGGCGTTGCGGTCCAGCTTGCTGACGGGGGGCATGACGCCAAAGGCGTCAGCCGTGAGGAAGATGACGGTCTTTGGGTGAGCGCCTACACCGGGGATCTGGGCATTCTCAATATAATCGACCGGGTAGCCCGCGCGGGTGTTTTCCGTCAGGCTCTCATCGGCAAAGTCAAACTCGCGGGTTTCGGGGTCCATCACAACGTTTTCCACCAGCGCGCCGAAGCGGATGGCGTTCCAGATGTCCGGCTCATGCTCCTGTGACAGGTTGATGCACTTGGCGTAGCAGCCGCCCTCGATATTGAAGATGCCCCTGTCGCTCCAGCCGTGCTCGTCATCGCCGATCAGCTTGCGGTCCGGGTCAGCGGACAATGTGGTCTTGCCGGTGCCTGACAGGCCGAAGAACAAGGCGCTGTCGCCGTCTTTTCCGATGTTGGCCGAGCAGTGCATGCTGAATACGTCCTGTTTGGGCAGGATGTAGTTCATCACGCTGAACACGCTCTTTTTGATCTCGCCGGCGTACTGGCTGCCGCAGATCACGACCAGCTTGCGCTCGAAACTGACCAGGATGGCGGCCTCGCTGTGGACGCCGTCGATCTCGGGGATGCAGTGCAGGCCGGGCACAGCGATGATGGTGAAGTCGGGGGAATAGCTTTCAAGCTCCTCCTGCGTCGGACGCAGCAGCATCTGATGGATGAACATATTCTGGCTGGCCATCTCATTGACAATGCGGAAACTCTTGCGGTAGGCCGGATCGGCGCCGGCAAAGCCGTCAAACACAAACACATCGCGGCGCTGCAGATAAGCGCAGGCTTTGCGGTAGATGGCGTCAAATTTTTCCGGGCTGATCGGAACGTTGACCTTGCCCCAGGAGATTTTGTCGTGGATGGAAGGTTCATCAACAATGAAGCGATCTTCGGGGCTGCGGCCGGTATATTTACCGGTCTTTACAACGAGCGCGCCGGTTTTTGAAAGGGTGCCCTCATTCCTGCGCAGCGCGTGTTCGACCAGTTGGGCGGGGGTCAGGTTGTGGTAGAGAGCTCCGGGCTGTATGATGCCCAGGTAGTCCAGTTTCAGTTCAGACATAGTGGCCTCCTATCATAAATTTCCCGCGGGCGCGGGGAAGTATGCCCGTTACTTGAGGGTGAATGGCGCAATGAAAACTTCCAACCTTCACCTTATTCTTCTATTTAGACGTAAAAGGCCTTTTTCCTGCATCTATGGGAGAATATTGACATCAATTTCACCAACTGTAAACCGATGGACGCGGCTTTCTCTGTCGGATACAAAGGAAATATGCTATACTGTCACGCAAAGGGGGTGAAGGTGTGCAGGACCATGAGGGGCATCGCCTCAGACTGCGCGAGCGCTTTGCATCTGCCGGGCTTGACAGCTTTGCCCAGCATGAGGCGCTTGAGCTGCTCCTGACCTACGCCATCCCCCGCAAGGATACCAAGCCGATCGCCAAGGCGCTGATCGGGCGCTTTGGCAGCGTCGGCGGGGTATTATCCGCGCAATCTGAAGAGCTGCGCTGCGTGCCCGGCATCGGCGATAGCGCCGCCACCCTGATCAGCTTGCTTCTGCCGCTTTCGCGCCTGTACTACAGGGAGCAGGCCGATAAGGCGCAAAGCTGTCCCGCGGCAGGTGAATGGGCGGAATACTGCCGTACCCTCCTGATGGGGGAGCGCTATGAGAAGGTCTATGTGCTTGCGCTGGATGGCAAAGGGAGCCTGATCCAGAAGACGCTGATCTCTTCGGGTGACGAGGGGGAAGCGGCCTTCTATCCCAGGCTCGCGGTCGCGGCGCTGCTGCGCGCGGGCGCGCAGGGGGCGGTGCTGTGCCACAATCACCCGGATGGCGACGCGCGGCCCTCGCTGGCTGACAGACAGCTGACCGAAGCCCTGATCCCTCTGCTGAAATCACTTGGTATTGAACTGCTGGACCATATTATTGTAACGGACACGGCTGCTTTCAGCTTTTCACAAGGCGGCCTGACAGGAGGAAACTGGCATGGCACGGAGGAGAAGAAGAAAGGGACCAATCATGACACTGTTTAGATTGGCATTTACTTTGGCAATCCTGTTTGCGCTGGTGTACGCCTTTTTATTCGCCTACCTGCTGGTGCGCGAGCATAACGTGCCGGCACCCGGAACCACCCAGGCCATCATCGTGCTGGGCGCGCAGGTCAAACCGGACGGCCAGCCGTCCAAGCAGCTGGAGCTGCGCCTGCTGGAGGCGCTGAAGGCCTATGAGGCTGCGCCCAAGCCTGTGATCGTCAGCGGCGCGCAGGGGAAGGATGAGCCTGTCACGGAGGCCTCCGTGATGAAGAGCTGGCTTGAGCAAAAGGGCGTCGATCCTCAGCATATCCTGATGGAGGACAAGTCCTTCAATACCAGGCAAAACCTTGAAAACGCCAAGGCGCTGCTGGGAGAAGGCGTGAAGGATGTATTGATCATCACCAGCGACTATCACCTGCCCCGCGCCCTGGACGTCGCCAGGGACGCGGGTCTCAATCCCTCCGGCATCGGCAGCCCCATTCTCCCCGAATACTGGCTGAAAAACCACGCCAGGGAAACCCTGGCGTGGGGAAAATATTACGTAAATAAGTTTTTGCCCTTCGTGCCGATCGACTGAGGATCGCCCGGGCAGACAGTTAATTCTCTTATTGCAGCATCTCGTGCGCCAGGCAGGACGTGATCAGGGGGAGACGCTTCTCCTTATCGCCAAGCACCCACATCAGCTTGGTGAGGGCTGATTCCGTCGTCATGTCGTGCGCGCCCCAGATGCTGTTTTTCAGTACCTTCCGGCCGACTTCATAGATGGAAAAATCCGCTTTTTCATACAGGCACTGGGTGGTCACAAAGGTGAGTATCCCCTGATCGCTCAGCGCTTCCAGGCTTTCCAGCAGGTTCCTGCGGATATAGTGCAGCCCGCCCAAGCCGAAGGCCTCGATCACCAGCCCCTGATAGCCCGCGCGCATGACGTGTCGGAATATCTCCGGGTCCGTTCCCGGCACGAGCTTCAGCAGAAAAACGCGGGGATCGATGATCAGGTTCTCTTCCGGCGGGATGAGAGGCTCATCCGGCGCGGTCATCAGATCCCGCGCGGGCATGTGCAGCCCCTCCGCGTCAAAATAGCCGACGGCAGGGGCGTTGATGCTGTCAAAGGCGTCAAAGCCAAGCGTCCTCATCTTGACTGCCCGGGTACCGTAGATCACCTTGTGATGGAAGCAGATATAGACGCCACAGGGGGCAGAGGCAGCCGCCGCAAAGGCCTCTGTGAGGTTGCTTTGGGCGTCGCTGTGGGGATGCCACAGCGGCAGCTGGCTGCCCGTCAGCACCACCGGGACGCTCAGCCCCCGCAGCATGAAGCTGAGGGCGGAGGCTGTGTAGGCCATGGTATCTGTGCCGTGGGTGATCACGATGCCTTCGCAGGACTGCGCGGCTTCCCGGATGGCCTGGGCCAGGATCTGCCACTCCTCAGGCTGGATATTGCTTGAGTCAAGCGAGAATACATCCCGCGCGGTGATGTCGCAAAGGCCCCACAGTTTGGGGCAGGCGGCCAGCAGATCCTCTGCCCGCATCGCGGGGGCGAGGCCGGAGGGGGTCTGCAGGCTGGCGATGGTCCCCCCGGTAGCCAGCAGCGTAATTTTGGGCGGCATGAGCGCCTCCTTATAGTCATACTGTACGGCATGAAGATAGCATGAAAGGCATACCCTGTCAAAGAAAACCGGCACAGAGGCCATACGCGGGATCCGCGCTGCCGGCAGGGTGTGTCCAAAGCGCTGACGTCATGGTATACTATGATAGAATGACCATGGTATTTAAGGCAAGGGGGCAGTATGAAGCGGCTTTCAAAGCAGTCAAGAGGCAGGCTTTTAAGCGTCGCGTTTATCGTCCTCACTTTTGTTTTTGTCATTGTTTTTATTTTCAAAACCGGTGATCTTAAGCAAATCGCGGATGCCTTCCGCTCTGTCAACCCCTATTGGTTCGCGGCGGCGGTGGGCTGCCTGGCATTGCAGGTTTTTTTTGAGGGCTGGTCGCTCAGCCTGTTTTTTAAGTTCTATAAGGTAAAGCTCAAGCTTGGCTCAGGCATCCTCGTGGGGCTGCTTGGCATGTATTATGGCGCGATCACCCCGGCTGCCACGGGGGCGCAGGCCATGCAGGTTTTTTCGCTGAAGAAGCGCGGGGTACCGCCCGGCATCGCCGGCTCGGTGCTGGCGGTCAAGTTTTTTTGCTGGCAATTATCCTTCATGCTGGCAGGGACGGCGCTGTGGCTTACGCATAGCCGGCTGGTATACGATACCATCGGGCAGGCGGGCATCTGGCTTTTGGTCTTCGGTTATCTGGTCAACTTCGTCATGGTCGCCGCGGTCATCCTGCTGTCCATCAGCCGCAACATGGTGCGGGCCATCATTGTCTTCTTTGTAAAGCTGGCGCATAAGCTGCACTATGTCAAGGACGTCGCCAAGACCTCCTCACGCTGGGACGCATCGCTCAATGAGTTCCACTCAAGCGTGGAAATGATTACCCGCCACCCCTGGCAGTTTTTAACGATCTTTTTAATGTCACTCATTGAGTCGATCGCCCTGCAAAGCGTGGTCTACTTTGTGTACCGCGGTTTTGGGCTTAATCAGCACAGCTATCTGACGATCCTGACCATTCAGTTCCTGCTGTACATTGTCGCCTCCAGCACCCCTTTGCCCGGAGACTCCGGCGCGCAGGAAGGCGGATTCTATTTTTTCTTTGAAAAGTTCTTTCCCCCTAATACCATCTTCGCGGCGCTGATCCTTTGGCGCTCCATCACGTTTTACCTGCAGATATTTTCCGGTTTCTCAGCTGCTTTGATCGACCAGGCCCTCAGCGCGCGCAGGATGAAAAAGCAAAGCGCGATGCTAAGCGATGAGGAGGAAGGAGAGGCGCAGACGCCGCAGCCCGCGGCTGACGCGCTTGACAAAGGCCCCTCGCAGGGGGCAATATGATAGATGGAGAGAGTTGTTTGTTCTTTCTCCCGATATTTTTTGGCCTGCGCCTGAAGGGATATGAATGATGAGAAAAACCAGGATAGTCTGCACCTTGGGGCCATCCTCTAACACTTATGAAACCGTTAAGGCTCTGGCGCTTGCGGGGATGAACGTCGCGCGCTTTAACTTTTCGCACGGCACGCAGGAAAGTCATCTGGAGACTTTCCGCGTCGTCAGCCGCGTCAGGAGCGAGCTGCACATGCCCATCGCGACCCTGCTTGACACCAAAGGGCCGGAGATCCGGCTGAAGACCTTCGCAAACGGCCCTGTCATCCTCAAGGAGGGCGGGCTGTTTACGCTGACCACGCGGGAGGTGCCGGGCGATGAGAGCATTGTATCCATCACCCACATGAATCTGCCGCATGACCTGGGACAGCAGACCCGCATATTGATCGATGACGGCCTGGTGGAGCTGCATGTGGAAAACAAAACTGAAACCGATATCATCACGCGCGTGGTATCGGGGGGGCAGATCAGCGACCGCAAGGGTGTCAATGTACCCGGCGTACGTTTTTCCATGCCCTATATCAGCGAGAAAGACAAGGACGATGTGCTGTTTGGCATCCGCTCCGGTTTTGATTATATCGCGGCCTCCTTTGTCAGGGGGGCTGAGGATGTGCAGGCTCTGCGCCAGCTGCTTGATGAAAACGGCGGCGAACACGTGCGCATCATCGCGAAGATCGAAAACGCGGACGGCGTGGCGCATATTGAGGAGATCATCGAGGCTTCGGACGCCGTGATGATCGCGCGCGGCGACATGGGCGTTGAGATCCCCTTTGAAGAGATCCCGATCATCCAAAAGCGCATGATCAAGGCCGCCACCATGGCCGGCCGCCAGGTGATCACCGCGACCCAGATGCTGGAAAGCATGGTTCATAATCCCCGTCCCACCAGGGCTGAGATCACCGATGTGGCCAACGCGATCTATGACGGCACCAGCGCCACCATGCTGTCGGGGGAAACCGCCAGCGGCAAGTATCCGGTGGAGGCGGTCAAGACCATGGCGCGCATCGCTGAGCGGGCTGAAAACGACATCGATTACCGCAAGCGTTTTTTGGAGCGCAGCATGGCTGAGAGCAGCGAGACCATCACCGATGCTATCTCCCACGCCACCTGCCTGATCGCGTTGAATATGCACGCGGCCGCCATCGTTACGGTCACCAAGTCCGGCACGACGGCCAAGATGATCAGCCGCTTCAGGCCCAATATGCCCATCATCGCCTGCACGCCGGACGCTTCCACCTACCGCCAGCTGAGCCTCAGCTGGGGTGTGACGCCTGTGCTGATTGGAGAAGAGCGCATTACTGACGTCCTGTTTGAGCATGCCGTGGACGCTTCCGTGGATACGGGCATCATCAGCAAAGGCGATCTGGTGGTTCTGACGGCGGGCGTCCCCCTGTCCATCAGCGGTACGACCAACCTGATCAAGGTCGTGCATGTAGAATAAAAAATTCCGAACATTTTTATCCAAGGTTTCCGCGAAGTTCAGCATTGTTTTTGCACGAACTTCGTTTTTTTGTTAAATTAGCCATTGACAAGCCCTCTCGGGCATGGTAATATCCGCAAGGTTCCAGAACGGCGCGGTAGAAACTGTCCCGGACACGAACATCCCACGCTGCGCCGTCCGCTTTCCAGGACGGCTTTTTTTTAAGCCGGGGTCAAACGCCTAACGGCGTGAATTGAAAGGAGCAAGTGCATGACACAGCCCAAAGTTCTTGGTTACCTTCCGGACGAGAAACCATCGCTTGGCAAACTCATTCTCTACGCTATCCAGCAGGTCATTGTCATGTTCCCCGCGACCGTTACGGTGGCTCTGATCACCGGCTTTCAGGTTTCCACCACGATCTTCGCAAGCGGACTGGCAACAGTCTGCTTTATTTTAATCACCGGCCGTAAGATCCCCATGTACTACGGCTCCAGCTTTGCCTACCTGTCCGCCATCAGCGGCCTGATCGCGGCGCAGGGCTTTGTCAAGGTGGACGGCATCCTGCCGCCTGAAGCCATCAGCATCGCGCAGTTTGGCATCATCGCCTCCGGCCTGGTCTCCATCGCCGCAGGCCTGCTGGTGCGCCTGGGCGGGATGAAGATGGTGGAGAAGATTCTTCCCGCCACCATCACCGGCCCCATTGCCATGATCATCGGCCTGACGCTTGCCGGCAACGCGATGATGGACGCAGCACCCCAGGCCGCGCAATCCCAGGCTGTGTGGGTCGTCTCCCTGATCACCCTGGTGTCCACCGTCATCTACAGCCGCAAGCTCAAGGGCTTCCTGGGCCAGCTGCCCCTGCTGCTGGGCGCGCTCACAGGCTGCCTTGCCGCCGGCCTTCTGTATGTCCTGGATCCTGTCAACATGAACTTCTTCCGCCAGATCAGCCAGGCTGCTCTGGACGCCAGCTCGTGGAAGCTTGGTGACGGCTCGATCTTTGCTCTGCCTGCCTTTACCCTGCCCAAGGTAAGCTGGCTGGCCGTGGCGGCCATCATGCCCATCGCCATCGCGACCATCCCGGAATCCACCGCGCACATCTACCAGCTGGACATCTATGTGGATGACCTCGCCCGGAAAAAGGGCCGCGGCAAGTTCGGTATCGAAAAGCTGCTGGACCGTAACCTGATCGGTGACGGCATCTGCGATATGGTCTCAGGCGCTGTCGGCGGCCCCGCCGGTACCAACTACGGCGAAAACATCTCCACCATGGCGATCACCAAGGTGTTCTCAGTACCGGTCATGGCGGCAGCCGGCATCTTCGCCATGGTTATCAGCTGCTTCACCCCCCTGATCAAAGTGATCTACGGCATCCCCATTGCTGTCATCGGCGGCCTTGAGATCTACCTGTTCGGCGCCATCGCGGCGCAGGGTATCGCCATCCTGATCGATAAGAAGGTCTCCATGTTCGACGCCAAAAACATCGCAGTCATTGCCACCATCATGACCTTCGGCCTGGGCGTCAACTACGCCTTCGGCGGCAACATCAACATGTTCGGCATCAATGTGCCCGCTGTTGCCGGCGCCGCGATCCTGGGCATCATCCTGAACTTTATCCTCAGCATCGGTGATAAGAGCGGAGATAAGACGGACGAATTAACCGCTTGATCAGCCAGGTAAACCAACTGAAACCGGCCGGGCATTTGTCCGGCCGGTTTCAGTTGAGCTGATCCTGTTGGGCACACGCTGTCCTCGATTTTATGATATACTGAAATCCAGCTGAAAATGGCCCGGACTGCTGCTTGACAAAACGCGGAAATAGTCTTATGATATATATTGCGTTAAGCAGAGGCGCCCGCTTCTCACCTTGCGAAGAAGTTTTCAAGGTACGGCAGTTATCCATGATGATCTATGCATGAGATTTCGGCGGGCAGCAATGCCCGCCGGATTTATTTTTATACGGAGGTGACAGGACATCAACAACGATCTGAAGATCAATGAGGACATTCGCGACAGAGAGGTACGCGTGATTGGCGCGGACGGCTCGCAGCTGGGCGTTTTATCGCTGCAGAACGCGATGAAGCTGGCCGAAGATCAAAAGCTTGACCTGGTCAAAATTGTCCCCAACGCCCAGCCCCCTGTTTGCAAGCTAATGGACTTTGACAAGCACCGCTTTGAACAGTCCAAGCGCGAAAAGGAGATGCGCAAGAACCAAAAAGTGATCACCTTAAAGGAAGTGCAGCTTTCCGCTACGATTGAGGAAAACGACGTTCAGACCAAGCTGAAGAACGCCGTAAAGTTCTTAAGCGCGGGGGACAAGGTCAAGGTGACCATCCGCTTTCGCGGGCGGCAGATTACGCACTCTGAAATTGGCCTGAAGGTAATGGAGGACTTCGCGGAACGCACGAAGGATATCTCCACCGTCGAGCGCAGGCCTTTGCTTGAGGGCAGGCACATGATCATGATCCTTGCGCCTAAAGCAGAAAAAGTATCCAAAGCGGAGCGAAGCGCTGCCCCCAAACGGGAAGAAGCGCCGGGTGCTGCCGCTCCCAATGAATAACCGGAAGGAGAACCCATTCCATGCCTAAGCAAAAATCCCACCGCGGCGCGTCCAAGCGTTTTTCTCTTACGAAGAGCGGCCTGGTCAAGCATAAAAAGCTCAACCGCAACCACATTTTAACCAAGAAGGTGACCAAGCGGCAGCGCCACCTGCGCGCCGGCGGCATCTTGAACAACAACAAGGAAGCGGCGACCATCCGTTCAATGATTTCAAAGTAATTAGTCACGTATAGTAGGAGGATAAACTCATGGCACGCATTAAGAGGGCAGTGAACGCCCACAAAAAACGCCGTAAATATTTAAAGCTGGCAAAGGGTTACTGGGGCAGCAAGTCCAAGCAGTACCGCGCCGCCAGTGAACAGGTGAGGCGCTCCCTGCGCTATGCCTACATTGGCCGCAAGCTGCGCAAGCGCGACTTCCGCCGCCTGTGGATCACCCGCATCAACGCGGCTGCCCGCATTAACGGGATGAGCTACTCGGTGATGATCAACGGGCTCAAAAAGCAGAGCATTGAAGTCAACCGCAAGATGCTGGCAGACCTTGCCGTCAACGACGCCGCAGGTTTCGCCAAGCTGGCCGAGCTGGCCAAGGCCGCGAAGTAAAGCGCAGGTTTTGCATATAACACGCCGATAAATCAGTCGGCGTGTTTTTATACTTATGAGAAACGTTAACGCATCCAAAGCGGCGAGGGATTTTGGTTCGGTGCAAGAAGCACAAGTGAAGGCGTAGCAGCGCTACGTCGAGCTTGTTGCGACACAGCACCGGGACAAAATAACCGACGCAACGATGCGTTAACGGGTTGAGTAAGTATTAATAGACAGGGAGATATTGAGTTGCTATAATCCGCCCTGTAAAGATATGATGAGGAGAATAGAGACGAATGAGCAGCAATATCTGGCATGACATCAAGCCGGAGCGCATCCAGGAAGAGGATTTCATGGCCGTGATTGAGATTCCCAAAGGGTCAAAGAACAAGTATGAACTGGATAAGGAGACAGGCGTCCTGATGCTTGACCGCATCCTGCATACGTCTACCCATTATCCCGCCAACTATGGCTTTATCCCACGCACCTACGGGGATGACCGCGATCCGCTGGATGTGCTGGTGCTGTGCTCGGAGCCGATCGCGCCGATGACCTTGGTGCGCTGCTATCCCATCGGTGTCATCAGAATGCTGGACCAGGGCAGGCTGGACGACAAGATCATCTGCATTCCCTTCAGTGACCCTACGTATAATGAGTACAGCGATATCAATGAGCTGCCCAAGCATGTGTTTGAGGAGATGAGCCATTTTTTCCAGGTCTACAAGGCGCTGGAGGGAAAGCAGACAGCGGCAGGCGAGGTGCAGGACCGCGCCGTGGCGGTGGAAGTCATCAGGAAAGCGAGGAATGATTACCGCGCCTTATTCGGTTGAACACGATCTTTGGCCAGGATGAGGCGTTTTTGTCTGCCGCTTCGCGGGTACACTTTATTTACAGGTCAGGGCAGGATAATTGCCTCCTGTAAATTAGTTTGAAGGAGATCGATATGAAAAAGAAGTTATTGCTCATAACGTTGCTGGCTGTTGCCGCGCTGGCTTTGGCCGCGTGCACGCCTCAAACACCAGCCGCGACTGCTACGCCTGTGCCGCAGACCGAACAGCCGTCTCAGGCGCCGGCCGCAGCGCCTGAAGCCTCCCCCGCAGCGGCAGCCCCTGAAGGTGGCCTGGAGCTGACGCTGGAAGAACTGGCCAAGTTCAACGGCAAGGATGGCGCTCGCGCCTATGTTGCCGTGGACGGCATCATCTATGACATGACGGACAGCGCCGCTTGGAAGAACGGAGGTCACAACGGCTTTGAGGCCGGCAAGGATCTGACCGATGCCATAAAAAATCAGTCGCCCCATGGTGTGGGTAATTTGGCCCGCGTACCTGTAGTGGGCAAGCTGAAAACTGAGTAGTTATTTGAATAAAACCGCCTGCGGCCATCAAGCCGCAGGCGGTTTCGTCAATAAAGGAGGCAAGGGATGTACAAGACGCTTGGCACTATATCTCTGATTCTGGTGATCATCATTACCGCCCCTTACTGGCTGCGTACCCTGAATAGCTGGACAGTGAAGACCAAAGACAAGCGCTTTTTTAATCTCTTGAAGTTTTTGCGCAAGCTGCACAAACCCCTGGGGCTTGCGCTTGCCGTACTCGTTATCTGGCACGGTACACTGGCGTGGGGCTGGAGCCGTCTTCATACCGGTCATCTGGCCTTGATCGGGTTTTTGATCACGGTTATTCTTGGCGGCGCGCATTATAAGCTAAAGAACAAGAAGCTGTTCAAGGCGCATAAACTTATGGCCTTGATCAGCGTGCTGCTTTTAGTGCTTCACAGGCTCTGGCCAAGCGCTCTGTGGAGAATATTCGGCATATAGAAACAGGGATATTCCGTGTGGATCGTGGATCAGCCCACGCCAATGAAAGGCCTTGATTGACTGTTCATCCGCATAGACACAACACCTGCAGCATTACAGTGAAGACGGTAAAGCAAAACCCCCTCCTTGTATTCTAAGGAGAGGGGTTTCACTCTTGTGTGATTTACAGGAAGTCCGTCGCTCTGTCCTGCTGGGTAAGCACTTCATACACGCCGTCACCCGCTGTCGATATCTTCACGCTTCCGTCCAGGAGGGTGTGGTAGGTATCGATGTTCTTTTTTCCGTAGCGATTGTAGATGCCGATATCGTCGATGCGGTTGTTGATCATGACGGCAATTTTCGGGGCGATGGCCTCCCGGTAAGCCTTGGAAGAAGATGTAGCCGCGCCATGGTGGCCCACCTTGAACACATCGCTTTGCAGCCGCTCACCGTACTTTTCGGCTAAAGCCCGCTCAGCCGATGTGTAGAGATCGCCGCCGAACAGGAAGCTCGAACCCTTCCAGCTCAGGCGCAGCACCAGCGACAGGTCGTTGATAAACTGGGTGCTGTTGTCAGGGTAGCCTTCATAGTAGGTGATATCGCTCTGGGGGTGGAACACCTCCGCCCGGACCTCTTCTCCGAAGGTGAAGATATCGCCTTCAGACAGGATGATATGCTCTATCCCCCGGCTTTTTATTTCGGACAGGTAGCTCTCCACATAGACGGTGGGGTATTCGACAGCGCTTGAATACAGCGTGCCGATCTCAAACCTTTGGATGATTTGGGCGAAGCCTCCGATGTGGTCGATGTGGGGGTGAGAGGCGACGAGGTAATCGATCTTCTCAACACCCATCGCTTCCAGCGCTGAGATCACCTGCCCAGCGGACTCCGGCAGGCCTGCGTCCAGCAGCATGATCTTGCCGTCGGGAGAGGTAAGCACCGTGGCGTCGCCGGTTTTTTCGCCGCTTTCATGGGTCAGCTTCAGGTAGCGGACTGTCAATTTGCCCATGTCCTGTGCGGCGTCGAATACCCGGGTGTAGCGATCCCCCTCTCCGGCCGCGGCCGCGGCAGGGGAAAGGAGGGTGAGGATCAGCAGGCCGGCAAGCAGCAGAGAAACGAGAGGCTTAAAACGTCTGATCCTCATTTCATCGCCGCCTTGCTCATGCCTGTCATGATGTATTTCTGCAGGATCAGGAACAGCAGGATGATGGGAATGATCGCCAGCACCGCGCCGGCCATGATCTCGTTATAGTTGGCTGTTTCCATGCCCGCGAAGGTGCGGCGCAGCTGGGTGATGCCGACAGCCAGGGTGCGGCGCTTTTCCAGCGGGGCGATCATCTTGGGCCAGAAATAGCTGTTCCATCCGTCGATGAAGGTAATGATGCTCAGCGTGATCAGGGTGGGCTTGCACATCGGGATCAGCACGTGGAAGATGGAACCGATGCGGCCCATGCCGTCGATCCGGCCGGCTTCCAGGTAACTGTCATCCACCGACATAAAGGTCTGGCGCAGCATGAAGATAAAGTAGGCGGAGACCAGGTTAGGCACGACCAGCCCGGGGAAGGAGTTCAGCCAGTTCAAGCGGGACACCATCACATAGATGGGCACAAAGGTGACCTGGATAGGCACCATCAGCGCGCCCAGCACCATCAGGAACAAGGCGTTCTTGTGCTTGAAACTGCCCTTGCTGAAGCCGTATGCGGCGAGGACGCCCATCCCCATCTGGCCCAGCATGATGAAGAAGGTGGATACGATGGTGTTGAAGAAATACAGGCCGAAAGGAGCGCGGCTCAGCACATCCGGATAGTTCTGCCATTGGAAGGTGACAGGCCACAGCGTGGGCACATCCAGCAGCAGTTCTTCGCTTGTTTTGAGGGAGGAGATGATCATCCAGTAGATCGGGAAGAGCATCACCAACGTGATCATGATGGCTGCCGCGTACTGAAGCACCACGCGAAGGCGGCGGAAGAACCGCTGCGCCCGGAGGCTTCCGCTGAAAGCCGGTGAAACAAAGCGCATAAACAGCAGGCTGACCGCGGTGATCGACAGGAAGATGACGGACAGGGTCAGATAGCTCCGGTGGCTGCCCGACAGAAAGGTCTGCGCCTGGTTGACTTCATAGGCGGTGGCTCCGGCCATGCTGGTCTGGATGCTGTTATACTGAAGCAGGCCCGCCAGACCCATGGCGCCCAGGATCAGGCCAATGGCCATGAAAAACACCAGCACATCAAACCAGCCCGACCTGCGCATCCGAAGAAGATGATTGGGTTTCATTATATTCTCTCCTCCCTTACGAGTCATAGCTGACGGATCTGTTGGAGTAGCGCATGGTCAGGGATGTGGCGACCAGCAGGATCACGAAGAACACGACCGAGACAGAGGCGGCGCGCGCCACGCGGAAATCGGTGAAAGACAGGTTGTAGATCCACTGTACCATCACGTTGGTCGCGGTGCCCGGCCCGCCTGAAGTCATGACGTCGACTGATTGGAAGACCTTCATGCTGGCGATAAAGGTGGTGACGAACAAAAACAGCGTCGTCGGGGCCAGCATGGGCAGGGTGATAAAGCGGAAGCGGTGCACGCCGTCCGCGCCGTCAATGGCCGCCGCCTCATAATAATCCTGCGGTATGCCCTTCATCGCGGACAGATAGATCATCATCGCGTAACCGACCACGCGCCAGGCGGTCAAAAATAAAACGCCTGTCAGGGCTGTGTCCGCTTCATTCAGCCAGTTGGGGCCGGTGATGCCGAATTGCTTGAGCGCGATGTTCAGGATACCGTAACGGCCGTTGAGGATCCAGATAAACACCACGGCGCTGGTGGCAACCGCGATGTACTTGGGCATGAAGACAACCGCGCGCAGAGCGTTGAAGCCGCGGGTCATGCGGTTGAACAGCAAGGCCAGCAGCATGCCGCCCACCAGGGTGATGAAGATCTCCCAGAAAGTATAGGTGACGGTGATGCCCAGTGATTCCTGGAAGTAACGCCAGCCCGATCCCTGGAACAGCCAGGTATAGTTCTTCAGCCCCGCGTAGGTAAAGGTGGCATCGCTGAGCATGCGCATGTCCGTGAAGCTGATGCGCACCAGGTCGATGACCGGGTAGTACACAAACAGAAGGAAAAAGAACAGCACGGGCTCAATGCAAAACAGGTCCTTCATCCTCTCCCAGGGCTGGGAGCGCAGCATGATGCCGTTGTAGATGAAAAACACGCCGACCAGGACAATGACGATGGCGATGTTCATCAGGGTGCTGACCAGCCCCAGGGGCAGGCTGCCGTTCCATCCTAAAAAGCTGAACTGATCGCCAAAAAGCCCGGTGGACATGCCTGTAACAGGAAGGGCATCCCGCTGGGCGATCTCACGCGCCGCGTAGACCTCCGAAGCCAGCGGCTGCAGCGACCCGACCTGCAGGTCGCCTGTCATATACGCAAAAATACCCGTCAGCAGGATCAGGATGCCCGCGGTCAGCAGGATCACCGAAGCCACGCCGGCGGCCTTTTTTCCGCGCCTGGGTGTGAGCGCGGCAGGGGAAAGAGTACTCAAGATCTTGTCACCTCATTACATATGGGGGAGGTTTCCCTCCCCCATGAATTAGTCTGGTCTATATGGACTTATTGGTCCTCTAAGGTCTCGACGATTTCCATAGCCACCTGGTTGAGGGCGTCCTGAGCAGGCGCGCCTTCGACGAACACCTTGGCCAGGGCATCACGCCAGAGGTTGGCGATGGTGTTGTAGGCGGGGTGCTGGTTGCGGGGGTTGATCCAGCCGGACATTTCCATGATGGGACCCATCGCGGGCTTGCGCTCCAGGTATTCCTTCACGGCGTCGGTGGCCAGAACGCTCTGGCGGGTGGGGAAATAACCGGTCTTGTCAGCCCAGTAGAGGTTCATTTCGGGGGTGGTCATGAAGGTCAGGAACGCCCACGCGGCATTCTTCTGAGCCTGGGAGGCCTTGGCGGGGATCAGGATGGCAGCGCCGCCCACTTCGCTCTTGAAGCTCTCGCCGTCGTTGCCGCCGGGCAGCCAGCTCATGCCGACTTCGAATTTGGCGTTCTGCACATAGGTATCATACAGGGAAGAGGTGTGGAACACGCTGAAAGTGCCCTGATCCCAGAACAGCTGACGCATGGTGGAAGAAGCGTTGGTGCCGTAGGCAAAATACGCGTAGCCCTTGTCGATCCACTCTTTGATCCTGCTGGTGATGTAGAGGGCCTTTTCGCCGTTGACATCGGTGTTGGTGCCGTCTTCGGTGATCACTTCAACGCCGTTGTTCATGTACAGCGTCTCAAAGTACCAGTAGTCCCAGCCCGCGAACACGGTGCCGTAGCGCTTGGTGGTGCCGTCGGCGTTGAACACGGTGGCCTTTTGGAGGAATGCGTCCAGCTCGTCGAAGGTCTTGGGGATTTCGATGCCTTCAGCGTCCGCGGCGGTCTTGTCATAGTACATGACCTGGGTGGAGATCAGGTAGGGCAGCGCGATCTGCTGGCCGTTGAAGCTGGTGGAGGCGATCAGGCCCTCGCCGAAGTCGGCGACATCATAGCCGGTGGCCGCGATGTAGGGGTCGAGCACTTCGGTGATGCCCGCGGCGCCGTAGGCGGCGGGATAGGAAGTGTTGGCGGTGGCCAGGGCCGGGACTTCGCCGGAGGCGACAGCCGCGATCAGCTGGGTGTTGATGTCCGCGTAGCCGCCGATGTAGACCGGCTCAACGGTGATCAGGGGGTT
Organism: uncultured Christensenella sp.; assembly: GCA_964480995.1. Taxonomy (GTDB): domain Bacteria; phylum Bacillota; class Clostridia; order Christensenellales; family Aristaeellaceae; genus UBA1038. The sequence goes on from CAYZRZ010000004.1 coordinate 31,361, forward strand.
TACGGCCTTGAACTGTTCAACCATGTAATTGATGTATTCATTGAACTGCTCCTCGTGAGCATGCCACCACTGGATGGTGATGGGTTCGGTGACGGCGTAGGGATTGCTTTCGGCGATCGCCATGTTCGCCATGGACAGCAGCATGAGGGCCGCCAGGGCAAGGGACAGGAATTTCTTCATGAGATAGGGTCCGCCTTTCATGTGTAATTTGGGTAAGAAAATACTATCACTTAGCCGGTGGGATGTCAATGTAGTTGAGCAAAAATAAAAGTATTGTTCAACAAATATACAAAAAAGCCTTATCATAAATGCGAAACCTGGTACAGACTACAGAATAAAATCAGATCCGGCAGATGCCGGATCTGATCAGTTTTTGCGGGACTAAGCTGTGGTTCAGACGCCAGCGGCCATCTTCTTCAGGCGGGTCAGGCGCTCCTGCGCGTCCTTCTCGGCCTGCTGGAAGAGCGTGTCCGCCGCCGCGGGGAAGGAGTTCACCAGGCTGGTGTAGCGCACCTCGCCGCGGATGAAGTCCTGGTAGCTTTCTGTCGGGTCCTTGCTGTCCAGGGTCAGGGGGTTCTTGCCCTCATCGGCCAGCAGGGGGTTGTAGCGGTACAGCGGCCAGTAACCCGCGGCGACAGCCTTGCGGATCTCCGCCTGGGAGAAGCTCATGTTGATGCCGTGGTTGATGCAGGGGCTGTAGGCGATGATGAGGGAGGGGCCGTCATAGGCTTCCGCTTCGTTCATGGCCTTGAGCAGCTGCACGGGGTTGGCGCTCATGGCGACCTGGGCGACGTAGACGTAGCCGTAGCTCATGGCCATGACGCCCAGATCCTTTTTCTTCGTGCGCTTGCCGGCCGCGGCGAACTTGGCGACAGAGCCGGTGGGCGTAGCCTTGGAGGCCTGGCCGCCGGTGTTGGAGTACACCTCGGTATCAAGCACCAGGACGTTGACGTTCTGGTTCTGGGCCAGCACGTGATCCAGGCCGCCGAAGCCGATATCATAGGCCCAGCCGTCGCCGCCGAAGATCCAGATGGATTTCTTGACAAGGATGTCCTTGTTCTGGAGCACTTCGCGCGCGGCTGTGCACGCGTCGCAATCGCATTTTTTGCCGTTCTTGATCCAATCGGCTTTCCACTCGGTGCCGGTCATGTCAAGGCCTTCCTCGCACGCGGCAACCAGCTTCGCGGCGGCGGCTTTGGACAGGTCCGCGTCCTGCGCGTTCTCGAGCCATTCCTTGCCAGCCAGCTTCAGCTCCGGCGTGGCGTACTCGACACTGATCAGTTTTTCAACGGTCTCGGCCAGCTTGGCGCGGCGCTGGTTGATGGCCAGGTTCATGCCGAAGCCGAACTCGGCGTTGTCTTCAAACAGGCTGTTTGCCCAGGCGGGGCCGTGGCCTTCATCGTTCACTGTATAGGGTACCGTGGGGGAGGAGCCGCCGTAGATGGAGCTGCAGCCGGTGGCGTTGGCGATGATCATCCTGTCGCCGAACAGCTGGGTCGCCAGCTTCACGTAGGGGGTTTCGCCGCAGCCGGCGCAGGCGCCGGAGTACTCAAACAAGGGCTTTAAGAACTGGCTGCCCTTGATGGTGTTCTTGTTGACCTGGCCCTTGAACTCGGGCAGCTTGGCCGCGAACTCCGCGTTTTCCTTCTGGCCTGCCACCTGCTCGTCAAGCGGCTTCATGATCAGGGACTTTTCCTTGGAGGGGCACACTTCGGCGCAGTTGCCGCAGCCGGTGCAGTCAAGCGGGCTGACCTGGATGCGGAACTCATAGCCCGCGAACTCCTTGCCCAGCGCCTTCTTGGTGGCGAAGGAAGCGGGCTTCTCAGCGCCTTCCTTCACAAGGAAGGGGCGGATAACGGCATGGGGGCAGACCAGCGAGCACTGGTTGCACTGGATGCAGTTTTCGATCTGCCATTCGGGCACGTTGACGGCGATGCCGCGCTTCTCATACTGCGAGGTGGCGGTGGGTACGCGGCCGTCTGGTGTGAAGGCGGATACGGGCAGCTTGTCACCTTCCTGCGCCAGGATCGGTCGGACATAGCTGTCATAGTACGCCGTTGCTTCCACATGCGGTGCTTTGGCGCCTTCGGTCGCGTGGGCCCAGCTTTCGGGCACCTTGATCTCCTTGAGGCCGGAAATAGCGATATCGATGGCGTCCCAGTTCTTCTTGACCACGGCTTCGCCCTTGCGGCCGTAGGTATGCTCTGCATATTCCTTCATGTAGCGGTCGGCTTCCTCGTAGGGAACCACCTCAGCCAGTTTGAAGAACGCGGCCTGCATGATGGTATTGATGTGGGTGCCCATGCGGACCTGAGCGGCCAGGCCGATGGCGTCGATATTATAGAAGCGGGCCTTCTTCAGGGCCAGCTGCTGCTTCATATGGGCGGGCAGGCGCTCGTCCATCTCTTCAGCCGTCCAGGGGCTGTTGAGCAGGAAGACGCCGCCCTCCTTGAGCGTGTCGACCATGTCATAGGCCGTGACATAGGAGGGGTTATGGCAGGCGATGAAGTCCGCGAAGTCGATCTGATAGGTCGACTTGATGGGGGACTTGCCAAAGCGCAGGTGGGATACGGTCAGGCCGCCGGATTTCTTGGAATCATAGGCGAAGTAGCCCTGCGCGTACAGGTTGGTGTGATCGCCGATAATCTTGATGGAGTTTTTGTTGGCGCCGACGGTGCCGTCGCTGCCCAGGCCGTAGAACTTGCAGCTCACGGTGCCCGCGGGCGCGGCGTTCAGGCGGGGGCCCAGGGGCAGGCTGGTATGGGTCACGTCATCCTCAATGCCCACGGTGAAGTGGTTCTTGGGATCCGCCGAGGTCATGTTGTCATAGACCGCCTTGACCATGGTGGGCGTGAACTCCTTGGAGCCCATGCCGTAGCGGCCGCCGACGACCATGATGTCCTCACGGCCGTTCTCGCGCAGCACGGTGGTCACATCCTGGTACAGGGGCTCGCCCAGGCTGCCGGGCTCCTTCGTGCGGTCAAGCACGGTCAGGCGCTTCACGGTGGCGGGCAGCGCCTTGAGGAAGTGTTTTGCGCTGAAGGGGCGGTAGAGGTGCACCTTGAGCACGCCGTATTTCTTGCCCTGCTTTTCAAGGGCGTTAATGGTTTCTTCAACCGCTTCGGTGCCTGAACCCATCAGGATGATGACATCCTCCGCGTCCGGAGCGCCCGAGTAGTTGAACAGCTCATAGTGGCGGCCGGTCAGCGCGCTGACCTCTTTCATCACTTCTTCAACGATGCCGGGGACGGCCAGATAGTAGGGGTTGGCCGCTTCACGGTTCTGGAAATATACGTCCGGGTTCTGGGCGGTGCCGGACTGGTGGGGATGCTCGGGGTTCAGCGCGCGGCTGCGGAAAGCCTTGATGGCGTCCCAGTCAACCAGCTTGGCCATTTCTTCATACTCGATCTCTTCGATCTTCTGCACTTCGTGGCTGGTGCGGAAGCCGTCAAAGAAGTGGAGGAAGGGAACTGAGGCCTTCAGGGTCGCCAAATGGGAGACCAGGGCCATATCCTGCGCCTCCTGCACGGAGCCGGAGGCCAGCATGGCAAAGCCGGTCTGGCGGCAGGCCATAACGTCCGCCTGGTCGCCGAAGATGCTCAGCGCGTGGGCAGCCAGGGCGCGGGCCGATACGTGGAACACGCAGGGCAGCAGCTCGCCGGCGATCTTATACATATTGGGTATCATCAGCAGGAGGCCCTGAGAGGCGGTGAAAGTGCTTGTCAGCGCACCCGCGGCCAGCGAGCCGTGTACGGCGCCCGCGGCGCCCGCTTCCGACTGCATTTCCGCGACATGGACAGTCTGCCCGAACAGATTCTTCCTGCCGTTGGCGGACCATTCATCCACATATTCCGCCATCGTTGATGATGGGGTGATGGGATAGATTGCCGCTACGTCGCTGAAAGCGTACGCTACGTGGCTGACTGCGCCGTTGCCGTCAATAGTTACATGTTTGGCCATTTGTAACCCTCCTGCGATTATCGATTATTTCATGCGAGGGATTCACAAAATATGTGAACAGCCCACCACATATAACAAAGTATATGCGCGGTGTCAGTGTTTGTCAAGAAAGCGCAGCGGGTATATTATTAGACTTTGATTATACTTCCTATTATGCCGCGATTGAATCCGGGGGTGTTTGGGCGTATAATGCCCATCGTATCTTAAAAAGACAGGGGTTTTCATGGCTAACAAAAAATTAGCAAACGCTAACCGGTTTGATCTCACGCAGGGCGGCATCCTTTCCAAGCTGATGGCGGTTTCGATTCCGATCATCGGTACCCAGATCATCCAGATGGTCTATAACCTGACGGATATGTTCTGGCTTGGCCGCATGGGAAATTACAGCGGGGTGGCCATCGCGGCGTCCGGTTCGGTTGGGATGTATATGTGGCTGTCCATGGCCTTCTCCGCGTTTGGGGCCAGAGGGGCTGAGATCGGTGTCTCGCAGAATGTGGGCCGGGGCGACAGGCGCGCCGCCCAGCGCGTCGGGCAGAGCGCTTACACGCTGGCTGCCCTGATAGGGCTCGCTTTCATGGCTTTTTTGATTCTTTTCAGCGAGCCGCTGATCGGCTTTCTGAACCTCGCGGGGGAGGTGCGCGGCCCTGCCCGCAATTATCTTCTGATCGTCTCGCTGGGTATTCCTTTCAGCTTTGTCAGCGGTTCCGCGATAGGCGTGTTCAACGGCAGCGGAAACTCGAGGACTCCTTTCGTTATCAACTGTATTTCACTGGGGCTGAACATCGGCCTTGATCCTTTATTTATCTTCAGCTTCGGCATGGGGGTGGAGGGTGCTGCCGCGGCGACCCTGCTGGCTCAAGCTGTATCGGCGATTCTGCTCACCTTGGCGCTCAGATACCATGGCACAAGGCCCTTTGACTCATTCAAACCCTTTGCCAGGGCCTTTATGGAAGATATCCGTTTGATCATCCGCTGGACGCTTCCTATCGCGCTGGAGAGCCTGCTGTTTACGGCCCTGTCCATGCTGCTCAGCCGCATGATCAACGCTTACGGTACCGATGTGACGGCGGCGCAGCGCGTTGCCTCGCAGGTGGAAAGCCTGTCCTGGCTGATCGGCGGCGGCTTTGCCTCAGCCCTGACCGCCTATGTGGGCCAGAACTTCGGCGCGGGAAAATGGCGGCGCATCAGAAGAGGGTTTAAAATGTCAAGCGCTCTCATGAGCGTCTGGGGCCTGATCGTTACATCCGTACTGCTGTTTGCGGGCGGTCCATTATTCCGCGTGTTCATTCCGGGCAATGAGGCGGTTGTCCGCGCGGGTGTCGACTACCTGAGGATTCTGGCGATCAGCCAGCTCTTCCAGTGCCTGGAGGGCATCGCGGCCGGCGCTTTCCGCGGGATGGGCAGAACCATCCCGCCGTTTATCACCAGCGCCACATCCAACCTGCTTCGCCTGGTAGCCGCCGTATTTCTCTCCCGCGGGCCGATGGGCCTGCATGGCATTTACTGGGCTGTAGCCATCGGCGCGGCTGTGCGCGGCGCGTGGATCTACCTGTGGTACTTGCGCCATGCCCGCACCTTGCCCAGGGAAGACGGAGTAGCTGCGGCAGTTCAATAATGTCATATAACAAGGAACGCTTCCCGGCATGCCTGCCGGGAAGCGTTCCTTGTATGGGGCTGGTTTATATTACTTCCAGGCGGGGAGGTAGGCGCCTTTGTAGGCTGTCGCGAAAATCTCAGCCACTTCGTCGGTGTGATAGACCTCGAGGATCCGCTGATAGAGGGGGTTATCCTTGTCGGCGGTGCGGGCGACCAGTATGTTGACATAGGGATTGTCGCTGCCCTCGGCCACGGTCTCGATCAGGATAGCGTCTTTGGCGGGGAAGTAGCCGTTATCAACGGCATGTCCGCCGTTGATGAAGGCGGCTGCCACATCAGGCAGGAGGCCGGCGGTCTGGGCCGCTTCCACCTCAACGAATTCCAGGTTCAGCTTGTTTTCGGTGATGTCGCTCACTTCCGGCAGGTAGCCGGCCTCGGGGTCAACGGCGATCAGGCCGGTGGTTTCCAGCACCTTCAGAGCGCGTCCTCCGTTGGTGGCGTCGTTGGGCAGGGCAACCTTATCGCCCTCTTTCAGTTCATCTACTGACTTGATCTTCTGGGAGTACAGGCCCAGAGGAGCGATCAGGGTCGTGCCGACCGCGCTCAGGTCCAGGCCCAGGGCTTCGGACTGGTTGTTCAGGAAAGCATAGTGCTGGAAGGCGTTCAGGTCGATCTCTCCATCATTGAGCGCGGGGTTGGGCAGGGAATAGTCGGCAAACTTGACCAGTTCGATGATGATGCCCTCTTCCTTGAGGACGGAGGCGATGTATTCCCACTGCTCATTGTTTTCGCCGACGACGCCGATCTTGATGACGGTCGGTTCGGCCAGGGCGGTGATGGCGGTGATGCCCAGGATGAGGGCGAAGGCCAGGGTCAGGGACAGGATCTTTTTCATGATGATCTCTCCTTTTAATTTGTTAATGGCTTGTCCTTTTGATGATCCAGGTGCCGATAAACTGCAGCACGCTGACAAGCAGCAGCAGGATCAGCACAGTCGCGTAGGTGATATCCACCTGGTTGCGCTGGTGGCCGTAGCGGATGGCAAAGTCACCCAGGCCGCCGCCGCCCACCGCGCCTGCCATGGCTGTCAGGCCGATCAGGCTGATCATGGTGATGGCTGTGCCCCGTACGATGCCGGGGATGCCCTCCTTGAGGTAGACGCGGAAAATGATGCCAAAGGGGTTGATGCCCATCGATTGGGCGGCCTCGATCAGGCCGCGGGCCGTTTCCTCCTCCAGGCCGCGAATCTGGTGGCTGAGCGCGCCCGGCGTCACCCGCAGTTCGTGGGCCGCCCGGGTAACGCTCAAGTGGCGCGCAGCGGCCTCGAAGCAGCGCAGGGCATTGAGCGGCGGCGAGGCATTAGACATGAGATTTCCTCAACAG
>CAYZRZ010000005.1:0-29477 GCA_964480995.1 uncultured Christensenella sp.
GATAAATGAGGAGTTGTTTCAAAGCATCCCCACAGCCAAAAAGGACTTGCCAGATAAGGCGAAGATGGATTTGATCGTCGCACTGGTCACCTTAAAATACACACAGTCCAATTCTGTATGCTACGCAAAGGACGGCCAGGCCATTGGCATAGGCGCAGGCCAGCAGAGCCGCGTCCACTGCACGCGCCTCGCGGGAGACAAGGCCGATCTTTGGCATCTGCGCCAGCATGAAAAGGCGCTGCGGCTTCCTTTCCTTCCCGGGCTTTCGCGGCCGGAGCGGGACAACGCCGTGGATTTTGCTTTATCAAGCCGGGGTGAAGAGTTGCTGAGGGGCAATGCCTGGCGCAGCTATTTCGGGGAAATTCCCGAAATCCTGTCTGCTGAGGAGAAGCGGGGCTATCTGGATAGCCTGGACAATGTGTCACTGGCGTCCGATGCCTTTTTTCCGTTTGACGACAGTATCCTGCGTGCTGCTGAGTCAGGTGTGCGCTATGTCGCCCAGCCGGGCGGTTCGCTTCGCGATCATGAGGTCAACGCGGCCTGTGACCGCCTGGGGATCGTTATGGCGATGACCGGACTCAGATTATTCCACCATTGATCAGGAGATTGATATGCGTGTATTGGTGATAGGTTCGGGAGGGCGCGAGCACGCCATCGTCAAGGCTTTGAGCCATGACACGCGCATTGATGGGCTCTATGCCTTGCCGGGTAATGACGGGATGGATGAGGCCGTCTGCCTGCCCGGTGATCCGATGGACAACGCAGCCATGCTTGCCATTGCCAAGCAGCACCGCATTGACTTTTGTATAGTCACGCCTGAAGATCCGTTGGCAAACGGCCTTGTGGATGCACTGGAGGCAGGGGGTATCGCCTGCTTTGGCCCCAATAAGGCCGCTGCACGCATTGAATCCAGCAAAGTGTTTGCCAAGGAACTGATGCGCAAATACAGTATCCCTACAGCCGCCTGGCAGGCAGCGGAAGACCTTGGCAGCGGGCTTTCCTATGCGCGTACGCAGCGCTATCCGCTGGTCATTAAGGCGGATGGCTTGGCCAAGGGAAAAGGCGTCTTTATCGCAGAGGATTTTGTACAGGCTGAGGCTGCATTGCATAGTATTTTCAGCGATCGGCTTTTTGGCCAAGCCGGCAACAAAGTTGTAATCGAAGAATTCTTGCGGGGACCGGAAATCTCCGTGCTGGCGATAACTGACGGCGAAACATTAATTGAAATGCCTTCCGCAATGGACCACAAGCGCGCGCTAGATGGAGACCTGGGCCCTAACACGGGTGGCATGGGCGCTATCGCGCCTAATCCCTATTACACAAGGAGTATCGCGCAGCGCTGCTGTGAACAGATCTATCTGCCCACGCTGCACGCGATGAAGCAGGAGGGCTGCCGTTTTTCCGGCTGCCTGTATTTTGGCTTGATACTGACGAAGGGCGGGCCCAAGGTGCTAGAATACAATGCCCGTTTTGGCGATCCCGAGACGCAGGCCATTTTGATGCTGTTGGAGAACAGCCCGCTGGATGCTTTCTTGCACGCAAGGAATGGCGGCTTAAGCCAAAACGACCTCCACTTTACAATGGGCAGCGCATGCTGCGTAGTGCTCGCCAGCGCAGGTTATCCGGGTCCAATAGAGACAGGCTTCCCAATCCGTCGGGAGGGGGAGGAAGGTGTCATCTGCTATGGTGGTGTTATGCGAGTCAAGGAGCAACTGGTAACGGCCGGGGGACGTGTAGCCGCTGCTTGCGCTAGGTCGAGTACCTTGCAGAAGGCTATCTCGGGGGCTTACCAGGTCGCCGAAGGCCTGCAATTCAACGGCCGCTTCATGCGTAGTGATATCGGGCGACGTGCCTTGATCCCGGGGGAGGCTGAGTGATGGTTAACAGAGTCTATGTGCAAAAGAAACCCGGCCTGCGGTATGAAGCTGATGGACTGATGTCGGAACTGCGGGAGTATTTGGGGTTGAAAACCCTTGAGGACCTTCAGGTCATCAACCGCTACGATGTTGAAGGACTGGACGAATCGGATTTCCTGCGCGCGGTAGCATGTGTTTTTTCAGAGCCTCAGGTGGATGACTGCTATTGGCAACTGTCTGCCTTTGAAACGAGGAAAGCCTTCGCGCTGGAGTATTTACCCGGCCAGTATGATCAGCGGGCCGACTCAGCCGCACAGTGCATTCAATTGCTCACCCAAAGGGATCGCCCCTTGGTCCGTACGGCGAAGATATATCTGCTGACAGGTGAACTCTCAGAGGCCGACGTCAAGGCTGCGATGCATTATGTGCTCAATCCTGTCGAAAGCCGCGGGGCTTCTTTTGACCTGCCAGAAACCCTTGGGCTGATGCAGCAGGAACCGCAGTTCCCGCCAATTTTGCACAAGTTTCGGCAAATGGACAGTGCGGATATCCGTCATTTACGCCATGAATATGATTTAGCGATGGAGGAAGATGACATCCGCTTCTGTATGGCGCATTTCACCTTGCAGGGGCGTGATCCGACGCTGGCCGAACTGAAGGTCATCGACACCTATTGGTCCGATCACTGCAGGCATACCACCTTTCTGACAGAGTTTGAGGATGTGGAATGCCTTGACCCGGATATCCGAAAAACCTGGGAGGAATACCAGCGCGCACACCAAACGCTTCGCCCTGACAGCCCGTATACCCTGATGGACGTGGCTACCTTGGCAGCTGAGGCGCTCAAGCGAGCGGGCAGACTGCCCGACCTGGTGGAGAGTGATGAAAACAACGCCTGCACCATCCGTGTTAGGGCAGACACGCTCAATGGAAAACAAGACTGGCTTCTGCTATTCAAGAATGAGACGCACAACCATCCTACTGAGATCGAACCCTTTGGCGGCGCGGCGACCTGCATCGGCGGGGCGATACGCGACCCCCTGTCAGCGCGCGCCTATGTGTACGCGGCGATGCGAGTGACAGGCGCGGGCGATCCAACGCAGCCTATTGAGGACACCCATCCCGGCAAGCTGCCGCAGCGCAGTATTACAATCGGGGCAGCCAAGGGCTATTCCAGTTATGGCAACCAAATCGGCTTGGCGACAGGTCTTGTCAAAGAGTTTTACCATCCCGGCTACACAGCCAAGCACATGGAAATCGGAGCGGTGCTCGGCGCTGCCAAAGAAAATAATGTGCGCCGTGAGCGGCCCGCTGCAGGCGATGCTGTTATCTTGGTAGGTGGGCGAACCGGCCGCGACGGCATCGGTGGAGCTACTGGATCTTCTATGGCGCATACGCAGGACTCGGTCAGCGAGTGCGCGGCTCAGGTGCAAAAGGGAAACGCGCCTGAGGAACGCAAACTCCAGCGCTTGTTCCTAAATCCCGAAGTCACGCGCCTTATCAAACGCTGCAACGACTTTGGCGCGGGCGGCGTTTCTGTAGCCATCGGCGAACTGGCAAGGGGGTTGGATATCGACCTTGACAAGGTTCCGCTCAAGTATGCAGGTCTGGGCGGCACAGAAATCGCCATCAGCGAGTCCCAAGAGCGCATGGCGGTTGTGGTCGCAAAAGCGGACGTTGAGAGATTTTGCCAATTAGCGAATCAGGAGAACCTGGAAGCAACTGAGGTTGCCCGTGTGACCGGGGATGAAACCCTCACTATGCATTGGCAGGGGCATACTATTGTATCGCTCAGCCGTGCTTTTCTGGATAGTAACGGCGCGTTGAAGAAAACCCGGGTACGCATAGATCAACCATCGGAAACAAAACCGGCAGGGCCAATGGGATTTAGGATTGAATTGATGAGGTTGGCGCGAGACCTGAAAGGCGCGAGTTCCAGAGGCTTGGCTGAGCGTTTTGATGCTACCATCGGCGCCGCAACGTTGCTGATGCCCTTTGGCGGCAGGCACCAGTTAACACCGCCCATGGCAATGGCTCATCTCTTGCCTGTCCCTGAGGGGACAAACACCTGCTCCTTTATGTCATATGGCTTTGACCCATTTATGTCTGCTGATCATCCCTACCATGGCGGGTATCTGGCCGTCGTTGAAGCGCTGGCCGCCCTGGCAGCTACGGGGGCTGATACGCGATATGCCTATCTGACCCATCAGGAGTATTTCCCCAAGCCGGGACAGGATCCAACCCGCTGGGGGCTGCCCCTTGCATCGCTGTTAGGTGCCTATCGCGCACAGATGGAACTAAAAGTCGCGGCTATTGGCGGCAAGGACTCTATGAGCGGCAGTTTCCACAATCTGGATGTACCGCCAACACTGGTATCCTTCGCTGTGGCGGTTGGTAATGCACAGGATGTGATCTCCCCTGAATTCAAACTACCCGGCCACAAGTTGGTTTGGTTGCGTCCGCAAATAGGCAAGGATCGTTTGCCCATTGCAGGATCGTTGCTGCAGGTGTTTGATCGGGCGAGGGAACTGATGCGCGCTGGTAAGGTTGCGGCAGCGGCCACGCCTCGTATGGGTGGTGCTGGCTTTACTCTTATGCTGATGGCGTTGGGGAATGGGATCGGCGCCAGAATCAATCCGGAATTTCCGCTTGAGGAACTTTTCACTCATGCCGATGGTTCCCTGATTTTGGAGCTGACGGAAGAAATGGACGTTGGTGAGCACTTGGGCTGGACTGTGGCGGAACCTACACTCAGCTTCGGCTGCGAAAATGCGGACATCTATGAGTTCCTGACATTGAACGAGGAAAAGATGGAGAAGGTCTATCCCACGCAGGCAAAGGCAAATGTACAGGAAGCGCCCTTGATAATAACCCGACATCGGCCCATCAGGGGTCCCGCGTTTGCCAAGCCCCGCGTGCTCATTCCGGTCTTTCCCGGCACAAACTGTGAGCTGGACACGGCGCGTGCCTTTGAACGGTCAGGCGCGCTGCCTGAAATACTGATGATTCGAAACCTGCAGCCGTATATGGTGCGTGATTCTGTTCGTGAAATGGCAGCTAGGATGCGCGACGTGCAAATCGTACTTATTCCCGGCGGTTTCTCCAGTGGAGACGAACCAGATGGCGCTGGCAAATTCATTGCTGCCTTCTTCCGCTCAATGCCTGTGCAGGATGCTGTGACCGATCTGCTTGAGTACCGCAAAGGGCTGTTGGGTGGTATCTGCAACGGTTTTCAGGCGCTGATCAAGCTTGGGCTAGTGCCAAATGGGCGCATTACAACGGTGAATAAATACAGCCCCACCTTGAGCCAAAACCTGATAGGTCGTCACCAGTCGCGATTGGTGCATGTGCGGATCGCCTCTACACTCTCACCCTGGTACAGCCGTTATAAGGTGGGGGAAGTGCGGACGCTGCCTGTTTCCCATGGCGAGGGCCGCCTGCTGTGCGGGGAAGACTTGCTGATACAATTCGCGCAGGCAGGGCAGATTGCTACGCAGTATGCGGATGAACAAGGAGTTCCCAGCATGGACATACGCCATAACCCCAACGGCTCGGTCTGGGCAGTGGAGAGCCTGACGTCGCCCGATGGGCGCGTTATGGGGCGTATGGGCCATGCAGAGCGCGCCATACCCGGCCTGTACAGGAATGTGCCGCACAATGAAATGGAAACGATGTTTCTGTCTGCGGTAGATTACTACAGATAGTTGGGTTTTGGTTTTCCTCCTGCGCGGGCATTTACAGCAAGGCGAGCATCATCTCACAGGCGCTATCCATTGTGCTGATATGTTCAACTTTAAAAACATCCCGATATACAATTTCTCAGGGGTAGAAGGAAATCTCAAAGTACATTTGAATGTCAGCAAATCACAGGAAACAAAGAAGTAGATAAGGCCTAGTCAAAGTCATTATCATTCAAAGCAAGTATCAAATGCCAACTTCTGAGTAAGCCTTATGAATCCGGCAACTGCCGTTTCACAGGGCTTTTTCATTTTTGGCGTGCGATTTTGCTTTTCCCGTGACCTACCTAATGGAGACGTCATTTTCGCCTTCAGAAGGAGGGCGCCAATATGTACATAACGCAAAGAGAGAAAGTACGCGAGATGCGCGGGTCTGGGATAGAGTCCATATACTGGTGTAAATTGAAGTGAGCCAAGCGCTCTCCTTTGGTATCATGAGGTTGAGAAGACCAAACATGAAACGGAGGAAAACGACATGGCTCAGATCAATCTTACACTGGACAACGAAGTTTTAAAAGGGCTATTTACAGCGGAAGGTAAGGATGCCCTATGTGCTGTTATGAATCATTCATGCGCCTCCGAAATACTCCGCAACAGAATAAGAATTCAATAGTTTTGAGTAAGATGTTGTATTACCATTTGGGCGCTTTTTGGTACAATAAGCACATTAAAGGGCTGGGAAGCCGGCCCTATATAAAAAAAGGGAGGATCCACATGAAAAAGTTACTTGCGCTGGTACTCGCGGCCGTGATGATGATGGGCCTGGTGTCCGTCGTATCCGCCGAAAGCAAATCCCTCAACATCGGCGTCGCCATCTATAAGTATGACGACAACTTCATGACCCTGTACCGCAACGAGCTGGAAAAGTACCTGACCGATATGGGCCACAAAGTCACCGTCGTTGACGGCAAGGGCGACCAGGTCGAGCAGACCAACCAGATCAACACCTTCATCGCCGATAAGGTTGATGTGCTCATCATCAACCTGGTGCAGTCCACCGCCGCCGCCACCATCATTGACTTGGTGAAGGCCGCCGGCATCCCCACCGTGTTCATCAACCGTGAGCCCACCGCAGAAGATATGCAGCTGTGGGACAAGATCGCCTATGTCGGCGCCGATGCCCGCCAGAGCGGCACCTTCCAGGGTGAGATCATCGCAGCCACCGAAAACAAGGGCGACTTCAACGGCAACGGCGTTGTCGACTATGTCATGATCGTCGGCGATCCTGAGAACGTGGACGCGCAGTACCGCACCGAGTTCTCCATCAAGGCGCTGACCGATGCCGGCCTCACGGTCAACAAGCTGTTTGAGCAGCGCGGCGACTGGATGCAGGAAAAGGGCCAGGAACTGTCCGCGACCGCATTGGCCCAGTTCGGCAATGAAATCGACGTGATCTTCGCCAACAATGACGGCATGGCCCTGGGCGCGCTGCAGAGCATCGACGCTGCCGGCCGTACCGTAGGCAAGGACATCTATCTGGTAGGCGTTGACGCTCTGCCCGAAGTTGTGCAGCTCGTCATGGAAGGGCGCATCACCGGCACCGTGCTCAATGACCATATCGGCCAGAGCCACACCGCGGGCGACGTTGCCATCAAGGCCGCCGCCGGCGAGCCCCTGGAAAAGAACTACACCGTTGATTACGTGAAGGTCACCCAGGAAAACGCGGCGGAATTCGCCGCCAAGTAAACACAGGGATTACACCTTACGAGGTGCGTGCGCGGGTGCGCACGCACCTCGTTCCCCATAAGGAGGATATCACACATGAGCGAGTATCGCCTGGAAATGCGGGATGTATCCAAATCCTTTCCCGGCGTCAAGGCGCTGGACAAAGCGCAGCTCAAGCTGCGGCCGGGCACCGTCCATGCCCTGATGGGCGAAAACGGCGCCGGCAAGTCCACGCTGATGAAGTGCATGTTCGGCATCTACAAGATGGATGAAGGGGAAATCATCTATGAGGGGCAGAAGGTGGTCATTCACGACCCTCTGCAGGCGCTGAAACTGGGTATCGCCATGGTGCACCAGGAGCTTCAGCCCATCCCCGAGCGGTCCGTCGCTGAAAATATATACGTGGGCCGCTATCCCCTGAAGCGCCTGCTGGGCTTCATCCCGGTGGTGGATCATGATGCCATGTACGAGAACACCCGCAGGTTGCTTCAAAAGGTCAGGATGGATTTCGATCCCAAGCAGAAGCTGGGCAGCCTGTCAGTTTCCCAGATGCAATCGGTGGAAATCGCCAAGGCGGTGTCCGCGGACTGCAAGGTGCTCATCCTGGACGAGCCGACCAGCTCGCTGAGCCAGCGAGAGGTGGAGGCCCTGTTTACCATCATCGAGGACCTGAAAGCCGAAGGCGTCGCCATCGTCTACATCAGTCACAAGATGGACGAGATCCTCCGCATCTCCGACGAAGTCACCATCATGCGTGACGGCAAGTACATCGGCACCTGGGAAGCCAGGGACCTGACCACCGACAAGATCATCACCCACATGGTAGGCCGGGAACTGAGCCAGCTGTATCCACAGAAGCACAACAAGCCGGGCGAGGTGGTGTTTGAGGTGAAAAACTTCACCTCCATCAACCCGCGCAGCTTCCGCAACATCTCCTTCAGCCTGCGCAAGGGCGAGGTGCTGGGGGTGGCGGGCCTCGTGGGCGCCCAGCGCACCGAGCTGATGGAAGGCATTTTCGGCATCCGTTCCGCCGCCCAGGGCACCATCACATACCAGGGCAAGGATCTGAAGATCAGCCACCCGCGGGACGCTATCCAGCGCAGTATCGCCCTGCTGACAGAGGACCGCCGGGCTACCGGGATCTTCAGCGTGCTCACGGTGGCGGACAACGTATCCATCGCCAGCCTGGACCGATACCTTGAGATGGGTCTGTTCCTCAATGAGGGCAAGATCGAGCAGCTCGTCCGGGACAACGTCGCCAAGCTGTCCATCAAAACGCCGTCCACCAAGACGCTCATCAAGTCGCTTTCGGGCGGCAACCAGCAGAAGGTGCTGATTTCGCGGTGGCTTGCCAATGACCCGGACATCCTGATCCTGGATGAGCCCACGCGCGGCATCGACGTCGGAGCCAAGTACGAAATCTACACCATCATCGCGAACCTGGCCGGGCAGGGCAAATCCATCATCATGATCTCATCGGAGATGTCGGAATTGATCGGCATGTCCGACCGCATCCTGGTCATGTGCGACGGGCGCCTCACCGGCGAAATCAACGGGCAGGACGCGACACAGGAAAACATCATGACCCTGGCAACCCAATTCGAGTAAAGGCGGGGCAAGAGCATGCAAGCGAATCCCACACTGCGGCAGCAAAAATCATTCGGCAAGTTCCTGATGGACAATGTCATCATCATCGGCATCATTCTGCTGGCCATTGTCGTCAGCATCCTGCGCCCCAACTTTCTGGGGGAATCCAATATCCGTAACCTTTTAGGCAATACAGCCATCCGGTTCATCATCGCGCTGGGCGTCTCAGGCTGCCTGATCACCAAGGGCACCGACCTGTCAGCGGGCCGCACGGCGGGCTTTACAGCCTGCATGTCCGCGATCCTGCTGCAAAAATCAGACTACGCCAACAAGTACTGGCCCTGGCTGGGAGAGGTGCCCGTCATCGCGGCGCTGGCCATCGTGCTGGGTATCGGCGCCATGATCGGTGCTGTAAACGGGTCGGTCATCTCGCTGTTCAAGGTACCCCCCTTCATCGCCACCCTGGGCATGCAGACGCTGGTCTATGGCATCGCGCTGGTGATGACCGGCGCGCAGCCCCTGGGCAGCCTGCGCTCCCAGTACACCACCATCGCAACCGGCTTTGTCGGCAACCCCGTCATCTCCTATGTCGCGATCATCGCGCTGGTCGCGGGTATGATCATGTGGCTGCTCTACAACAAGATGCGCTATGGCAAGTACATGTACGCCATCGGCGGCAATGAGGCCGCGGCGGAGGTGGCCGGCGTCAATGTCACCCGCTCCAAGATCCTCATTTACACCCTGGCCGGCATCCTTTACGGCCTGTGCGGCTTCCTGCTGGCGGCCAAATCGGGCGGCGCTTCGGTCAACACCGCCATGGGCTACGAGCTGGAAGCCATCGCCGGCTGCACCATCGGCGGCGTATCGGTCAACGGCGGCGTCGGCCGCATTTCCGGCATCCTCATCGGCGTGCTGGTGTTTGAAGTACTGAAGATCGCCATGCAGTTCATGGGGCTCAAGAGTGACTATACCTATATCGTGCAGGGCCTGGTCATCATCATCGCCGTCGCGCTCGACCTGCGCAAGTACCTGGCAAAGAAGTAATGAAAGGGCATGAAACGCCCCCCAAGGGCTTCAAGGAACGCCTGTACGACAGGGTGAAGATCCCCATGCGGGCGCTGGACGCCATCATCATTATGCTGGTCATCGCGCTCATCGCCGTCATCATCATCGGAACACGGTAATCTTCGCGGCTTTCACGAAAGACGCTTGCAGACGGCGCGGTCCGCAGCGCTGCTGCCTGCCAGGGGCATTGGCCCCGTAGCTACGCGCAGCCCCTTATGTGCGCTGTGATGCGCCTTTGGTGAAAGCCGCATTCTGCATTTGTAAAAACCTTGTCAACAGCGCTGTTCCGCTTGTTTTTCATGATACTTAAGGGGTATAATGAGCAAAGAGGAGGGTGAGGCGATGAGTGAGCAGTTTGGAACCACAAAGCTGGAGCCGGTCGTTACGAAAAAGGAATCCCCTGCCGAGATCATAGCGCATGTATACAAGGCGCTGCAGGCGAAGGGTTATGATCCGATCGCTCAGCTGACGGGCTTTATCCTGACCGGCGACCCCACCTATATTACCAGCCACGATTCGGCGCGCAGCCTGATCTGCCGGCTGGAGCGTGACGAAATACTTGAAGAGCTTGTGCGCTTTTATGTGCACAACCGCATCGAAGGCTGATGGCGCGCATACTGGGGCTTGATATCGGGGACAGGCGCATCGGCCTGGCCCTGTCCGATGAAACAGAATTGATCGCAAGCCCGCACAGCGTATACCAGCGGATTGGCTGGGGGCCGGACAGCCTTTATTTTTTATCTCTTGCGCAAGAGCTGAATGTAGCGTATATTGTGGCAGGCCTACCGCTGAACATGGATGGTTCCATGGGCCCGCAGGCGCAAAAGGCGCGGGATTTCTGCGCTCAGCTTGAACAAAAGGGCCTGAAGGTAGAATACATCGACGAGCGGCTCACCACCAAGTCCGCTGAGATGGCCCTGATCGAAGGCGGCATGCGCCGCCAGGACCGGAAGGACACGGTGGATAAAGTCGCCGCCGCCCTGATACTGCAAAGCTATCTGGACATGAAAAGGCGCCCAAAGCCCCAACAACATCAGGAGGAAACCGACATGGATGAAAACAAGGAACTGATCCCGGCGTTTGAAGAGGAAGAGGAATTTGACAACATCGTGGAACTGACCGACGAAGACGGCGTGACCACGGCGTTTGAGTACCAGGCCACCATCGAGCTGGACGGCGCGGAGTACGTCGTGCTGATGGCCCCCGAGGAGGATGAAGACGACGAGGAAGGCAGCGTCGTCATCATGAAGATCGAGGAACAAGACGGCGAAGATGTCTACGTCTCCGTCGACGACGATGATGTCGCCCAGAAGGTGTTTGACCTGTTCCTGGAGTATCTTGACGAAGAAGAAGAGGGCGAGGAATAATTCGCGCCCCCTCATGACCGTATGAACCGCTGAGTAATCGGCGGTTTTTTGATTGCACGAACGGCGGCCCAGCCGCGGCCCTTTTTCCATCATCATTGACTTCCCTACCCCTCCGGCCTATAATGCAGGAACAATTGAACAGCATGCGCGTTTGCGCGAAAGCGCCGCGATAAGCGATGGGAACCGGATGAGATTTCCGGGCTATCCCAGTAACCGTGAAGCTGACGAGGGGCCAGGATGCCACTGCCGCAAGGCGGGAAGGCGGCCCCGAGGATGAAGCCAAGCCGGGAGACCTGGACGCGCAGAAACGACCGATACGGTTCGTTTACTTCTGGGTCGGAGTAAAGCTCACACCTTGTGTTGCTGAGGGCTGCCCCTATGGGCAGCCTTTTTTTCTGGCAAGTGCCTGTTCATTTGAAAAAGAAGGAGGAACCCCCATGAAAAAAATGCTCATCCGGATGCTCGCACTGGTCCTCGCGCTCAGCATGAACCTTGGCCTTGCCCAAGCTGCGACCGATATGGCCGGCCGCGAAGTCACCCTGCAGGAACCCGCGCAGCGCGTCGTCGTCCTGACCGCCTCCGATGTGGAAATACTCTATGCCCTGGGTGCCGGCGATACACTGGCAGGCCGGGGCGAATACGCCAACTACCCGCTGGCCGCCCTGGATGCGCCCAGCGTCCAATCCGGCATGGAAACCAACATCGAGCAGATCATCGCGCTGGAGCCCGATCTGGTGATCATGGCCATCATGGCCCAGACGCCCGAGCAGGTTGAGCGGCTTGAAAAGGCCGGCATCGCCGTCGCCGTGACTAACGCCACGGACATCGCGGGCACCTATGAAGCCATCACGCTCATCGGCACCCTGGTCGGCAGGAGCGATGAGGCCGCCGCCCTCATTAAAGATATGCAGGCAAGGTTTGATTCTCTGCGGGAGAAAGCGGCAAGCCTCGAAGGCGGCAGCGTCTACTTTGAGGCCAGTCCCCTGATGTACGGCCTGTGGACAGCCGGCAAGGGCACCTTTATGCAGGAGCTCGCGGACATCGTCGGCCTCAAGAACGCCTTTGAGGATGTGAACGGCTGGGCAGAGGTATCTCAGGAGCAGGTGCTTGCGCGCGACCCTGACTTCATCGTCACCACCGCCATGTACTTTGGAGAAGGCCCCACCCCGACGGAAGAGATCTCCTCCCGCGCGGGATGGGAGAACCTGCGGGCGGTGAAAAACCTGCGCGTGCTGCAGATGGACAGCGATGAGGTATCGCGGCCGGGTCCCCGGCTGGCGGACGCTGCCCAGCGGCTGTTTGACCTCGTCCATACCGGCGGGCAAACCGCGAAAACCGCCGAATAATACACAAGCGCAAGGAGGCCGCTTAAGTCAGCGGCTTCCTTGCGCAAAGGGAGAATCATGAACGATCGATCCGGCAGCTTGACCCGTGCCGGGCGTGAGGGCTTCAGCGCCCTGCAATACCTTTGGTTCTCGCTGGCCACCCTGCTGACGCTGATCCTTTGCGTATCGGCGGGCAGCGTTGCCGTGCCCATCCGCTCGGTCATCGGGGCGGTATCAAGCGCCTTGTTCGGCACGCCGCCCACAGCCGGCGCGGCGCAGTCCATCATCATGACCGTCCGGCTGCCGCGCGTCCTGTCGGCCGCTCTGGTAGGCGCCTCGCTGTCGCTGTGCGGCGCCGCCATGCAGGGCCTGCTGCGCAACCCCCTGGCGGAAGGTTCCACCATGGGCGTAGCCTCCGGAGCCTCGCTGGGCGCGGTGCTTTCCATCGCCTTCGGCATCACGGTGCCGGGCCTTTCGCGCATGGGGCCGGTGGCCATGGCGATGGTGTTCGCCTTTTTGTCACTGGCCCTGGTACTGACGCTTTCCTGGCGGCTGGACGCCAGTTTCTCCACCAATACGATCCTTCTGATCGGCATTATTTTCTCCATGTTTGTCAGCGCCTTCATCAGCCTGGCGATCACCTTCTCCGGCCCCAGGCTTCGCAGCATCACCTTCTGGACCATGGGCTCCCTGTCCGACGCCGGGTATGAGGATGTACTGATCCTCCTATGCGCCCTGATCCCCTGCGCCGCCTGGCTCTTGCTGAGCGCGCGTGAGCTCAACGCCTTTGCCATCGGGGAGGATAACGCCCGCAGCATCGGCGTCAATGTGCGCGCCATCACGCTGCGGGTCATGATCGCCGTATCGGTCCTGATCGGCGTGTGCGTGTCACTGGGCGGCACGATCGGCTTTGTCGGCCTGGTTACGCCGCACATGGCGCGGCTGATCGTCGGCCCCAACCATAAAAAACTGCTGCCCGCGGTGCTTTTTTCAGGCGCCATCTTCTTGATGCTGACCGATCTGGCAGCCCGCACCCTGCTTAAGCCGGCGGAGCTGCCGGTGGGCGTGGTGACCTCCCTGATAGGAGCGGTCGTGTTCCTGATTCTCTTCTCCAGATCGCGGAGGGCAAGGTGATGCTGCGCGTTGACAAGGTATCGGTCGCTATAGGCGGCAAAGTCATCCTGCGCCCCCTCAGCTTCGAGCTTGATCACGGCGAGTGGCTGATGCTGGCAGGCCCCAACGGCGCCGGAAAAACCACGCTGCTGCGCGCCATTGCGCAGACGGCGGCGTATGAGGGGCATGTATACTTTGAGGGCGAGGACATTGCCCGCATGAAGCACAAAGCCCGCGCGAAGGCCTTCGCCACCCTCAGCCAGCGGCACGGATCAGGCTATGCCTTCACGGCGGAGGAAATAATCCGTCTGGGACGATACGCCCAAATGAGCTTCCTGGGCAGCGGGGATGCGGCAGGCGAGCAGGCGGTGCGGGAGGCCATCGCGCTGACAGGCGTCGAAGGCCTGCTGGGCCAAAGCGTGCTCACCTTATCCGGCGGAGAGCTGCAAAGGGTGTTCCTGGCCCAGGTCTTTGCTCAGGATCCCAAGCTCCTGCTGCTGGATGAGCCCGCCAACCACCTGGACCTAAAATACATGGAGCAGATATTTGAGCTGATTGCCCGGTGGGTCAAACAGCCCGGCCGCGCCGTGATCAGCGTGGTGCATGACCTGAGCCTAACAAAGCTCTATGGCACCAGCGCCGCCCTGCTGCACGAAGGCAGTCTGCTCGGGAAAGGCCCGGTGAGCGAGGTCTTGTCGCCCGGATTGCTTCAGACAGCCTACGGGATGGACGTACAGGGGTATATGCGCAGGCTGCTGAAGGCCTGGGAAATCGAATAGGAAAGTGAGGTGTTTGCATGGAACAGTTGGGTGCTTTGGCGGCCCTGGGCGCAGCGCTTATGTGGACCGTCAACGGGGTCATCATGGAGAAGAACGGAGCCGGCCTGGATGGCGGCGCGTTGAATCTGGGCAGGATCATCCTGGGCCTTTTGATGATCACCGCCGCGGCGCTGTTGCTGGGCTTTGGCGCGCTGCCTTTGAGCGCAGGCATTGAGAGCTGGCTGTGGCTGCTGCTATCCGGGCTGATAGGCTTTTCCCTGGGCGATACCTTGCTGGTGAAGGGTTTTTTGATGATCGGCGCGCGCCTGACACTGCTTGTCTTCTCCTTTGCGCCTGTGCTGACGGCTGTCCTCGGATATGTGTTCTTCGGCGAAACACTCAGCGCCCTTAACCTGTTTGGCATGCTGCTTGTGCTGCTGGGCATTGCGATCGTCATAGGCTTGAAGGAAAACGGCGGCGCAGTACCCGGCCGGGCAAAGGGCCTCACTTTTGCGTTCATTGCTTCCCTTTCGCAGGCCTTTGGCACGGTTGCCAGCAAGATGGGTCTTCAGGAGATAGAGCCCCTGGCAGCTACACAGGTCCGCCTGATCGGCGGGCTGCTGGGTATGGGCGTCATATTCCTGCTGGACCGCCGCTGGAAGCATCTTCTTGATGTGATCCGCTCGCCCAGAGGGCGTCTCACCGTCCTATCCGGCGCGGTGCTGGGGACTTTGTTCGGCGTGGTGCTCTCGATGATCGCCATCCGGTGGAGCAAGGCGGCTGTTGCCTCCACCCTGATGTCCATCATGCCTGTGCTGATTCTGCCGATATCTGTATTTATCCTCAGGGAGAAACTGCGCCCAAAGGATCTTTTTGGCGCAGCGCTGTCATTTGTCGGGTCAGCGGTGCTGTTCTTGTAGCTAGATTGCCCTGATGCATGCCACGTTCTCTGGCAAAAAAAGCCCCGGAATGCTATACTGCAGGCACATAAACAACATTCATGAGAACCCGAAGGGGGAGCGTTTTGTACAAGCTGATGCTGGTTGATGACGAGTCCGAAATACGCGAGGGGCTGCGCGAGGTGGTCGATTTCCAGTCCCTTGGTTTTGAGGTGGTGGGCGAGGCAGCCAACGGTATCGCCGGCCTGCAGATAGCCGAGAGCCTGTCCCCTGACCTGATTATCACCGATATCCGCATGCCGCTGATGAACGGGCTGACCATGTGCCGGCAGATCCGAGCCATACTGCCCACAGCCCAATTCATTGTGCTGTCGGGCTATGATGAGTTTGAGTATGCCCGCCAGGCCATCGAGGTCAAGGCGCTTGGCTATCTGCTGAAGCCTATTTCCGCGGGGGAATTTGTGCAGATGCTGGGGGAGGCAAAACAGAGCCTGGATCAAGCCGCGCGTGAGCGGGCGGATATCCAGCAGCTCAAGCAGCGCTTCCAGACCAGCCTCCCCTTCCTGCGAGAGTCCTTGCTGGCCTCCCTGATCAGCGGCGGCATCAGCCCGCAGGACGCGCTGAGCCATGCCGAGCGCTACGGCGAGCCGCTGACCGCCCCCGGCTACGCCATGCTGATGGCCCGGGTGGGCGAGGAGACAGGCAAGGAAAAGGTGAGCGATCCGGAGCTTCTGCCCTTCGCCGTCAGCAACATCATCGACGAGGTGCTCAACCGCTACGGAAAAACCCATATTTTCCGCTACAACGGCATGATGGCGGGTCTTTCTTTGCTTGAAGATGACAGCCAGGAATGTTTTTCGGAATTGATCGACCATATTGAGGAAGCGCGCAAGATCGCGCGTTATTATCTGCAGTGCGGGCTGCACATCGGCGTATCCACCGCCTGCCGGGAGCTGTCCACCCTGCCCGCCGCCGCCCGCCAGGCGGTCAACGCACTGGAGTACAGCCTGCTGTCAAGAGCCGACCATACGCTGTGCATCAAGGATGTCGAACGGGGCAGCAGCACCGACCTGATGATGGACGATTACCAGCTGCGCCGCCTGTCAAACCTGGTCAAAGCCGGCGAATCCGCCGCGGCGCGCGAACTGCTGGGTGAAATCATCGGCCGTTGCCGGCGCGGCAAGCCCGCCATCAAAGCCTATCAGACCTACCTGATGGAACTGTTAATGGGGTTTTTGCGCATTGTGCCTGATATGTCGCTGGAGCGCGAGCACTTTGACGAGGATTTTGACCGGATCAGCGGGGCGGTCCTGGGCACGGTGCCCTCTGCCGACGAGGCGGGCGAACTCTTCCTTCCGCTGATGAACAAGCTGATGCAATCCATCAGCGAGAGCCGCAAATCCTCCGGCCGCCTGATCGCGGACGCAGCGGAAAGCTACCTGAAAGATAACTATACGCGCGAAAACCTGTCGCTGGAAGACCTGTGCCTGCATCTGCATGTGAGCCCCAGCTATTTCAGCGCCGTGTTCAAGAAGGAGACGAAGAAGACCTTTCATCAGTACCTGACCGAGCTGCGCATGGATAGGGCCCTGACGCTGCTGTCGTCAGGCGAGATGCGCACTGCCCAGGTTGCGCGGGAGGTCGGCCTGCCGGACCCCAGCTACTTCAGCTACTGCTTCAAAAAACATTTCGGTTTCCCGCCCGGTCAGGCGCGCAAGTCCGAATGACCTTCAAGCCAAACTTTAAAAACGGCGGATACAGCCTTCAAAGCGTGCTCACCGCGGCCTTCCTGCTGCTGGTGGCCATCGTGCTGTCCTGCGTGCTGCTATTGGTCGTCCCCCGCGTGAGCGGCATGCTCCAGCAAAGCGCGGTTGAGCGGACCAAAGAAACCGTGCTGCAGGGCGTGAACAGCGTGGAGATCTATGTTGACTCCATGCTGCGGGCGCTGCACTATACCACGGGGCTTTTGCCGCAGACCCTTGACGGCGATAGCAGCGGCTGGCATAAAAGCCTTGATTTTATGCGCTCCAGCCGCTCTGACACCGCGACGCTGTCCTTCTTTCTGGAGGACGGCAGCCTGTGCTACTCAACGGACGGCCCGCTGCGGGTCTCCCCCGAGGAAGTGCGAAAGGCGCACTGGTTTGAAAAAGCGCTGCGCTGGGAAGGCACGGTCAGCCACTTCAGCCTGCCGCATGTGCAGGACCTGTTTGAAAATCAGCGACGCTATGTGATATCGATCAGCCGCAGCGTGCCCTATGAACAGGGGGGCCTGCAGCACACGGGCGTGCTCCTGATGGATATCGACTATCTGGCCTTCAGCCAGGTATCCGGCGGGATCGCCCTGGGCGAAAGCGGTTATGTCTATCTGATGGATGAGAACGGCACCCTGGTCACCCACCCCAAGCTGCCCCTGATCGCCAGCGGCATCCTGACGGAAGACCGGACCGCCGTGAATACGGCGACGCTGGGCATCACGGAAGACCGGGTAGAAGGCCGGGAACGCATACTGATCACCGCCACAGTCAGCCAGACGCGCTGGCGGCTGGTGGGCGTGGCCTATGCCGATGAGATCCTGAAGCTGCAAAGCGCCTTCATCCGCACCATCAGCATCGTGCTGATCGCGGCCGCCCTGGCCTGCCTGGCGGCCGCCGCCATGATGGCCTACCTGGTTACGCGCCCCATCCGCTCGCTTGAAAAGCGCATCCGCCTGGTGGAGGCGGGCGACCTGAATGTCAGCATGCAGGAAAAGGGCTTCCGCGAGATACGCAGCGTATCCAGCGCCTTTAATCACATGCTTTGGCGCATCCGCCAGCTGATGGATCAGATCGTGCAGGAGCAGGAAACCAAGCGCCTGCATGAGCTCAATGCCCTGCAGGCCCAGATCAACCCTCACTTCCTGTACAACACGCTGGACTCTATCATCTGGATGCAGGAGCGCGGGCGCAGCGCCCAGGCGGTAACCATGGTGTCCGCCCTGGCGCGGCTGTTTCGCATATCGATCTCCAAAGGCCGCAGCATCATCCTCGTGCATGAGGAACTGGAGCATGTGCGCAACTACCTGATTATCCAGCAGATGCGCTTTAAGGATAAGTTCCTCTATACCATCGAGTGCGAGGAGGAACTGAAAAACATGCATACCATCAAGCTGATCGTGCAGCCGATCGTGGAAAACGCCATCAATCACGCGATGGATGAGCTGGCGGACACGCAGCTGCAGATCAAGGTGCGCGCCTACAGCGAAGGAGAATTCCTCTGCTTTGAGGTATCCGATGACGGCATCGGCATTCCTTTTGAGAAGCGTAAAACCCTTCTGACAGAAGCGGTGGGCGCCAGCGGCATCGGGCTTAAAAATGTGCACGAGCGCATCGTGCTCACCTACGGCAAGCCTTACGGTTTGACAATCGTCAGCGAGGAGGATGAAGGCACCACGGTCACTATCCGCCTGCCGCTGCATCAAGGAGGTGAGGAGAAATGAGGCGTACGGTGATATTCGCCCTGATCTGCGCGGCGCTGGCCGCAGGGCTGATCATCTGGGGCTTTAACGCGGAGGACGGCATGCGGCCGGCTTCGAAGATCCAGGGCGCGCTGCTGCTTGTTGAGGACGATACCGGCACCTACCTGATGCAGCTGCGCAAAGGCCTGCAGGAAGCGGTGCAGGAGCGCGGCGGTACCCTGAGCGTCGAAAGGCTTTCAGATCTTGATCCGGTTAACCGGAAGACCTCCTATGAAAATTTCAGCGCTCTCTACCTGCTCAGCGAAAAGCCGGAGAACTACCTGCCCGCCCTGCATGACAAGGGTCTGCCCGTCATCGTGCTGGGCAAAGAGGTGCGCGGTGAGATCTGCGCGCTGCCGGATGAAGAGGCAGGCGGCCGGACGCTGGGCGCTCACGCCGCCGGCTTATTCCCCGGCGGAAGTGTGCTGATCATCGGAAACGAGCTGGAAGCGCGGGATACGCTTCGACTGAAGGGAATCATGGCGGGGCTCTCAGGCCTTTCCTATTCCATCCTCGCCCCCGACGCGCTCCACCGCGCAGGGACTCTGCAGCCGGACGCCATCCTGGCCCTTTCAGACATATCGTTGGACGCCGCGCTGGCCCTACACGGGCAGGACGGCACAGCGCTGTTTGGCTTTGATGCCGCGGAGACCCGCCTCGCGCTGATGGAGTCCGGCGAGCTTAATGGCATTGCCGCGGACGATCCCTACGCGCTGGGCTACATCGCCGGCAGCATGCTGGACGACATCCTGGATGATGACGACAAGCCCTTCGTGCGCCTGAGTCCCCGCCGGCTGGTGACCCGCGAAAACATGTACGATGCGGCCAATGTGAAGCTGATATTCCCTTTACTGCACTGACAGGATAGGATAGGATAGGATAGGATAGGATACACATGAAAAAAATCTTTTCAATTCTCTTATTGCTTTGCATGCTGCCGCTTACAAGTGCTGTCGCGCAGGGGCCGCGCGTAGCCATATGCGCCTACGCGGGCAAGGATACTTTTATCCTGAGCATGATGGCCGAACTGCGCCAGCAGGCCCAGGGCAGGATGGAGCTGGAGATCGTCTCCGCAGACGGCGACCAGAACCGCCAGAACGATCAGGTGCTCCAGATGATACAAAACGGCGTCGATGTGCTGGCGGTCAACCCGGTGGACCGCACCAGCGCGGTCTATCTCATCCGCCTGGCCAAACAGCACAATATCCCGATCATCCTGTTCAACCGGGAGCCGCTTCGGGAGGATCTTGAACTGTACGAAAAGGCCTACTATGTGGGCATCGACCCGCGCCAGCAGGGCCGCCTGCAGGCGGAACTGGCCATCGATTACTTCAACACCCGCCCCCAGCAGGACCTGAACGGCGACGGCATTATCCAGTATGTGCTGCTGCGGGGAGAACCGGGGCACCAGGATGCGGAGCTGCGCAGCGCCGCCGCTCAGCAGGCCCTGAGCCTGGGCGGACTGCCCGCGCAAAAGCTGGCCGAGGAATCCGCCAACTGGGAAAAGGCACTGGGGCAGGAGCGCATGGCCATGCTGCTCAACAGCCTTGGCAATACCATCGAGTGCGTGCTGAGCAACAATGACGACATGGCCCTGGGCGCGATCGACGCGCTGAAGGCGGCAGGCTTCTTTTCGGGAGGTCTGAGCATCCCTGTCATCGGGGTGGACGCGACGGCCGCGGCCCTTGAAATGATCGCCCAGGGCGCGCTGTACGGCACCGTGCAAAATGACGCGCATGCCCAGGCGCAGGCCGTGATCGACCTGGCTCTGCTTCTGGCTGCCGGCCAGGATGTCACCCCGGCCTCCTTCCCCTTCCCGATGGAGAATAAGGTGGTGTATATCGAGTCGGTGATCATCAAAAGAGAGGATTGAGCGAAAGCAATGGCGTATTCCGATATACTCTACGCCTCTCTCCTGCGCATCGTACAAACCGATTCCCCTTGACCTGCGTGAGAGCAGAGACTGCGTCAACAACCGTCAACAGAATTGTAAAATACAAAGATTATCCCCTTGACATATGGGATTTATCCTATATAATAAAATTGTACTTACAAATGGATTTATCAAGAAATCACAAAAGACACCTCCAGGAGAGATTGAGCGGGCAATCGCCTACAAGAATGATTTTCTCGCACGAAAGGAGAATGTACAGTGAGCAAATTCAATCAATATCTCGCCGAACAGCTGAAAGACTCTGCCTTTAAGGCAGAGTACGACGCACTGGAGGCTGAGTTTGCCATTATTCAAGCAATGATAACAGCGCGTCAAAAGACTGGAATGACACAAAAGCAGCTTGCTGAGCGTACCGGTATCCACCAAAGCGACATCAGCAAGCTGGAGCGAGGAAATGGTAATCCATCCTTACGTACCTTGAGCCGCTTGGCAGAAGGGCTGGGGATGAAACTGAAAGTTGAGTTTACCTCTGTAGCAGGCCGATGAGTTAATCAAGACCTCCCGACACTCTAATATCGGGAGGGTCTTGTATATGAACGGAATTCTGTCCGGCTCAGGCGGATCCCGCCTGCTTATCCCTTGTGCGTCGCCTCATAGAAATACGCGCCGCCGGGATAGACTTTCACATGGCTAAAGCCATTGTTCCTGAGCATTTGCGCCGCTGTGTGGGCGCGCACGCCCGCGGCGCAGAAGATAATGATCTCTTTTTGCTGATTCAGCTCGCCGAGCCGGCCGCGCAGCTCGCCCAGGGGAATCACCCTGGATTTCGGGATGGCATAGTATTCCACCTCCCAGTCTTCGCGCACATCAAGAATTTGGGCATCGTTTTCCTGATCAATCGCGTCCCAGGCGGCAAATCCGGTCAGGCCATCCAACACGTTGCCGGCCACAAAGCCCGCCATGTTGACCGGGTCTTTGGCCGATGAGTAGGGCGGCGCGTAGGCCAGCTCCAGCTCCGCCAGCTCGCGCACAGGCGCGTTCAGGCGCATGGCGGTGGCAATGGTATCGATGCGCTTATCCACCCCGCTCCCGCCCACGATCTGCGCGCCCAGAATGCGGCTGCCATCCGCCGCGAACAAGAGCTTCAGATACATCGGCTCTGCATTCGGATAGTAGCCCGCGTGGCTGTTCTGGCGGATGATGATCCGGCGGTAATCGCGCCCCTCCTGGAGGCCGCGGCTGTTCAATGCCTTTTCATTGGCACCGGTCGCCGCGACCGTCATATCAAACAGCTTGACCACTGAGGTGCCAAGAGAGCCCTTGTACTTCTCGTGCCCGCCCAGAATGTTGGCGGCAACAATCCGGCCCTGCTTGTTGGCGGGACCGGCCAGAGGGATCATGGTCTGCTCGCCTGATACCAAATCACGCACTTCCACGGCGTCTCCGACGGCAAAAATATCGGGATCCTCCGTGCGCATTTCCTGATCCACCACGATGCCGCCGCGGCGGTTTAGGCTCAGGCCGGCATTGCGGGCAAGCTCACCGTTGGGCCGCACGCCGATGGACAGGATGACCAGATCCGCCCGGACCTCGGCACCGCTCCTGAGCTTGACGTTGACGGCATGTCCCCGGTCTTCAAAGCTGTCCACCCCGTCGCCCAGATAGAGACTGATGCCCGCCTCACGCAGCCTGGCGTGCACGGGCAGGGCCATCTCATAATCCAGAGGAGCCATCACCTGGTTTTGTGCCTCAATGACGGAGACCTCAAGCCCCAGATGCCGCAGGTTCTCCGCCATCTCAAGCCCGATGAAACCGCCGCCGATCACAGCGGCGCTCTTCACGCCTTCCCTGACAGCCGCCTTGATCCTGTCCGTATCGCCGACTGTCCACAGGCTCATGATCCGCTTGGAATCGATCCCGGGGATCGGCGGCCTCAGCGGCGAGGACCCGGTGGCGATCAGCAGCTTATCGTAGCTTTCCTGGTACAGCCTGCCGTCCGGCCCCTTGACCTCGACTGACTTGCCCGCCCGGTCGATGGCCGTCACTTCGCTTCGCACCCGCACATCCACATTAAAGCGATCCTTCATCAGCTCGGGCGTCATCAGCAGCAGCTCATCCCGCTCCTCGATCACGCCGCCCACGTGATAGGGCAGGCCGCAATTCGCGTAGGAAATATACTCCCCGCGCTCAAACACAATGATTTCGGCTTTCTCGTCAAGACGCCGCAGCCGGGCCGCGGCGCTGGCCCCGCCGGCCACTCCGCCGATGATTACAACCTTCATCTCTTTCATCCTCCTCAGATTCATCAGTGACAATTATACCCTCACGGGGTATGTGTAAACCTGCATAAGATATACACGTGCCGCCGTTATTTGTTATAATGCGCCATGGATCACGAAAAGGAGCAGGCAATATGGCAGAGCAAGGCAGGCCCGCAAAGTTAAGCGGGCGGCAGACCGCGTGGCAGTTTATCAAGTTTACGCTATTTTCCATTTCAGCGGGGCTGATCCAGGCGGGCGCGTTCGCCCTGCTCAATGAGCTGACAGGCCTTCCCTACTGGCCCAGCTACCTGATCGCCCTGGTGCTGAGCGTTATTTGGAACCTGACCTTCAACCGCCGCTTCACTTTCCGCTCATCCGTCAATATGTCCAAGGCCATGGCCCTGGTCCTCGCGTACTACGCCGTCTTTACCCCGCTGAGCACCTGGTGGGGGGACGCGCTAACGGGGATAGGCTGGAATGAGTACCTGGTGCTGGGCGGCACGATGGTGATCAACTTCGTGACGGAGTATCTCTTTCAAAGCCTGGTCGTTTTTCGCGGAACCATGAACACCAATGACGCGGCACACCGCGGTGAGCGTTAACCGGAGAACGGGGATATTTTCTGCTTCTGTGTATTCCGTGTGTTCTGTGGTTCGTTTCCCCCATCAACTGAAATGACCAACCACGGAATGCACGGAAAACACGGAAGGCACGGAAATGAACTGATACAATCACCACTGCACTTGCGGCATACATCAGGATATAAGCAGCGTTCTCACGCTAATCAAAATACAATCGGGAGGACCCTATGATCACATCCAGCTTTGACCGGAGCACCGCCCCCATCTTCGGCCCGCAGGACCTTTATACGCCGGGCGGGAAGATCGCCGATGTCTGCGTCATCACCTTCTCAAAAACGGTGATCGACCATGCTTTGGAGCGCTTTGACTGCCGGGAAGCCGCCACCATCATGGCCTTGAACGGCGACAAGCACATCTATACAACGGTGTACAAAGGCCGGACCATTGCCTTTTATTTAAGCCCCATCACCTCGGCGGGCTGCGGCACCAATCTGGAAGAAGTCATCCTGCTGACAGGCGCCAGGCACTATGTGCTGTTTGGCAGCTGCGGCGCGCTGTCAAGCGAGCTCACCGAAGGCCGGCTGATCGTGCCCACCGAGGCCTACCGGGATGAGGGGCTGAGCTATCACTACGCCCCGGCTGCCGATTATATCACCGTTAAAAACGCGGCCAGAGTGGCAGGAATCCTTGAAGAGCTTGGCCTGCCCCACGTATCCGGCCGCTGCTGGACGACCGACGCCCTTTTCCGCGAAACGCGCGGCAACGCAGGGAAGCGCCGCGATGAAGGCTGCATCGCCGTTGATATGGAGTGCAGCGGCATCCAGGCCCTGTGCGATTTCAAAGGGCTTGAATACTACACCTTCTTCTATACCGGCGACCTGTTGGACGCCCCGAAGTGGGAGCAGCGCATTCTCAGCAACGATCTGGAGAAGGACCACCAGCTGACCAATTTCCTGGTCGCGTTGGAGATCGCGGTCAGAGTCAGCAAGGAGTAAAAGCTGCGCGGGTGAGACCAGCCGTGCCTCTCCTCTATGTGCGCTCCTTCAGCTTCAGGCCTTCCTGCGCCAGGCATTCGCGCACGATCGGCAGCGTCTTGGGGCCGATACCATGGAATGAGAGCAGCTCCTTTTCCGTCAGCGCGGACAGCTTGCTAAAATCATCGATGCCCTCATTCAAAAGGCCGTTTTTTGCCGGATTTGACAGTTTGTTCAGAAATTCCTGATAGGTCATAAGCTTGCCCTCCGTGTCACGGTGATATGATGCCAGGTTTTTACCCGTTAAAACAGGCTCCGCAGGATTGATCCTCCACGGAGCCTGTATTCTATGCAGCCTGTGCTTTGCCTACCGGCAGTTATGCGCCAAATGCCGCCGCCCTTGCTGCCGCTGTCAGCCCTTCACCGCTTTCTCAACCTGTTTCATGCTGCCCCGCTCGCTTAAAAATGTGAACAGCAGGATCATCGCCCCGCCCAGTATTTGCACCCCGGTCAGCGGCTCATGCAGCAGCAGGGCGGAAAGCAGCACGGCCAACACGGGGTCAATATAGCTGAGGATGGCAATCTCACGGCCCTTCAGCGTCCGGATCGCCTCGAAATACAGGCAGTAGACAAGGCCGGTATGGATGGCGCCGATGGCAAGCAGAGAAAGCATCCCTTTGATATCGATGCTGCCGATCCCCATACCGCCCGTCAGCAGCACATAGGGAAGAAGCACCAGCATGGCGGCCCCAAACTGAAGCAGCGTGCGCTGTACGCCGGGCACATCCTTGATGAACCGGTTGATCATGATCACGGTGGCATACAGTACCGCGGAGCTCAAGGCCAGCGCTATGCCCAGCCACACAGTCCCTCCCCCGCCGCCCGCGGGATTAACGATCAGCGCCAGCCCCAGCATGGTCATGCCCATGCACAGCGCTTGGAAGCGGCTGACCTTTTCCCGCATAAAGACCGCGCTGGCAACCGTGACCAGAATGGGGGCGGTATAATAAATAAGCGTCGCCACCGAGACGGATGTGTGGCGGTAGCTTTCAAACAGCGTGACCCAGTTGATGCCCATGACAGCGCCGGATAAGAGCAGCAGGCCCATCTTTCCCCTGTACTCGGAAAATTTCAACTTTTTGCCGCGCAGCGCGAAATAGGCAAATATGCAAAAGGAAGCCAGCGCTGCCCGCCAGAAGGCGATCTCAGCGCTGTCCAAGGGGATGAGCCGCACAAACAGGGGGATGGTTCCGAATATGCCCATGCACAGGGCGAAGGTCAGTTTTGCTTGCATAGCTTATCTCAGTTTCTTTTAATATTGAGGAGGGGAGAGCGGATAAGGCCTTTTTACAGCGGCACAGAAAAACCGTTCTCACCGCTTCTTTGCCTTGATATATTCTTCCTTGATCAGCGCGTAGTTCGCCATATCGGCCAGCCTGCCCTTGAGCATCAAGCTTTCCCGCGATATGCCCTCCGGCTTGAAGCCGGCGCGCTCCATCACGCGGCCGGAGGCAGGGTTTAATACATCGTGCCTGGCCTCCACGCGGTTGAGGCCGAGGGTATCAAACGCGAAAGGCAGTATGGCCTTCAGCGCGTCCGTCGCCAGGCCCCGGTTCCACAGCCTGCGGGCGATGGAGTAACCTATCTCGCAGCTGCGGCTTTCGATGTTGATCCATTGAAAGCCGATCGTGCCGATCAGCCGGTCATCCTGCCTGAGGCAGATGGCCAGGGTAGCCGGCAGCCCGCGGCGGTTGCGGCGGATGATGCCGCGCAGCACTTCCCGGCTGTCCGCCACGCTCTGATGCGGTTCCCACAGCACGTAGCGGCTGTTTTCCTCATCGCGGGCATAGGCGTACAGATCACCCGCGTCAGACATTCTGGGAGGCCGCAGGCGCACCAGCTCGCCCTCCAGCGCGCTTAAGTGCCGAAAGGCTCTGCGCATATCCTCCGCGCTCAGGGCAAGCAAATAATCCGAGCCCCTCTCCCCTGTCAAATCGGCCAGCAGGTCCTGTAAAAATCGCATGATCCTGCCGCCTCAGCCCTGAGCCACCGGGAAGCCCGCCATCCGCCGGTTGGGCGGCATGCCGTCGCCCCAGCGGGGCAGCCTGGGCTGGTCGGCCAGCACGCGCGCGGCCATCAGCAGCCCCAGGCAGGTCTTGGCGTCACGGAACTCGCCCGCCATCACGCGGTTCACCGCCTCATCCAGCGGCATCTTATTCAGCCGCAGGAACTCATCCTGGTCGGCGTGCGCCTCATGCTGGCTCAGCTCCGTCGCCAGGTAGATGCTGATCTGCTCGGTGCAGAAACCGGGCGTGGTGATCACATGGCTCAGCCTGCGCCAATTGGCGGCGCGCAGGCCCGTCTCCTCCTCCAGCTCTCGCTTGGCGCAGTCCAGCGGATCCTCCGACACGCTGTCCAGCTTGCCGGCCGGTATCTCCCAGGTAAAGGTATCCAGCGCCACGCGGTGCTGGCGCACCAATGTCACCATGCCCTGCGCGTCCACGGGCACAATGGCGGCGGCCCCCTTGTGGATCACCACCTCGCGCGCGGCCTCCCGGCCGTCAGGCAGGCTTACGCGCCATTTTTCCACCCGGATGATCTTGCCGTCATATATCGTTTCGCCGTCCTGATAAATCTCTCTGAGGCTGTCATCGCCGATCACAGCATTTCCTCCTTTGCTTGATGCCTATGTATTCGCCATAACCCGGTTTTGTCCTGCCAATTTTACGGCCCGTATTGACTTATACGGCCCGATTGCATACATTCTATATATTATCATTCGGAGGACATTATGCAAGCAGGCAAGGACGGAAACCTGATCAACCGCGTCATCGGGGAACTGGGCGAGCTCGACCGCAACTGCGCCCGCTTCAATACGGAGCTGCTGCCCATCAGGCAGGAGGTGACCCGCTTGATCCGCGATCTGCAGACCATCCTGTTTCCGCGCTTTTTCCCCAACCCGCGGGCGGACAGCACGCGGGATATATTGGGCCGCGTCCACCGGCGGCTGATGGAGCAGGCCGCCCTGGCCCTGCCCTTCGGCCCTGAGCTGGGCTGTGACGCGGAATGCGTCGGCGAGCGGTTCATTCAGAAGCTGCCCGAGATCAAGCGCGTGCTGCTCACCGACATCGAAGCCATCTATAACGGCGACCCGGCCGCCTCCTCATTTGAAGAGATCATCCTGTGCTATCCGGGCTTTTACGCCGCCATGATCTACCGCCTGGCGCACGAGCTGTACCTGCTGAAGCTGCCGCTTTTGCCCCGCATTATGACAGAGTACGCCCATCAGAAGACCGGCATCGACATACACGCCGGGGCCTCCATCGGCGAATACTTCTGCGTCGACCACGGCACGGGCGTCGTCATCGGCGAGACCGCGCGTCTGGGCCGCCATGTCAAGCTCTACCAGGGCGTGACCATCGGCGCCAAATCCTTCGAGCTGGACGAACAGGGCAACCCCGTCAAAGGCGTCAAGCGCCACCCCGACATCGGCGATCATGTGATCATCTACGCCAACGCCACCATCCTGGGCGGCGACACCAGGATAGGCGAGGGCAGCGTGATCGGCGGCAACGCCTGGATCACATCCAGCGTAGCGCCGGGAAGCACGGTGTACTATACCGCCAGCGGCGCGCAGGGGGAGAAAAAATAGGCCGGACTCACTCATTTTTTCAGGCAACTCCTTGCATAAGCCAAAAGGAATCTGTATAATAATATTTCGGCACATCCTTGCGCCATGCAAGACATGGCGCCATACGTCCATGAGGAGGTGAAAGGCATGAATTATGAACTGGTTTACATCATCAACCCCACCGTCGAAGAGGAAGCCCGCAAGGAATTGATCGCGCGCTTCAACGGCATGATCGAGCAAAACGGCGGCACGGTTGACAAGGTTGACGAGTGGGGCAAGCGCCGCTTGGCCTATCCCATCAACGATCTGCCCGAAGGGTACTATGTGCTGGTACACTACACGGCAGAGACTTCTGTTCCCAAAGAGATCGAGCGTAACATGGGCATTACGGATAATATCCTCCGCTACCTGACCACGCGCATCGAACACAAGACCACCGGCGTGAAACCGCGCACCGCGCGCATCACACCCTCGGCGCCCGAGGCTTCGGCCCCCGAAGCTGCTGCGGAAGTATCCGAGCAGGCAGAAGAAAGCGCCCCCGAGGCAGAATAAGGAGGCAGGAAATGAACAAGCTGTTTATTATCGGCAATCTGACCCGCGACCCTGAGATGCGCAGTACATCCACCGGAGACTCTGTCTGTTCTTTCACGGTTGCTGTCAACCGCCGACGCGCTTCTAACGCTGAAGCGGGCCAGCCTGAAGCGGATTTCTTCCGCATATCAGCCTGGAGGCAGCTTGGCGAAAACTGCAACCGCTATCTGGCCAAGGGCCGTAAGGTTGCCGTCGTGGGTTCTGTCAGGGTGAGTACCTACACCGCGCAGGACGGCACCACCCGCGCCAGCCTCGAGGTCAACGCGGACGATGTTGAGTTCCTCTCTCCCCGCGGGGAGGGTGAAGGCGGTTCCGGCCGTCCCGCGGAGCAAGGCATGTCCCCCTCGGCCGGCGGCATGAGCGGCGGGTTTGTCAAGGTAGACGACGAAGAGCTGCCCTTCTAAAGAAGCGCAGCGCCAATGAAGGAGGAAGACCATGTCGGAAGATAGAGGCGATAGAAAAATGCGCCCGCGCGGCGGCCGCAGGCCACGGCGCAAGGTATGCGATTTCTGTTCGAACAAAGTCGAGTTCATCGACTATAAGGATGTTAACCGTCTGCGCCGCTACATCAGTGAGCGCGGCAAGATTTCCCCCCGCCGCATGCTGGGCACCTGTGCCAAGCACCAGCGTCAGCTGGCGGAGGCCATCAAGCGCGCCCGCGCCATCGCTCTGCTGCCCTA
>CAYZRZ010000006.1:0-29271 GCA_964480995.1 uncultured Christensenella sp.
TTATAGTCCACCTTTCTCAGTGACAGCGCGCTCAGCAGCAGGAATAAGATCAACACGCCGCCCGCTATCGCAAGCAGCAGGTCGGGATTGGTATTTCCGCCGGTGACGCCGGTCATGCGCCCCATGCCGGCGCCGCTCATCAGGCTCGACATGCTGCCGGGCATCTGAGCCTTCTCGGCCAGGTTCATCATGCCGTACCTGGTCAGCTTAATGGGCAGGATGCCGACCCAGTCGATCAGCAGATAAAGAAGCGCCTGCATGTTGAGGCTGAGGATCAGGGCGACCACCACCGCGGCGGCCTTGGATTGAAAGAGCATCACAACCAGCATGATCACGGCGTACAGCGCCATATCAACTGTTACCTGGCCCAACAGAAAGGGGACCAGCTCGGTCAGCTTGATCACCACCGGGTTGCCGTAAAAAAGGAGAACCAGCACACAGGCAAGCCCGAACACGGCGTAAAATATCAAGGTGGCCAGCAGCATGATCAACGTCTTTGATACCATCCATTTGCCGCGCATGCCGGGCAGTGACAGCATATTCTTCAGATAGCCCGACTGATGCTCCTTGGACAGATACCCCGCGGCAAACAGACTGAGAAGCATGTGCAGCATCCGCATGCCCGGCAGGCTGAAGAAAAAGCTGAAAAAGAAGTTGAATGTCATCTGAGCCCTTGCCTGGCTGATCAGCTGAGGGTTAAGCATCTGTTCGCTGCCGGGCACAAACTCTTCGGCTATGCCGGTCACATAGTAACTGGCCAGGGCAAAGATAGAAAGAAAAAAGACGGACACGAGCATCGCAATGTAAAAGCCGCGCGTGCGGAACAGCCTTCTCATATCCATCAAAAAGTAGCGCCTCATATCCTGGCTCCTCCTGTCATTCTCATAAAATAGTCTTCAAGCGACTCGCTGCGCACGGAGAACTGCGATACGTAGATGCCTCTATCAAAAAGCAAGCGGCTGATATCCCCATAGCGCTCCACGCCATCACGGATCATTAGATTACCCTCGGTTGTTCTTTGCATATCACCCAAATGCATTTCATCGCGCAAAAGGGATTCGACGGCCTCTATCTGCGGGCTTTCCACCTCGATGCCGGAGCGGTTCTCATGTTCCAGCTCTTCCCTGGTGAATTCCCGCAGCACCAGGCCGTCCTTGATAATGCCATAGGTCGTGGCAAATTTCGCCAGCTCATCAAGAATATGGCTTGAGATCAGGATGGTCACGCCCATTTCACGGTTGACGCTGACCAGCATTTCGCGGATATCCCTGATTCCCTGCGGATCCATGCCATTGATCGGTTCATCGAGTATTAAGAGGTCCGGCTCATTCACCAGCGCCAGGGCGATTGACAGGCGCTGCTTCATCCCCAGGGAAAACTGCTTCACTTTCTTTTTCCCCGTATTTTGAAGCTCGACACGGGCAAGCAGCCCGTCGACATACGCCTTGCTGTAGACGCCCATGGAGACACATTTGTACATCAGGTTATCGTGCGCATTGCAGTCCGGATACAGGCCGGGCGCTTCCACCAGGGCGCCGATCTTGATGCCGGGCCATCCGAACTTCATCGCTTTGCCTCCGGTATAGATTTCTCCTGAGGTTTTGACGATCTGGCTGTTGATCATCTTGAGAAGCGTGGTTTTGCCGGCGCCGTTTCTGCCGATCAACCCGTAGATATCTCCCTGCTTGATATGGATATCCGCGTCCTTCAAAGCAAAACGGCTGCCGTATTTTTTGGACAGTTTGCTTGTACTGAGCAGTTCAGACATATGGTTCCTCCCTAACATTTATATTTTAGAGTATTATGTATTATTAAAAATTTAACTCAAAAATGAGACCGGTTGATTATACCCTTTTTACCATCCGCCTCTTCCTTAAAATGAAAAGCCGGTGAAAGCAGGAATATACCCCTTTCCCCGGCTATCACAACTTTTGCGTATCTGGTGCTGTTCGTATCTTGCTCCCATCATCAGCGCGTCAGCGCTGGCGCTATCCGTCTATTCCGACACCCTCACCGGCAGCACAAGGTAAGTGTACTGGTTGCCGCTGACAGGGCAGATCACGCAGGGGCTGACATTGGTGTTGAAACGAAGGGCCAGATCAGTCGTATCAATATTCTTGATCACGTCGATCAAGTATCGCGCGTTGAAGGCGATATCAATCGGCGATCCCTCAAAGTCGATGGCTACCTTTTCAACGACGCTGGAACGTTCCGCGTTGGCCATGATGGTCAGGTTATCTTCGTCTACCTTGATTTTCAGCAGATAGGAGCTGCTCTCTCTGGCGATCAGGGCGGCGCGCTCAATAGCGGACATGGCCTGCGCCTTGTCCACGCGAATCGCTGTCGTCCAGGTCGCGGGCAGGATCTGCTTATAGTTGATGTATTCGCCCGGAATCAAAGGGCTGTACACCTTGGTCTTATTAAACCTGGCCATCAGGTGGCTGGCAGTGCAATGCAGCTCAACAGGCTCACCGCTATCCTCGACCATGCGGCTGATCTCTCCGATGATGCTGCCCGGCAGCACGGAGGATTGCGTCTCCTTGCCGGCAGGCAGGCTATGGCTGACCGCCACCCGCTGCATCGCCAGGCGGAAGCCGTCCAGGCAAATGAAGCGGACGTCTTCGGGATAGGTCTCCATCAGGCAGCCGGTGAGGATCGGGCGCGTTTCATCCGCCGAAATGGCGAAGATGATACGGCTGACCGCTTCACGCAGCCTGTTTTGGGGAAGGGTCGTCACAAAACCGCCGGCAATATCCTCAATATCCGGAAAATCGCCTGCATCCAGGCACATCATTGTCGTCTTGCTTCCCTCGGCGTTGATCAGCGCCTTCTGAGCATCCTCCGTTTGGATGGATATCTCTCCGTTCATCTTGCGCAGCAGCTCCGCCAATAGCTTTGCGGGCAGCAGGGCGCAGCCGTCTTCCGCGATGATGGCGGGGGCCAGGGTCTTGATGCTCATTTCGCCGTTAGTGCAGGTCAGCTGCACGCCCTCTTCCGTCGTCTCAATGAACACACCCTCGTATACATCCTTGGGGGATCTTTGGGGCAGCGCTCTGGTCACCAGGTTCAAGCTGTGATTGATGTCGTCTGACTGTACTGTAAACCGCATAGTGGCACGTCCTTTCGCTGGAGCAGTCGTAGAATATATAGGCAGTAGTAGTAGTAGGGGCTGTGGATTCGGTGGATAAGGGGCCCAAAGCTTGACGGCGCATAATTTTCCCCGGTGGACAAGCTGTAGACAAATAGGCTCTTTGGCGTGGATATCCGGTTGATATCCCTGTTTAGGCGGGCCAAAGGATCATCCCGGCTCATTGTTCCCTTCATGGCTTTTCTTGCCTTGCGCGCTGGCGGTACCGTGCGGCCTTATGGATGGGCAATCCGGCTGAAACCTCTCCTGCCTTTGCCTGGGATTATTAGCTTATCCTCATTATCCACAGATCGCCATTCCACAGGCTGTGGAGAAGAAAACCGGGACAGGCGCCCAAAAAGGAGAGGGAACCTTGATCTATGCACAGAGGCGTCCACAGTTTACAGCAGGGAGGCCGCCTGAGCGTCAAGCAGGATGACAGTATCCGGATGAAGCTGCAAAACGCTTCCCGGGCACATGGGATCGACAGGTCCCTTGATCATATCCCGAACGGCCTGCGCCTTGCTGACGCCGTAAGCAATCAGCACGATCTGCCGGGCCTTCATGATGCCGCCGATACCCAGCGAAATGGCCTGCCTGGGCACATCTTTCTCGCTGCCAAAAAAGCGGCGGTTGGCCTTGATGGTATTCTTTGTCAGGGTGACCACCTGCGTGCCATAGCTGAAGGAGCGGTCCGGCTCATTGAAACCGATGTGACCGTTCTGTCCAAGACCCAACAGCTGGATATCAATACCGCCTGCCTGTTCAATCATCGCGTCATAGCGGCGGGTTTCAGTTTGAAGATTCGGAGCGGATCCCAGCGGCACGCTGGCTTCCTTCATATTGATATGATTGAACAGCTCTACATCCATAAAGCGGCGGTAGCTGCAGGGGTGGTCGGGCGTCAGGCCCACATACTCATCCAGGTTGAAACTGCGGCACCGTGAAAAATCGAGCATCCCGTCCTTATGCCACTTGATCAATAGTTTATAGGTCTCCACCGGAGTGGACCCTGTCGCCAGGCCAAGCACGGCGTCCGGCTTTGACAGTATTTTCGCCGCGAACAGACTGGCCGCAGCCAGCGCCGTCTGCCGCTGTGAGTCAAAGACATGTACATGCATCGCTTTCATACCTCCACAGATGGAGTGATTATAACATAAAGAGAATGGGAGAAAAAGGGGCGGGCAACCGTCGCGGCGTGCGCGGCGGTAAATAGACCGGTCAAATACTGGCTTCTTGCGATTGATTTGTCAATTCCGCGTGAATTTTTCAAACCAGACACATTCTGTCCTTATTTCATTTGTAGAATGAAGGGGAAGGAATAAACAAGGAGCAAGCGTGATGAAGAAAGTAATTGGAAAAACACTTAAAATACTGGCGGCCGTCGCTTTGATCGCAGGTGCTGTCTACGGCGGCTACAGGTATACGCAGGCAAGCGGCCAGGCGGAGCAGGGCGAAGGGATCAGCTATACCCGCGTCGCGGCGAGCGCGGGCAGCCTGTCCCAGCAGGTGATCAGCACCGGTTCGCTGAATCTTCCTCAAGTGGAGCAGGTGAAGGCCCCGATTGAACTCAAGGCGGAAGAAATCCTGGTACAGGCGGGCGACGCGGTGGAAGCCGGCACGCCGTTGCTGTCGCTTGACAAGGATAAGATCGAGCAGACGATCAAGACCCTTGAAACCGGGATCGCCGCGCTGGACAGCGAGATCCTCTCCCTGGCAGTAAAAGAGAGCGACACTAAATCCATCACCGCGGGCGCGGCCGGGCGGGTGAAGGCCATCTACGCCGCCCCGGGCGAATCCATCCGGGAAGTCATGGAACGCGACGGCGGCTTGATGCTCCTGTCTCTTGATGAAAAGATGAAGGTGACCGTTCCCGCCCAGACCGGCGCCGTGATCGGCGGAACCTATACGGTGCACTCGGGCATCAGCGGGTATACGGGCACCGTAGTACGGATAGAAGATGGCACCATGACCCTCACCTTCCCCGATAGCAGGGTGATGCCGGGGGATACTGTTCAGGTGGTATCCGGCAGCGCGGTGGTGGCCCAGGCGCAGGCCGAGGTGAACCTTCCCTACCTGGTCACTTCCTTCCTGGATGGCACGATCGGGAGCGTCCCGGCTAAAATCAACGGCGTCCACAGCCGCACCACCAAGCTGTTTGAGCTTAATAACCTCGAGTGGTCCGATGAGTACAGGGATAAGATCGAGCAGCGCGCTGATCAGTGGGAAGAGCTGAAGAAAGCCAAAGCGCTTCTTGCCGATCCCATGATATACGCGCCCGAGGCCGGCATCATATCCGAGGCAACGGTCGCGGATGGACAGGAGGCCTTGAAGGATGACAGCCTGCTGAGCCTCTACGTCGGAAACGGCTTTGAGATGACCGTCACGGTGGATGAGCTGGACATCATCAAGGTCAAGCCCGGCCAGCAGGCAGCGCTGGTGATGGACGCGCTGCCTGAGAAGACCTATCAGGCCGAGGTCAGCCGCGTTTCACAGGTCGGGCAAAGCTCAGGAGGAATCACGGGATATCAGGTCACGCTGTCAGTATCGGGCGATGAGCAGCTGAAGCTGGGCATGAACGGCACCGCGACAATCCTGACGGGCGAGCAGACCGGCGCGCTGCTGATCCCCCTGGCGGCGCTGCAATCTGACCGGCAGGGCAGCTATGTGTGGCTGTACCGGGAAGGGGTTGCGGCCACCAAGGAGGAGCCGGGTGTCAAGACCTATGTGACCACCGGACTGTCCGATACCGATTACGCCGCCGTCACCTCCGGGCTGTCGGCCGGCGATGAGGTGCTGGTCGTCCGTTCGGCCGCCTTACAGAGCACCGACCCCGGGATGAACTTCTCCATACCGGGCGGCGGTGAAGGCACCTTCCCCCGGCGCATGGAGGGTGAATCGCAGCGGCCCGGCGGCGGCATTGTGCCGGGAGGCAGAAGATAATGATCCAGATGCGGGATATCGTCAAACGCTATACCCTGGGCGGGGAAGTGATCAATGCCCTGGATCATGTCAGCATGGACATCAGGGACGGTGAGTACCTGTCCATCATTGGCCCTTCGGGCAGCGGCAAATCTACACTGATGAATATCATCGGCTGCCTGGATCTGCCGGACGAGGGCAGCTACAAGCTGGACGGCAAGGAGATCACAAAATACTCCCAACGCCAGCTGGCGCGGCTTCGGGGCGAGCACATCGGCTTCATCTTTCAGGGGTTCAACCTCTTAAACCGCCTGGACGCGATCGAAAATGTGGAGCTCCCCTTGATCTATCAGAAGATCGGCGTGAGGGAGCGCAGAGCGCGCGCCAGGGAGGCGCTTGACATGGTGGGTCTGGGCGACCGCCTCAAGCACAGGCCCAACCAGCTCTCCGGCGGCCAGCAGCAGCGCGTCGCGATTGCCAGGGCCCTGGCTGCCCGGCCGCAGCTGATACTGGCCGACGAGCCGACCGGCAACCTGGACAGCAAGACGGGGCAGGATCTGATGAAGCTGCTGCGAGACCTCAACGAGAGCGGCAAAACCATCGTGATTATCACCCATGACGCGAATGTGGCAGTACATGCCAAGCGGACCCTGCGCATCGTGGACGGGCACATTTTCGATGAAGGAGGTACGGTTGATGCAGTCGTTTAGCATGGCAATCAAATCCATATCCGGCAACCGCATGCGCTCCTTCCTGACGATGCTGGGCATCATCATCGGCGTGCTGGCCATCGTGGTGCTGGTAGCGATCGCCCAGGGCAGCTCAAACTATGTGACCAGCAGCATCGAAGGCCTGGGCACCAACCTGTTTACCGTCAGCGTGCGCGCAAGACGGAACAACCCCCTGACGCTGAAAAAGCTGACCCTGCTGTCGCAGGAGGAAGGAATCGCCCATGTGGCGCCGACCCTTTCCTCTACAGGCACCCTGAAGGCGGGTGTGATCCAGTATGAGGATGGCAGCATGCTGGCAACGACTCCCTCCTACCCCGCCATCCGCGGCTGGACGCTGCGCAGCGGGCGCTTCATCGCGCAGCCCGACGTTGACAACCGCAGCTTTGTGGCCGTCATCGGCCAGGAGGCCGCGACGGAAATGTTCGGCACCGTAAACGCCGTGGGCCAGACCTTCACCTTCAAGGGATACAGCTTTTCGGTGGTGGGCGTTCTGGATGAGATCGGAAGCAGCCTCATGGGCTCGGGCGACAATGTCGTGGTCATCCCCTTCACCCTGGGCGAGCGCTTGTTCTCCTCCCCCGGCATTAACAGCTTCTATGTATCGGCCGGGAGTGCTGACATGGTCACCCTGGCCGAAACAGAAATCAAGTCCTTCATGGACAAGCAGTTTTCCAGCGCCTCTTCCGGCGGATCCTCCGCCTACAGCGTATACAACCAGACGAGCATGCTGGCCACCCTGCAGGAGGCGACAGGCGCCCTCACCATGATGCTGGCCGGCATCGCGGCCATTGCCCTGCTGGTGGGCGGCATCGGCATCATGAACATCATGCTGGTCTCCGTTTCCGAGCGCACGCGCGAGATCGGCATCCGCAAGGCCATAGGCGCGACCAGAAGCCGCATCCTCAGCCAGTTTTTGATCGAGGCGCTGGTATTAAGCGTGATCGGCGGCCTGATCGGCCTCATGCTGTCGGCGATCATCCTTTACGTATTGGAACCCATACTTTCCATACCCCTGAGTATTTCGCCTCAGGTATCTCTGATCGCCGTCGCCTTCTCGGTGCTGATCGGCGTAGTGTTTGGGCTGTATCCGGCCAACAAGGCGTCTAAACTGCGGCCGATCGAGGCGCTGAGGTACGAATAAGCCGGGCTTCATCACAGGGTGAGCCGAGAGCGGACAACACAAAGAACTGTCACAGTCAATATGTGACAGTTCTTTGCATACCTCTGGCAATCGAATTCATCATCTCGCGCATGTCCTCGCGGCTGATTTCACCGCTGATACTCATCATGTAGGGGCGTTCAAACCAGTCGAGCACAACATGGCTCAGGTTGGTATACAGAAAGAACCGCAGGCCGCCTTTTTCAAAGATCTCCATCTCTCCTTCATCCTTTTCGGCAAAGATGGACATCACGGCGTTTTCATCCAGAATGACCTTTTCTGCATAGAACATCAGGACGCGCTCACCGTTTTTATATTGGGCTCCAACGAAAATATATCCATCTCCATTTTCCTGTATCTCAACCCGATCCAGGCTGTACCCCTCCGGCACAAAGGCGGGCAGGCGGGGGTACATCTTCTGATCGATCAGGGCCTTGCGGAAAGCATCCCCGGTATCATAGCCAGGCGCCATGGTGGCCGCAGGCTGGGACTTATCCTGTCCGTCACCCCACACGGTGATATTCAGCTGCTCATTGTTCCAGCCGAATATATGGTCCCACACCTTCAGGCCCATCGCCTGGGCCGCCAGGCTCAGCAGCAGCGCTCCCG
Organism: uncultured Christensenella sp.; assembly: GCA_964480995.1. Classification (GTDB taxonomy): domain Bacteria; phylum Bacillota; class Clostridia; order Christensenellales; family Aristaeellaceae; genus UBA1038. The sequence continues at coordinate 8,549 of CAYZRZ010000006.1, forward strand.
TTAAGGCCAGCGCCGCGATGGCGGCAGGCCGCCGCTGCGGGCGGGGCGCATTCCCCTCTTTGATGCGGCGGAGAATCCTCTGTGTTTCTCCTTCTATATCTTCTTCGCCCGGCACACCCTCCTCTTCATACCCGGGGTGAAGGGCCAGCCAGCATGCCCGGATCAAGGGCAGGTTTGCTTCCTTTGGCGGCCAGCCCATTTGGATATCCAGTATTTGCTGCGTCTGCTCGCGCGTGATGTGCCCGCCTGCCAGCACACCGGCGATCCATGTCTTTTGTTTTCTTCTTTTCATCCTGCCAAAGCTCACAGACGCCTTCCCCCTTCACTGCATATATGGCACCGGACGCGCAATATGTTGCATGCTGACATAAAATATATTATTCCCATTCTTTCTTCACTTTTTCTTTCGCCCGTAAAAGGATGGAGCGCAGGGTAGACTCGCTTTTGCGCAAGGCCTGAGCCAGTTGTTTTTGAGGTATCCCCTCGTCATATGCTTTCTTCATCATCTCAAACTTTTCATCGCCTACAATCTGCCGCACCTGTTGCTCATCCTCGGAAAGCATAACACTTTTTTCAACATCCGCCCCTTCATCAGCTGTTTGAGCATATGTGTTTTCGTCATCCAGCGTGTATTCGATGCGCTCGCGTTCGCTGATCATTTTTCTGTTGACTTCTCTCATTTTATTCAGCAGCACCTTGGCGGCCCAGCCGCCGGGGTTTGGATGATTCTTCAGCCTTTTCCGGTTATTAAAGTAAGCGGCGATCGTCTCCTGAATGCAATCCGGCAGATAGCCGGCCATATAGGAAGGAAAGCTTTGCAGGCAGACTCTGCCATAGGCGTTCAGCGATTTATACAGTGCCTCGATCTCATCTCTCAGCAGGTTGTCATTGTCATCACACACCACTGCACCTCACACGGTTTCTGTCATTCAGGCATTCCTTCAACAAAGAAATAAAACTACCATGAAGTATAGCAATGATTTTTCTGCCTGTCCAGTTTCGAGCAAGATGCAAATTCAATTTGCAAATTCAATTCTATGAAGTGCAACATTTTGCTCTGCTCATGCATTATATAAGGTGAGAGGATAAAAATCATGCATGAGATCGTTTCCTCACAGAGTTGTTACCCCATGGCTTGATGTCCGGTTTCTGTTTGCCAGGGTAGAAGGGAACGCAGAAGGACATTTGTATTTCTACTCGTACAATTTGACACTGTGAGAGGAGTGATTCCATTGGATGTTTATAGTTAGCAACCAAATCGTTTTTACTCAGAGTTCGGTGTAAGCGCACTACTGACAGTAACATACAAAGTACGTATTTGAAGGAGTTCACCTGAAATGAAGCTTTCGAAACCATACGCCTGTTTGTTTAGCGGTTTAATTCTCTGCTTTTTTCTCCTAAATGCTGCAGCGAGTAGCACAGCCCTTTGGAGGGAAGAAAAGACTCAGAAGGGGCTCCATATTTTCATAGATGCTCAAATGGATATTCCTGAGGACCGGAGATATGGTATTTGGGACATAGCGCCTGGTGTGGTGTCCGAGGTTGAAGCGCAAGGGATCTCAAACGTATTGTTTCGAAGAAACAACTCTCCGTTGCAGCACTTTACGCCAGTTAAAGACTTTGAGTCTGTGGACAAGGCGCTGTCCTTAAGCATACTGAAGTACACGCTTGCGCAAGATAATCAAACACAAAATGTAGAGGCGCTGAATTTCTATAATTATGCGCGATCCGGAACGACGGCTACCTCTCGTATCTACTATTCCTGCGAAGCGAGGAGTAATGGCGCCGATTTTTCTTCCAGTCTGTTGAGAGCTGAGGTTGATACCCTTCGCGGTTACGAGAAATCCATCGAAACGATTATTAATGAAACAGACGCGACCATTAGACAGATTGCGCCTGGGTTTGATTTGTTTTCAATGGGCACCTTGAGCAGAGAAGCAACAACTGATTCTGAGAGAAAGAACCCTGAAAGTATTCCCAAGATGATTGGCTTGGTTTATACGCGCAAGGTTCAAGACTTGCCAATTTTGTACCAATATAACGAAGATACAGCACCGAGTCTTGTGTTTGCAGGTCTTACCCAGCCTTCAGAGTACATCAAGGTCATGGTTGGCGATAAAGGCATAGCAGAAATGGTTTTTGAAGGTTACCTGGCTGTTGGGAGTGAATTGCAAAGCAATGTGGCGCTCCTGACCAGCAAAGAGATACAACAAATCGCAAAAGATGAATTGGGCAAGTGGATATGGCGTCACTATGGCAAGGATGCGGCCGGCGAATTACACATCAACTCTGTTCGATTGGGCTATCATATTCAGAACGTTGAAGACAACTCAGACCGCAGCATTCTGATACCAGCATGGAATTTCTATGGTAATTTCGGGGAAAGGCATGGTCAGAGGTATAATGTAGCTCAATCTGTTTGCTTCTTGTCTCTGAATGCTGTTACCGGAGAGGTGCTAAAATAAGCTCATATTTGTTCCTTCTTCTTTATGAGCTATCGTTTAGAGAGGTGAAAACAAGATGCGTGCAATTGACAAATCCACCAGTAGAGATATTCGGTGCTACATTCTCATTTTGGTCCTGATTATCGGGCTGATTTCGCCGTCTATGACCAGCGCTGAAGTAAAGCTCAGTTTTCAATCAGGCATTGATGAAGCCATTCTTGATATGTGTGAAGGCTATACACATGAGGCGTTTTTGCTTACATCGCTGAGAATTCTGGGAATTACGGGAGAATCAGAAAAAGAACTTGCTTTTGAAGAGGTTGCTCTCAACACAGTTGGTATAGACAAAATCTGCGAAACTGAGAGTGGCCTCATCGGGACGTCCAAGACTGGTCATTTCTATGAGCTTCAAGACTCGGTATGGGTGAATGCGGGCGGATTGCATGCTGAAAATAGTAACGAGACTGATGAGAATATTGCAATTCTGGATGTCAAGTCAGAGGATGACATCTTATACCTTCTGGTGTTTAGCAGTGCAATAGGCGAGCAACAGCTGCTATCCGTTGATAGAACTGGGAAATCCATCGAGGTTTTACCGATCAAAAACCCGGATAGCTTTTCTGTTCTTAAGGATAACACTTTGTTGATTTACACTGCAAGAAATCAAGACATCCCCTTCATAACATATGATCCAGCCAGTAAAAAAGTGACGGATTATGTTTTTCCGGGCGAGATACCATTTCTGCTGTCGATAGCATATGACTCTGAAAACAACGCTGTATACGCCGCCTCGCCCAGCCAAGTGCTGAGTGCCAAAAATCAGAGCGAATTCAGTGAATTCTCATCCATGAAATATGTTGCCAAACTGCTTGTGTTAGGCAATGACTTGCTGCTCGCGTGGAGCGGAAACAGCGTCTTCGAGCTATCCCCAGATGGAGACGTTTTGCCCGATGCGCTGTCACTTATGGGGTTGTCAAGCCGATTTGATAATGCTTTTACCGCGACGACTGGCGTTAAGCTAATGCCCTTTGTTCATTCATCCATGAGTGTTATGGAGCATCTTAGTCTGGCGATGGCTACAAAAGATCCAACCGTTGATGTATATAGCTTTCTCACTCGTGAAGGGTTGAGTCAGGTTCGCGAGAAGAAAATGTATACCGATTTGTCTCAGAGCAATATACTGATGGGGATGTCAAACGAGCTTTACCCTGCGATTCGATCAACGCTCTATGATGACGGCAAATTGATGTGTTGGCCAGTCAGCGTACAGCCTTTGCTTAGAATGGTAAACAAAGACATACTATCACAGTATGGTTTTCAACCGCCAAACACAATAGACGAGTTACTGAACGTGGTTCCGTTGATTATACAGTCAGGCATGATTGAAGATACAAACATGAGGTTGTTTGACACATTGAACTTCACAAGGAAGGATATGATAACATTCTTGATGCGGCAGTTTATCTTTCATCAACAGCAACAAGGCCAGGAAATCAGCTTTGACAATGAATTATTCCGCCGTCTCGCGCACAGAATCGTCTCAGAAGTACCTGCAGAAAGTCCGTTCCCTGAAGTTGAAGGAGATGAAATACCGCTTTTCATTATGTCAGCAATTTCTCCCATCATTCAGGAAGGACTGCTCCCACAACTCAAATTGGACAACAATACGGATGCGGGAATAGAAACCTGGGTGCAAGTAGCTGTAATCAATCCATTCTCGAAAAACAAAAAACAGGCTCTGAATTACCTTGAGTATTTCGCGCAGCAGAAAGACGAAGAGAGCTACAGTGCTTATGAAAGCATATTAACTCCGTATAAATCTCCCTATGCGGCGCAAGAGATTGCGAGAGTAACAGGCCTGCTTGAGAATGAAAGAACTGCTGAATCAACTGAAGAAGATAAGCTTATACGCGAGAACAACATCTTGCAGTTGGAATCACAGATTAAGCGGCTGAGAGAGAATGAATATTGGGTAACCACATCAGCAATAGCCAACTACCATGCACTCTCCAAGCAATTTGTGATTTCTGATAATTCGCTTATACAGTATGATGACAGTCTTGAAGTTTTGGTTAGTCAACTGGTTGCGGGTCTTTATACCATTGAAGAATTCATTGCTGCAAGCAATCAACATGTTCGGCTTATCTACAACGAGAATAAACAGTAGGAGACTGAACTATTCAGTTGCAGACGCATCATGAAGCAAGCGAAGCAAGCAGTGAAGTTGACATCAGCGATACCAGGGAGAAGCCGGGCAGCAGCGAACCGGCTTCTCCTGTTTTATCAAATGAGCAATAATGTCAGGGAATTGCGGGTATAAAGATTAAATGAAATGAGGGTAAGCATCTTCGGGTAAAGCAGGAAGGAGAGGATGGCATGGAGACCGGATCATCCCAGCACAGCGCGCGGAGAATTTCCCGGACAGCATTTTTGAAGGACGTATTCCTCTGTTCCCTGGGTTCCTACGGAGGGCCCGAAGCGCACTACGGGGTCTTTTCATCGATCCTTGTCCAGAAGCGGAAATATCTGACGGAAGAAGAGCTGACCGAGATGATCGGGCTGTACGCGCTGGTACCGGGACCCTCCAGCACACAGACGATCACGGCCATCGGATACCACGCGGGCGGGCCGGTCCTTGCCCTGCTGACCTTTCTGGTCTGGGCGCTCCCGGCGGTCATCACGATGGCCCTGATTGGCGTGCTGTTCGCCCGGATCGACGCCTATGATCAATGGAAGCCGATCATCAGGTATCTGCCCGCTGCCGCCGTCGCGTTTATCATCTACGCGGCCTTCACCCTGTCCAAAAAGGTACTTAAAAAAGGCGGGGACGGCTTGCTGTACGCCGTCATGCTGATCATGGGCCTATTGCTGGCATCCTATTCCCCCTGGGTCGTCCCGGCACTCTTGATCACGGGCGGCCTGGTCAGGCTGGCGCCGCAGTTACGGCAGGGGCAGGGCACGCCCCTCACACACAAGCCAAGATGGATGATCCTTGCCATCATCGCGGGGCTGGCCCTCATCAGCGAAGGGTTGAGAACCTGGCTGGGAACACCTGTGATCAATATGTTCACCTCACTGTACCGCTATGGCTATTCAGTCATCGGCGGCGGTCAGATCGTCATTCCGCTGATGATACAGGATATCGTAGGGACTCAGTCGATGATCTCCCTTGAGGATTTTCTCTCCGGCTATGCCATTGACCAGGCTGTTCCGGGGCCCCTGTTCAGCTTCGCGGCGTTTGTTTCCGCCCGCTCATTTGCGGGGAGCGGCTATGCCTTCTTCATGGGCCTTTTGGGCGGCTTGATGATCTTCCTGCCGGGTACGCTTTTTGTGTTCTTTATCTTTCCGCTCTGGAAATCCATGCGCGGCAATGACCTGGTCAGGCATTTTCTCAGCGGCGTGACGCTCACGGCCGCCGCCTTGATCGCGATGACGGCGGTCACCCAGATCATGGCCCTGCCGGCAGATCCCGCCGTATACGGCGTTGCAGCTGTCAGCGCCCTGCTGCTTCTCAGTAAAAAAATACCCGCGCCGCTTATTGTTGCCGCGGCAGCGGCGGCGGGTTTTCTGCTATAGATTCATCATGATCAGGCCCGGAATGGAAATTTTCGCAAGACTTCCCCGGGATATCAAAAACCCTTCTCTATCTGCTATAATTGCATTAGTTTTTTATAAGGTGGAGGTTTCGCATGACGCAACTTAGAGATTGGACGGCCGAACAGGCCGTGACCTTATTCTGTCAGGCGGCGGTGCAGTCGGGGCTGATCGAAGAGGAAGACGTGGACTTTTCCATCAACCGCCTGCTGGATCTGCTGGGGATGGATGAGCCGCAGAAGGCGGCCAGCCTGGTGCCGATCCTGGATCTGGCGGATATACTGGTGGATTACGCGGTCCGTAAAGGCCTCTGCGAGGACAGCCCCGAGGCCAGGGAGCGCTTCGGCGCTCGGCTGTTCGGGCTGGTCACACCCGGCCCGCAGGCCGTGCGGGAGGAGTTTTACAAGCGCCTCAGGGCGGATGGAAGCACTAACGCGACAGACTGGTTCTATCACCTCTGCCGCGCCAACGATTATATACGCACCCGCCGCATTGGGGAGAACATCCGCTACTGCGCCCAGACCGAGGCGGGCGGGCTTGAGATCACCATCAACCTCTCCAAGCCGGAGAAAGACCCCCGCGATATCGCCCTGGCCCGCCTGACGCCTTCAGTGGGGTATCCCAAGTGCGCCCTGTGCCGGGAGAATCCCGGCTTTGCCGGCCGGCCAGGTTTCCCGGCGCGGCAAAACCACCGCATCATCCCGCTGGAACTGGCGGGGCGGCCCTGGTATCTGCAGTATTCCCCCTATCTGTACTATGACGAGCACTGCATCATCTTCAACCGCGAGCATGTGCCCATGCTGATGAACCGTGACAGCTTTGAAGCGATGCTCGACTTTGTGGATATCTTTCCCCACTACTTTATCGGCTCCAATGCCGATCTGCCCATCGTGGGCGGCTCCATCCTGACACATGACCATTTCCAGGGCGGCCGCTATGTTTTCCCGATGGAACGCTCCGGCACCTGGTTTGACTTTGATACCGGCGTTGAGGGCTTGAGTGGCCGGGCGCTCCGGTGGCCGATGACCTGCCTGAAGCTGGAAAGCGGCAGCAGACAAGTCCTGGCGGACGCGATGGAGAAGCTGCTTGAAGCCTGGCGCGCCTACAGCGATGAAGCTCTGGGCATCATCGCCCGCACCAATGCCGCCCACAACGCCATCACCCCCGTGATCAGAAAGACGGATGAGGGCTATACCGCCTACATCCTGCTGCGCAACAACCTCACCACGGAGGAGCACCCCCTGGGGGTCTTCCATCCGCACGCGGAGTATCATCACATCAAAAAAGAAAACATCGGCCTCATCGAGGCGATGGGCCTGTTCATTCTGCCCGGCCGGCTCAAAAAGGAGCTGGCTCAGGTCAAGGATTTCCTCGCGGGCACAGCGCCCCTTCCGCCCGACAGCCCCCACCGCCTGTGGATCAGGGAACTGACCGAAGCCATCCCCGCGGATCGCAAGGGGACAGACCTGGATGAGTACATCCGGGTTGAGCTGGCGAAGGTCTGCTGCGCGCTGCTTGGCAACACGGGCGTGTATAAGCAGAGTGAAGAAGGGGAAGCGGGACTCAGGCGGTTTATCAAAACGGTGTTTTGATAAACCGAATGCGGCGCGCCTTTGGCGCTAATGCAGCGGGCTTACGCCCTAATGCAGAATGCAGCGCGCTGACGCGCTAATGAAGTTTGTTCCAATTATACAATGCTGGATGCAGACTGATCTGTATCCGGCATTGCGTTATAAACCGTACCGCGGTTCATCTATTCCATTAGCCCGAAGGGCGCTGCATTAGGGCGTCAGCCCGCTGCATTAACCCGAAGGGTGCTGCATTAGCGCCGCAGGCGCACTGCATTCACCCTACCTCGCCAGCGCTGCGTATTCCATCCCCTGCGCCTTTCTCAGCGTTTCAGGCGCCAGCTTCAGCTGCAGGCCGATCCGGCCCGCGGAGACAAGGATATAGGGCTGCGTCTGCGCGCTTTGATCGATCGCGGTGGGAAAGCTCTTTTTCATGCCCAGGGGGGAGCATCCGCCGCGCACATAGCCTGTAATCTCCTTCAGGTCGGCTACATGTTCCATCGACAGGCTTTTCACCTTAAAATGGGCCGCGGCCGCCTTCAGGTCCAGCTCACGGGGGCCCGGCAGCAGGCAGACATAGTGCCTGCTGTCGCTGCCCAGCAGCACCAGGGTCTTGAATATACGCTCCGGCGGCTCATTCAGCAGCTCCGCTACGCGCGCGGCTTCTATGGCCGTGCCGTCTGAGGGATAGGAGACGGGCTCATAGGGCAGCTTCAGGCTGTCCAGCAGGCGCATGGCGTTTGTTTTTTGCGCTTTCATCGCGTTATTCCTGACTGAAGGGTTTGTATACCGAAGTCTTGAAGATATCAAAGATCACAGGGTAGCGCGGATGTTCGCGCCAGCCGCCGTTGGTGCCGCCGGAGACGCCGTTGACGTCGCAGCCGGGCAGGCGGGCACGGATCTCCCTGAGAGTGCCTCTGTCCATCTGGCCCTTGTTGTAGCCGTTGCTCTGATACAGCCACAGCCGCTCAAGGTTTTTTAGTGAGTACAGAGGCGTATAGTCGCTTGCATAGTTATAGCTGAGGTTCAGATCCAGCAGTCGATCCATCCCTTCAAGCGGCGAGAGGTCGCGTATCTTGTTGCGGAAGAGTTCAAGGTACTCGAGCTGTTTGAGGTTTTTGAGCGGGCTGATGTCCTCGATCCCATTGAGGGCCAGGATCAGCACTTTGAGATCGGTCAGGTGTTCTGCGAAGGATATATCGGTGATCTGGTTGTGCCCCAGGTCGAGCGCCTGCAGCCTGACGCAGTGGCGCAGAAAGTCAAAGTCAGCGCTTGTGTGAGTCTTTGAACGGTTGTTGTGCAGGGTGGAAAAGGCTGTCTGGTCCGTGCGGACTGTATGGTCCTCCAAGCGGAAGGTGACGCCGAAGAATACTTCGGGGTACTTTTCGCTCAGCAGGTCTACATCCTGCACGCTGAATATTGCGTCGTACAGCAGGGCTTCCTCAAGCCCGGGAAGTTGATCCATCAGGGCAGTCAGCTCATTAAGCGGGATGACGCCGATGCCCGACAGATCCAGCACCCGCGTGCTTTCCGGAAAGCTCCGGCCAAAGCCGCTTACGCTTTCCGCCCGGGCCGGGGCGAAGGGAAGGCACAGCGAAAGCGCAAGCACAAGGGCAAATAACTTTTTCATGAGCATACCTCCTTTTAAGGGGACAGGGTATATTGATTGCAGGGCGGGTTTATCTGCCTGTCAATCAATTCAAGTCCGGATAATTGTAACAAAATTAAGTAAAGTATTGACGAAATTGTTTTAGCTTTCTATACTATACACAGAAGCACCGGAAGGGGATGAATATGATCGGCATAAGAACAAAAGGGATACTTCTGTCAATTATTATGATGGTTTTTGCAATTTGTCCCGCGCTTGCGGATGTGCCCGGCATCCTGCCGGCAGCTTCGAGCTACGCCCGGGAAGGGCTTTCCTACGAGGATGATACCATATCCGTCAGCATCACGCAGGGACGGGCCTTTGAGACGGACTATTGGGTGGCCCGGATCAAGCTGAGCGAACCGGGCCAGCTGCGCACCGCTTCCGCGCGGGGCTTTGACGCGGCCAGGACGGTCAGGGGGCTGACGCTTGCCGGGCGCGTCAACGCGGTGCTGGCCATCAACGGCGATTATTTTTCCTACATACCCGATGGTTATCTGATCCGCAACGGGGTGATGTACCGCGATCTGCCCAGCGGCAAGCGCGATGTGCTGCTGATTGACGACTGGGGTGATTTTTACCAGCTGCCCATGGCCGCGCGGGAGGATATTGACGCGTTTTCGGGCAACCCCATCATGAACAGCTTTAACTTTGGCCCGGCGCTGGTGATAGACGGCGTTCGAGTGGAGGAGTTTTTTGAGAACAACAACGCCGCCTTCAAGCCGCGCCAGCGCATGGGCATCGCGCAGGTGAAGCGCGGCAGCCTGGAATATATCGCCGTCGCCTGCGCCGGCCCCCGGGGGCACAACACCGGCCTGACGCTTGATGAGTTCAGCCGGCTGGTCTATGAGCAGGGCGTTGAAAACGCCTACAACCTCGACGGAGGCAACTCCACGATGATGATGTTTAACGGGGCTTATGTCAACACGGGCGACCTGGGCAACATACGCGATATCAGCGATATCATCTATTTTGTCTCGATCCATGATGAGGGGGAGGCTGAATAATTGGAGCATGAGGCGGCTTACGCGGCGGGGCTGATCGTCGCCTCGATCATGGGCGCCGGCTACTATGTCAACAGGGCGCATACGGATGGTGTCAGGAAGCGGGCGATCGCGCTGGGCTTTTTGATCGCCCTGCCGCTGCGGCTTTTGCTGTCGCGCGCCTTTGCCTTCTTTGCCCAGGTGCAGTACCTGCTGCCCACCGAGGGCTGGATGGGCCTGCTTGATATGCGTCCGCAGGGGCTATCCTATATCGGCGCCATCGCCGGGCTGCTGCTGGGCGGATATCTATCGGAGCTTGTCTGCAAATTACCCCGCCACCGCCTGCTGGATCCGATATCCTCAGGCGCCCTGATCTCGCTGGCGCTCAGCCGCCTGGCCGAAATACTGGTCAGTACGGGGCAGGGCGGCTATGTGGAAAACGCCTCGCTGCGCTTTTTTCCCCTGGCGGTGGAAAACGAGTGGGGAGAATGGTATTTTGCCGTCTTTATGCTGGAGGCTTTCTTTGCCCTGCTGATCCTGTGGGAAACGCAAAGGGTTGCCCGCCCGGCGGGAGAGCGCTGGCAGAGGGCTTTGTTCCTCTTTTTCTGCTCGCAGATGCTGTGCGAGAGCCTTCGGGCAGAGACTATCAAATGGGGCTTTGTGCGGGTGCACCAGCTGTTTTGCGCGATCGGCGCCGCGGCTTTGGTGATCACCTGGGCCGTCAAGGCCCTTCGGCGCGGCGTACCCGTCACTGTCTGGCTGCCGCCAGCGCTGATGCTGCCCTTTGTCAGCGCCCTGCTGATCGGGCTTGAGTTCGCGCTGGACAGGTGGCAGGATACGCCTCGCTGGTCGATGTACCTGGTGATGGCGGCAGCCCTCGCTGTCTGGGCCTGGGCGGGCGTCAGGCTGCTTCAAAAAGAAAAAGCCGCGTGAATGTACGCGGCAGGGTGGAATAGGGGGCGGCGAAGCAATGGCGAAGCAATAGCAAAGAGGCTGCTTCGCAGCCGCAAAATAGGGATCTCCCCCTATATCGTGCCACTTTGCGCCGGCGTCAGCCGGCTTTTTGCTACCGCTTTGCTACTGCTTCGCTATTGTCTCACCGCTGTTTCTTTATATAATCCAACTAATTATCACAGTCTCATCTTCGCGAACTCTTCCCCCGCTCCCTTCATCACCCGCACCGCCTCATCGCAGAAGGCGTCAAAATCGGGATCAGGCTTTTGCAGTTCAGGATGGGCTTGCATGTAGTCCAGGGATATGCGGGCCGCCTGGTCAAAGCGCGTGGGGCAGGAGAAGCCGGGCACAAGGCGCTTGATCTTGGTGTTATCAAAAAGGGCGCAGTTGGCCTTGTCCCCGATGATGCCGCCTTCCCAATCCGAGTTCTGCACGCGGGCCAGCATCACGGAAGGCACATAGCAGGGCAGGAAGGGCTTTTTCAGGATATCGCAGACCGTTTTGTGGATCTGGTTCCATGACAGGGCCTCGTCGGAGGTGATGTGAACAGCCTCGCCGATGGCATGGATGTTGCCCATCAGGCCGATAAAGCCGGGCGCGAAATCCTCAGACCAGGTGACGGTCCACAGGCTGGTGCCGTCGCCCGGCAGAATGATGGGCTTTTCAGCCAGTATTCTTGAGATCACGCCCCAGGCGCCGTTTTTCCCGTGTACGCCAAGGGGAAGGCTGCGCTGTGAGAAAGTATGGCTGGGCCGCACGATGGTGACCGGGAAGCCTTGCTCGCGCCAGGCGCGCATCAGGATCTCCTCGCAGGCCGCCTTGCTGCGCGAATACTGCCAGTAGGGGTTGTGCAGCGGGGTGGATTCCGTTACCAGCGGGGCGAGCGGCGGCTTGTGGTAAGCTGAGGCGCTGCTGATGAAGATATACTGCCCGCATTTCCCGTTGAACAGGCGGATATCCCGCTGGGCCTGTTCGGGCGTATAGGCAATGAAATCCGCCACCACGTCAAAATAGCGGCCCTGCAGCAAGGCGGCCACGTCTTCCTCGTTTGACATATCTGCCGTCAGGGCCTCCGCCCGGGGCAGCAGGTCCCCGGCGCTGCCGCGGTTGAGGATCGTCAGCTCCCAGCCCAAGTCCAAAAGTCGCTTTGAAATGGACAGGCTGATGGTGCCCGTTCCGCCGATCAATAAAGCTTTCATGTTTTTCCTCCTGTTAAGTTGATAAAGCGATCTTTCTATAAGGGTATTATACTATGGAAAGATACCCCCGGGCAAAGCCCGGCATTTTGGAGGGAACAGATGGATCGCATTTTAGTCGTTATGAAAATGGATGAAGACCAGCGGGACATGCTGAAGGAAGCGGCGCCCGACTATCGGATAGATTTTGTCAACCCCAGGGAATTGAAAGAAGAACAGGCGGAGGCAGCCGATGTGATCATCGGGAACCTGCCAGAGCGTTTTTTGCCCCATATCAAGCGGGCGAAGCTGCTGCAGCTGCAGACCTCCGGTGTGGCTGAGTCTTATTTGAAGCTGCAGGGGTACGCGCCGGATACCATCCTGTGCAGCGCCTCAGGCGCGTACGGCGTGCCGATCGCGGAATATATGCTGGGCACCCTGCTCACCCTGATGAAGCGCCTGCATATCTACCGGGACGATATGAAGGAAGGCCGCTGGCAGCCCCGGTTTGAGGGCGCCACCCTGCAGGGGGCGCATGTGCTGTCGCTGGGCATGGGCGACATCGGCACCGAGTTTTCAATCCGCTGTGCCATGCTTGGCGCCCAGGTGATCGGCATCCGCCGCCGGGCCGCGCAACCGCCCGCGGGCATAGAGCGTGTCGCCGCCATGGAGGAGCTGGATGAACTGCTCCCCTGGGCCGACGCGGTGGCCCTTTCCCTGCCCCAGACCGAGGAGACCACAGGCATCATGAACCGCGCCCGTTTTGAAAAGATGAAGCAGGGGAGCTATCTGATCAATGTAGGCCGCGGCAGCGCTGTCGACCAGGAAGCCCTGCTATGGGCGCTTCAATCGGGCAAACTGGCGGGCGCGGGCCTGGATGTCTGCGACCCGGAGCCTTTGCCTCCCGATCATCCCCTGTGGAAGCAGGAGAACCTCTTGCTCACCCCGCACATCTCCGGCCAGTATTTTTCGAAAGCCACGCAGGACAGGATCACGCGGCTGATCTGCGGGAACCTGAAGGCACTTCGGGAAGGCGGAGAGCTGACTGCGAGAGTCGATTTCGTGACGGGTTACCGGGCGTAGAAAAGGAAGAGTGAGCAATGACACGCAATGAAAAAGGTATGAATAATTTTAGAATTATCTTGATGTGGGAATTGTCGTAAATCTGATGTGGAAAATGTCATATTTTAGCGTTATATTCCGAAGGCCATACTTCTTAAATTTTAACATGTCATTTAGCAAAGGGTGGGGCTACGTCTCGCACAGAGACACAGAGATATAGAGGAGCACAGAGAATTTTTTAACAAATACCTTGCGGCAGATACCTTTATTGCTTCTTACCATAACTATCGCTTCGGCGGGAACAGAGGAGTCAGAGCCGGCTGCTTCACAGCCGTTTCCACAGAGAATAGATCGGAAGAATGATCGGGTTCTCCGTATCTCCCTCTATGCAGAGAACTGGGAAGCAGTTCCTCTCTTGACCCTTTGTTCCGGCCGTAGCCAAATCCCGGGATGAAAGTAAGAAAGAACGCAAAATCCAGCTACTTCTTATAATTTTCCCTCTCTGTGCAAGGCGGGCTTGTCCCGCCGCCTCCGTCTCCTCTGTGTCTCTGTGCGAGACGTAGCCCCCGTCCCTCTTTGCTATATTTTGCTTCACTTTTCGTCAGATAATATACTATTGTCTTTGAATATCTCTGTATCCTGTTCTTCGGTTACTCGATGAAGCGGGCCACCTTATCCAGCGTCAGCCTGCGTTTCTCGCGCGGGGCGGTCTCTTCCTTGGGATAGCCCAGCGTAATCAGGAGACGCAGGCTGCCTTCCCGGGGGATGTTCAGCAGCTTCTTCGCTTCATCTTCCGGAAAGTAACCCAGAATGCAGCTGCCGATGCCCATACCGGTGGCGGCCAGGCACAGCTGAAGCGCGCACAGGCCGCTGTCTACGATCGGCCAGTGCTTTTGCGTATATTGCTCGCCGTAGCGGGCCACCATGCGCGGGTCTATCTCCTCCCAGATGGCGATGATGCAGGGGGCCTGCTCCACCCAATGGTTGATGGTGGGGGTGCGGGTCATACCGGAAAGGGTTGCCAGGATTGCCTTGTCAGTCACGGCGATAAAGCGCCAGGGCTGGCCGTTGCCGGCGGAGGGCGCCATGCAGGCCATTTCCAGCAGCTTTTCTATCTTTTGCTTTTCAAGGGGCTTGGGTGAGTAGGCGCGGCAGCTCTCCCGCGCGCGCAGCGCTTCAAATAGTTCCACGATTACGATTCCTTTCCCAGCTTGATATCCTTGTCGATGACGGCCTGAACGGCAGCGTGCAGGGCCGCGCTGAAGCCTCTTTGCTCCAGCGCCATCACGCCTTCGATGGTGGTGCCGCCGGGGCTGGTCACCTTATCCATCAGGGCGCGCGGATGAATGCCTGATTCCATCAGCAGCTTCCCGCTTCCTTGCAGCAGCTCGGCAGCCACCTGATCGGATAGCTTCCTGGTCAATCCGGCCTTCACGCCGGCCTGAGCCAAGGCATCCGCGAACAGGAAGGCGAAGGCCGGCGCGGCCCCGGCGATGGCCGAGAAAGCGGCGAAGTGCTTCTCCTCAACCTCATGCACGGCGCCGATCGCGCCTAGCAGCTTCATGGCTGTCATCATATTCCGCTCATCAGCGTACCGGTTGCCGGATACGGCGCTGGCGGCGGAGAGCGCCATCGCGTTGATGCTTGGCATCGCGCGGATGACGGCAGTGTTTTCCGGCAGGCGGCTTTCATAAAAACTGATCGGAAGGCCCGCGGCGATGGTGATCATGGCCTTGCTTTGATCAACGGACTGCCGGATATCTTGAAGCACGCCGCCCATTACCTGCGGCTTGACACACAGCACGATCACCTCGGCATTGGCAGCCGCCTCGGCGGCGGATCCGGCAGGGATCAGATCCATAGATTTTTCCAGATCAAGCGCCGCCTGCGGGGTTGTGTCGAAGCCGTATAGCTTGTCATCCCTGAACCGGCCGCTTGTTTGCATGCCGCGCAGGATCGCGCCCGCCATGTTCCCCAGCCCGATAAACGCGTAGTTCATAGACTTACCTCCTCATTATTCAAGGTTGACCAACCACGGAAAGCACGGAATACACGGAAATGGGAAGATGCATCCGTTATCCCCTGTCCATTCAGCATTCATAATCTCTCCCATTATCCACTCTTCCCCGTCATTTCGCATTCCGCATTCATAATTTTGAATGCTCCTATTGCTTCACGGCTGTGCAGCAGCCGCTTCCCGCTGGCGCAAGCCAGCGCTTCCCCATTGCTTCGCCATCGCTTCGCCCACTCTTCCCCGTCATTACGCATTCAGCATTTAGCATTCTTGCTGAGCTTGCTGCTGCTGCTGCCGCAGCAAGCTCAGCAAGGCCTTGGGGCAGTTCTCTATATCCAGCGCCTGCGTTGCCTCCGCGATATCGCCCAGCCGGTGAGCGTCGGAGGAACGCAACAGCAAAAAGCCGGATACATCGCATGGAAGCGGCAGGCCGTCTGATATTTCCAGCGCGGTGAAGCCTTCTTCCTTTGGGATCATCCCCAGCGCGCCCAGTATGCCGTTTGCCCCCCGGTTGATATGGGCGGGCATCGGCACGCCGCCAAGCGCGCGGATGGTATCGCATACCTCGCTCAGCCCCGCATCCAGCGCGGCCAGCAGCAGGGTATCCTCCTGCCCCGTCACCCGGTCATGCTCATCCACGTAGAGCTGATCGCCAAACAGGGCTGGGCGGTTCCTGATTCCGGGCAAATGCCAGGCGCACCAGGCGCCCATCCGCTCCGCTGCCTCCAGATGATCAAAGTAGGCCAGCACATGGGCTTCCTCACGCGTGCAGACCTCCAGGCCGGGCACAAGGGTGAGCCCCTCGCGCCGCGCGCGGGCGTCCATTGCCCGCAGGTTGCCGGCTGATTGATGATCCGTCACGGCGATCATATGAAGGCCCTTCAGCCTCGCCATCGCGCAGATGTTGCCCGGCGTCATGTCGTTATCCGCGCATGGCGACAGGCAGCTGTGGATGTGCAGGTCGTAATACAGCGCCATCGCGGCTCAGGCGGGGATGCCCGCCTCCGCCATCCGGGCACACAGGGCATAAGCGCTCAAGGGGCTTGAGATCACGGCGATACCCTCTTCCCGGGCTTTTAAAAGCGCGCCCTCATCCATCCGCAGTTCTTCCGGCAGGATCACGCAGCTCATCTCATGCAGGGCGGCGATGGCGATGACGTTGAGGTGCAGCTGCACCGTCACCCAGGCCATGCCCGGCTGTCCCTTGGCCATCACCCAGCTCAAGAGGTCGCAGGCGTAGCCTGAGGATATATCCCCGGATAGGTCACTGCCTTCGGTCAGCAGCTTTCCCTCGATGCGCCCCAGCAGGTCCTTGATGGTCATGTTTGGTGTCCTCCTTGTTTGGCGGGGTGTCTTGCATCATTGTAAACGCTGTGGGGGATTGGGGCAAGGGAAAGTGCTTTCTGTATCTTTATTTGGAAGAACTGATTATTATGAACTTCACTTGTATTTTTTATAATGACTCACTAGCATTCATTGCAATGAAATTCCTGAATGTTGCTTATTTCATGTGAATTTATCTTGATAAATATTGAATATGATGCTATTTTAGATAAAGCAATGTTGGAAGGGCTTTCCCTAAGATTAGTTACAAGAACTTCTAATGGTTTTAGTCTGAAGAAGAAGTGAAACGATGAAGTTGAATCAAACGTGAAAGAGACGAAACAACCGATGGACTTCAGGGGAATGAAAAAATTTGCGCTAATTCATCAGCGCTATCGCAATCATGCGTTATAACTTACGCGGGAATGGTTCAATCGACGATAAGCAGGAGTGACATGATGAGTTCAAACGACTTGAAGTTTTTTACAAATGAGCCTGAAAGAGATCTATATGGCAGGTTCGCGTCGATCCTGAAGAGCAACACCCAGTTTTTTGATGTGCTTGTCGGCTATTTCCGTACAAGCGGTTTTTTCAGGATGTGGGAATCCATGGTTAGTGTGGAAAAAATCCGTATTCTTGTTGGTTTGAACGTAGATCACTTCACCGTAAAGATTATTGACCGCATGAAGGATGAAGTGAAGTACGCTGCTGTTTCCGCCAAGGAAGGGAAAGCAAAAGCAGCGGAAGCTATAGAGCAGGAGTTTGAGCGGGCAGAACCATCCGAGGCTGTAGAGAAAGGCGTTCGGGTGTTTATTGACTGGCTGAAGTCAGGCAAGCTGGAAATGCGAATGTATACTGAAGCGCCGATTCACTCAAAAGTCTATATCATGCGAAAAGATCCAGAAAAGGTTTTTGACACCTTTGGCAGCGTGATCACCGGATCGAGCAACTTTACAGAGGCCGGCTTGCGTAACAACCTGGAATTCAATGTAGAACTGAAAGACGCCGCGGATGTAAAGTTTGCCCTTGAGCGTTTTGAAGCGCTGTGGGTGAAAAGCACGGACATCCGGGATACCTATATTGAAACCGTCGAACAGAATACCTGGATGCGCGGAGACATAACCCCCTATCAGCTCTACCTGAAAACACTTTATGAGTTCTTCAAAGAAGAAATCAACGTGGATAAAGAGAATTTCCAAACACTGCTTCCTGATGGCTATATGCGCCTTCAGTATCAGATCGATGCCGTGATGCAGGCCAGGCAAAAGCTTGACGCGTATAACGGCGTATTCATTTCTGATGTCGTTGGTCTTGGCAAGACATACATTTGCGCCATGCTTGCCAATACCTTCAACCGTCACGCGTACAAACTGATTATCTGTCCGCCTGTGCTTTGCGATTATTGGCGAGGCGTGCTGCAGGAGTTTGATGTATCCCGCTGCGATGTGATTTCACTTGGCAAGCTGGACAGTATCATTGAAAAGGGCACCGATAAATACCAATATGTGTTTGTTGACGAAGCTCACCGGTTCCGCAACAGCGACACCGACAGCTTTACCCAGCTGCATCAGATTTGTCGGGGCAAAAAGGTTGTTTTGATTTCCGCTACACCAATTAACAACTATACAAGCGATATTGAAAATCAGCTATATTTATTTCAAAGCAAGCAAAGCGGGACAATCAACGGCATTCGCAATATCGATGGATTTTTCCGCGGGCTTAATAGCAAGCTGAATAAGCTTGAAAAAGGCTCCCCTGAGCATATGACACAGCTGCGCGAAAATGCCGAGATCATCCGCGACAGGCTGTTGCGCGAGGTAATGATCCGCCGTACGCGAAGCGAAATCGTCGAATACTATGACGACGATCTTAAGCAGCAGGGCTTGACCTTTCCGCAGGTTGGTAACCCGGAAAAGATAGTCTATTCGTTTGATGATCAGACGGATGGCGTATTCACTGATACGATTGAGCAAATCAAGAGCTTCAAATACGCGCGGTATACGCCGCTGCTGTACTTGAAGGACACGAAGAAGTACGCAACGCTACTTGCCGGGCAGCACAACATGGGCGGATTTATGAAAGGCGTGCTGGTTAAGCGCCTTGAAAGCAGTTTTTACGCGTTCAGAAAGACGCTTGCGCGTTTCATCGAATCCTATGAAAAGTTCATCAATATGTTCGAAACCGGTGTCGTTTATGTTGGCAAGGTGAAAAACCTGTACGACTTGCTTGACAGCGGTGACGATAAAAAGCTGATGTACCTGATCGAGCAAGGGGATCTGTGGAAGATCAACTCTGATGAGTTCGCAAATTCCTTTATCCGAGACCTGCGAAGCGATTTGGCCCAGTTGAACACTTGGCAGTCACTCTGGCATATGATCAAGGTGGACCCGAAACTGGTTGAGTTCAGATTGAATCTGACCACCAACCCTGTGATGAAGGGAAGAAAAGTCATTGTATTTACCGAGTCCACCGAAACAGCGGAGTACTTGTACAATAATCTTACAGATCTGTATGAGGGCAGGGTTATCTATTACAGCGGCCAAAGCTCCGCAGCGCTCAAAGCCGAGATAGAGGACAGCTTTTATCCCAAATATAGGGATAAAAACAATGATAAGTACGATCTGTTGATTACCACGGATGTTCTTGCAGAGGGTATCAACCTGCACCGGGCAAATGTACTGATCAACTATGATTTACCCTGGAACCCAACAAGGATCATGCAGCGCGTAGGCCGTATCAACCGCGTCGGCACCGAGTTTGACCGCATATACGTATACAACTTCTTCCCCACCGCGCAGAGCAAGAGGCAGATGCCCCTTGAGGAACGCATCCTTGAAAAGCTTCAGGCTTTCCACGATACCCTGGGGGATGATATCAAGTACCTCTCCGATCAGGAACAGGTTTCACCCAAGAAGCTGTTTAATGATCTGAATATGAACCTTGATCAGGATGAAGAAAGGAATAACCCGGAACTTGCTTACCTGGCTGTTATCCGTCAAGTTCGCGATCATGACCCAAAGCTGTTTGAGCTGATCAAGCGCCTGCCTAAAAAGAGCAAGGCGGGCAAACGCACCGCGCTGATAACCGGTACACAGACCATCAGCTTTATCCGCAAAGGCGCGCTGAAGGCCTTCTTCGCTTGCGATGGTTCAGTACATCAGCAGTTGACTTTCATCGAGGCGATTGGCTTGATCGAGTCTTTGCCCGAGGAGAAGCAGCTTTCCGTCGGCAGGGAATACTATGATCACCTATCCGCCAATGATCAGGCGTTTGATTCCATGGTGATCGAGGACGAAGCCGTCAGCATGGAAAGGCCAATGGTGACTGGCAATGACGCCAAGGTGATCAGACTGCTGAAAGCCATAAAAAGCGAACCGAGGCTGACCGATGATCAGGAGGCCGCCATCGACCTGTTGATTTCCCGCTGGCAAAACGGGGATATGCCTGCCAGGATTGCCAAGGATGTCATTAAGAAAAGCAATGTCACCGCTGATGTTCTCGAACTATATTATGAAATTCTTAAGCTGGTACCCGAGAACTACCTCGAAGAACAGAAAGCGGGTAAGAGCCTTGTGGACGGGGAAAAACAGGTAATCCTGAGCTGCTATCTGAAAAGTGAGGGTGAAAAATGAGCGTCGTTGTAGATAAGATCAGAAATATTCTGACAAATACTTATTCTGCCGAAAACTATTTTGGCCTGATGACTGAGGTTCTGGATGGCATGAAAGCCATTGACCCATATAGTCAAAAAAAGGAGTTTTCAAACTTTTCTTCACATATCGAAGGCTATACCCATACAGGTACCTATACAAGCCCCGATAAGAAAAAGATCATTGTGATGGCCGTTGAACTGAAGAATAAAACTTATGTGGAGAACTCGCGCAGCACACAGAGAAGCTACGCGAAAACTCTGATCGCCAACGCCAACGCGGATGCCGCCCTGATCGCCTTTCATACC
>CAYZRZ010000007.1:0-26079 GCA_964480995.1 uncultured Christensenella sp.
ACAGCCCCTTATCGTGGCTGGTTTACGGCTTGGGTAAGTCCAGGCCGGGTTTGATGATGGGCAGGTCAGTCTTCAGCTTGTTCGGGTCGATCAGGGTGTTCCCGCCAAGATCGGGGATGTTGGGATTGAGCGTCATGATGGGGGACAGCGTCGGGGTGATCAGCAGGCCAGGGTTAATGGTCTTCAAACCGCCCAGGTCGGGGATATTCGGCATCAGGGTGACAACCGGAGCGGGTGTCGGGGTGATGAATTTGCCCGGATCAATGGTCTTCAAATCGCCCGGTTCTATCACAGAATCGGGGCCGGGCGTGATCAGCGGGATCTTGGGAAAGACCGTCCACCAGTCGGGCGGGTCCAGATCAGGCCATCCACCGCTGTCAGGCGGCACGGTCTGTCCTTCGCCCAGGCCGGCCGGATTGCCGGGGTTTGGCAAAGCCTTGGAGGAGAACAGCAGCTTCTGGTCCTCCACCGAGGCGATGCCGTTCACGCGAAGCTTGTGCGTCCGCTCAAACATCCGCATGGCGGCATAGGTGCCTTTGCCGAACTGCGGGGAAATCTCTTTGCCGTAGTAGAGGAGCTGGGCCAGGCGCGCCTGCAGGAACATGACCTCGTACCCCCTGTCTCCCTCGCTCAGCTCAACGTAGGGATAGACCTCTGCCTCGCGCATGAGCGCGATGATCTGGTGCCAGTACCCAAGCAGCTGCTCGGGGGTGTATGCCTGCGCCTCATCCATCACGTCCGCCAGCGCCGGCTGCAGCGCCAGGCAGAACAGCAGCAGAAAAACCGCTATTTTTTTCATGTAACAACCAACCTCCCAAGTATGGTT
This sequence comes from uncultured Christensenella sp., assembly GCA_964480995.1. Taxonomy (GTDB): domain Bacteria; phylum Bacillota; class Clostridia; order Christensenellales; family Aristaeellaceae; genus UBA1038. Next base: position 827 of record CAYZRZ010000007.1, read on the forward strand.
TGGCCTTTGGCCCTGTACTGGTCAGACAGGTGATGTGTCGTATGGCTAAGCGCTCGTGACCCGGCCTGTCCGGAGGATGCCCCCAGCGCGGCAGGCGGTTTCCTTTTGTGTATGCTGATTTTAGCACCATCATGATGTAAGCGCAATGGCTGTGATCAGCATCGCGTTTACAGTGATAAACGAAGCGGTTCATAAGGGAAACCCGCAAAGCTGAATTCACGCCCGCCGATTCTCATATCGATGGATGGAAAGCATGGTTTTCAGGACCGCCGGCTATATTGCCCGTCTGTTCCATGTGATGTATGATATGAACGCAAATTATATGTTCAATCCCGACAGCATCCTTTTTCCTTCATCCGCTTGACCGGCGGGGGACGTTATGTTTACCTTGAATGCTGTTAGATGAGGAGGTTTACCAAAGCATGAAGCATCGTATTGACACGCCGGCCGAACATCCCGAAGGTGAGTTCACGGCACGGCTGATGGCCGAAAACACCAAGCCCATGGGCCTGGACAGTTTTCCTGTCACGGCTTGCGGTCATCGGAGTCAGTATCGGCCTGAGGGTCCTGATCGCCCGCTATGGGAAGGAAACCGCGCGGACGAACAGGCTCAGCGCCTCCGGATGGCTTGTGGCTATCATCCAGCTGTTCGTCATTGCGGTCGGCTGCTTCTTTACGGTGTTTATGTTCCGCACCGGTATCTACAGTTTCAGCGCCTTCACGCTGGCTTGCTTTGTCATATCACTGACCTGTGTCTCGCATCCGCGCCGCGCCGGGCTGGTGATGTTTCCCATGCTGTTCATGCTGGCGGCTTATCTGCATATCGCCGTTGCCGGCATCTCCCTGTGGTACGGGGAGCTGATGATCGCAAGTGTTTTCCTTCTATTGCTGCTGACCGATACGGTTCAAACCTACAGCCGGAAGTATCAGATGTTCCTCCAGGATAAGGAGCTGCTGAGGCTCAACGAAAAGCTGCAGGCCCTGTCCCGGATCGATGAGCTGACCGGCATCTACAACAGGCGCAAGCTCAAGGAAGTCCTGGAAAGCTTCACCGGCCTGGCGGCAACAACCCATACGCCTTTTTGCGCGGCTATAATGGACCTTGATCATTTCAAGCGGGTGAATGATGAGCATGGGCATGCCGCGGGCGATGAGGTGCTCTTTGGATTTGCCAACGTTATCCGCTTCACGCTGCGGTCGACGGACGTATTTGGGCGCTGGGGCGGGGAGGAGTTTATGGTCCTGATCCCCAATTGCGCGAGGGCCGAGGCCCTCGCGCTGCTGGAAAACGCCCGCGTGGCCGTCGAGCGGCATGAGTTTCCCTTTGTCGGTCAGATAACTTTCTCCGCCGGGATCAGCGAGTACCGTGAGGGCACGGACGCGGCCGGGCTGATCGAGCAGGCGGATGCTGCCATGTACGCGGCCAAGCGTCTTGGCAGAAACCGGGTGGAGGCATATGATGCGCCGGCCGAAGGCGCGGTGAGCTCCGCGCAGACCCTTCCCTGAGGGTGAAGGGCTGATGAAATGGGTCAGGGCTTGCTCTGCCGGCCGAACCTGAAGAACTGCCTGGCGGCAAGGATCGAAAAGACATACCAGGGGATCAGGGACAAAAGGGAAAAGATCAGGCCGATCATGCCGGCGGTGGAGGGGATCATCATCAATACGCCGGACACAAGGCCGATAACAGCCGTGAATTTTGTGAATACATTGCATTTTAACATCACATAGGCGATCAGGATCAGCGCGATGCCATTGAGGATATAATAGATATCAAAGGCAGTCCCCTGCCAGCCGGATAACATGGCCTGCCCCGCGGCCAGGGCTATTATTCTTTGCGCTTCCGTGCCGGCGTCATAATACAGACGGCTCAGCTGAAGCATCTCAAATGATTTGTTTGTGCCAAGATACGCCGCGATGCCCAGAAAACCAAGCACGATGGCGATCAGCATCAGGCTCTCGTTCCTGTTTTTGAGCAGTACGTAGAACCCCAGATACATCACCGCGACGAGCACATTGTTGATCACATACAGCAGGTCCTGATGGACGAGGCCCAGCAGCCAGCTTGATCGGTATAGCTCAAACCAGCCTGTCACGCTGTCCGGCAGCTTCCATATCGTAAAGGCTGCGATCTGCAAGGGGATGATGACGCATACCAGCACGGCTGATACGCCCGCGGCCAGCAGCAGCGGCCGCCAATTCTCCTGATAAGAACCCGGATGATCCGGCTTTGCCATATACAGCCTCCCTGATATTGATTGCGCGATGGCCGTATTTTATCACGCCATGCTTCCGGCCGCAATCAAATAACTGATCTTTATAGCGAAGGATTACCGCGTCTTGAGTGATGCGGGGTGGCGGGGTTCGCGCAAGAAGGAAATCTCAGCGAGTTGCCGGCATTCAAAAAAAGACGCAATGAAATGAATACTTCACGCGTCTTTTTTATGAAATACGAAGACCTTACCCCACTGCCTCCCGCAGCACCTCGGCCAGCCTCTCCATGCCTTCCCTCAGCCGTTCTTCTGACGTGTTTGAGAAGTTCAGCCGGAAGGTGTTTTCATGCCCGCCCGCGGGGAAGAACGAGCCGCCGGGCACGAAGGCCACGTTTTTCTCCAGGCACTTGACCAGCAGGTCACGGGCGCTGATGTGCTCGGGCAGGGTGACCCACATGAACAGGCCGCCGCCTGGCCTTGTATAGGTAACGCATTTGGGAAAGAGCGCGTCCATCGTCTCCAGGGCAATATCCCGCCTGCGCTTGTAGGTAGCCCGGATGATCCGGATGTGCTCGTCGATGTCGTTGAGTTCCATATATTTTTCGATTTCCATCTGCGCCAGGGTATTGCACTGCAGATCGGTCCCCTGCTTGACCAATACGAACTTGCGGATCAAGGCGGCATCGCCGGCGACCCAGCCGATGCGGTAGCCGGGGCAGAAGATCTTGGAGAAGGTGCCGGTGATGAGCACATTGCCGTCCTTGTCAAAGTGCTTGACGCTGGGCAGGAAATCACCCTCAAAGCGCAGCTCGCCATAGGGATTATCCTCAATCACGGCGACGCCGCGGCGCGCGCTCACTTCGGCCAGGCGGCGGCGGCGCTCTAAGCTCCAGGTGCGGCCGGTGGGGTTTTGAAAGTCGGGGATCACGTAAATCAGCCGGGCGCGGGGACAGGAGGCGAGCAATTCATCGAGCTTGTCAATGATCATGCCCTCGTCATCCGTGGGGACCTCCAGAAATTCGCAGCCGTAAGCGCGGAAGGCGCTGATGGCGGCCAGGTAGGTAGGGCTTTCGCACAGCACCACATCGCCCTCATCCAGAAAAACCTTGCCGGCCAGGTCCAGCGCCTGCTGGGAACCATGGGTGATCAGCACCTGATCGGCGGACAGGTCCGTGCCCAGGCGGGCGTTCATGCGGCTGGCGATGCGCAGGCGGAGAGGCGCGAAGCCCTCTGTGGTGGTGTATTGCAGCGCGCGGGCCGCGTCGTTTTCCAGCACCAGTCGGCTGGCCTCGATGATCTCGCGCACGGGGAAAAGCTCGGGCGCCGGCAGGCCGCCCGCGAAGGAAATGACCTCAGGCTTTTCCGCCAATTTCAGGATCTCCCGGATCTCGGATGCCTTCAAGTGGTTCATTCGCCTTGATGTTTTCAGTTCCATACGCGCTGTCTCCCCCTTCATGACGATGTATTCAAGCTATGCGAGGGATTATATCATAAAAGGGGAAGTCTGTATTGTTTATAATATGCATATTATTCATGGGAAGCGATGGGGAAGCAATGGGGAAGCGCGGCCTTCAGCCGCGGAAAGCGATTGGGGAACGGGGGCACGGAGAGAATAAAACCCTACGTTTCCCCCATTGCTTCCCTATCGCTTCCCAATCGCTTCCCTATCGCTTCCCAATCGCTTCCCTATCGCTTCCCCATCGCTTCCCTATTGTTTCCCCATATCCTCCAAATGTTTCTTCAGCCTGTACACGCAGTCCAGCTCCCCGCAGTATCCGCGCGCGACGTCCTCGGCAAAGGCGGCGCAGCTGGGGGAGCCGCAGGCCCCGCAATCATGTCCGGGCAGGCGTGACTGTATCTGGTTGATCTGCTCCATCATGTCAAGGGCCGCGCCCATGTCTTCATCCAGCGCCAGGGCGGCATTGGGCCCGATGAGCAGCTCGTTGAACAGCTGGGAGACGGGGAGCGGGCAGGGGGGTCTCATGTCCGCCGGGTCCCGATCGGGCATGTCACGCAGGATGGCGCGTATGGTATTGCGGGCGATGAAGCTGTTGCCGTAGACCAGCGGGCCGCCCACGCATCCGCCGGGGCAGGCGGAGGCTTCCAGGAAATCCAGGTCGCTGAGCTGCCCGTTTTCAAGCTCTTCCAGCACGTGGATCACATTATCGATGCCGTCCACAGCCAGGCTGTTGACGCACAGAGCCGCCTCGCTTTCCCCGCCGTTGAGGGCCCATCCTATACCAAGCGGCGTAGCGGCTGACTCTGTTTTTGAATGCCTGTGCGCGGGCAGGATGGGCTGCAGGGCCTTGTATATATCGCGGATGGAGATGGCGCCGTCCAGATTGGAGCGCTCGTGCCCCAGCGGGCTGCGGATGGCCGTCACCTTGGCTGGGCAGGGCGTGATAAAAAACAGGCCGATGTCATCCGGCTTGACGCCATGGCGCGCCGCGTAGTCTTTCCTGGCCATCGCGGCGGCCACTTCCATGGGCTGGCGCAGGGATACGATGTTGCGCAGCAGCGAGGGAAAGCGGATCTGGATGATGCGGGTGACCGCCGGGCAGGCGGAGGAAATCAGAGGCCTGGGCAGGCTGCGGTCGCTCAGCATGTCGCGCAGCGCCCGGGTGACAATGTCCGCCCCGCGCGCCACCTCAAACACCTCGTTAAAACCCAGCGCCTTGAGCGCGTCGAGTATCTGGCCCACGCTGTGAGTGCGCCGGTTAAACTGGGCGAAGAAAGAAGGCGCGGGCAGGGCGATACGGTGCTTGAACTGAAGGATATTCTCCAATCCATCCGTAACGGCTACCTTGGCGTGGTAGTTGCAATAGCGGATGCAGGCGCCGCAATCGATGCACAGCTCCTTGATGATATGCGCCCGGCCCTCGCGCACGCGGATGGCCTGCGTGGGGCAGTGCATCAGGCAGTCGGAACAGCCGCGGCACAGGGCCTTGTTCAGGGTGACAGAGTGATATCGGGCAGGCATGGTGCCTCCTTGTGGGAAAGTGATAGGGCGTGCGGGGCTGCAAGTGAGGAAATGAACATGAGTTCAAGCGTCTCCGCGCGGCAGCGCGACAAACCGGCACCCCGCGTCCGGCGCTTTATTTATAACGCAAATCTTGCTTCGATCCTCGTCCCGACACCGGGGGCGCTTTGGATAGAGAAGGCGTCCGCGTTTCTTCGTATGTTGGGCAGGCCCATCCCGGCTCCGAAGCCCATGCCGCGCGCCTTGTCATCCGCGGTGGAATAGCCCGCGCGCATGGCCGCCTCGATGTCCGGGATGCCGGGGCCAACGTCTTGCGCGGTCAGGATGATTACGTCCCTGCCGACCAGCAGGCTCAGGGTGCCGCCCAGGCTGTGGATCACCAGGTTCATCTCAGCTTCATAGGCGGCGACCGATACGCGGCGCAGTATATCAGCCCCGATGCCCAGCTGCCGCAGCGCCTGCTTGATGCTGGCCGAGGCTTCGCCCGCGCGGTCATAATCCTGGCTGGCAATATCATATTGCCGGGATAAGGGCTGCGCGCTCATGAGGCCTGGGGCGCGGTTTCGTCCGTGGGGAGCGCTGCCCCCCGCAGACCGCCTTCATATAAAAGACCCGCAGAGGTAAACATGGTATGCCGTGAGAGCAGAACAACCAGGCCGATTTCATCCGCCCGCGCCAAAATATCGTCTGCTGGCATCTTGCCCCGCGCGAAGATCACGCATTTAAGATCCAGTATTTCCGCCGTGCGGATGGCGTGCATGTTGGTCAGGCCCGTCAGCAGCACCGTTTTTTCTGTTACAAAGGCCAATACGTCGCTCATCAGGTCTGAGCAGCAGGCGCTGACGACCGGCGTATCCAGCCTGGCTTCCCCGCATAGCAGCTGCGCGTCCAATAAATTCATCAGGTCGCGTATGGTCATGCTTTCACCTCATACTGATTCCAAAAGTAACAACGCTCTGCTTTGGATGCAATAACATTTTACATCAATATCATTCCACAGGGATTATAGGGGATAGATATGAAATTGTCAAAGTAAAACAAAAAGGGCCTGCCATAGGCCTTGCCATTTGAAGGACGCGGAGCCCGGGATGTATAGATTAAGCCTTCAGGACTTTGGACAGGAAGCTCTGCAGCCTTTCGTTTTGCGGGCTGCCAAACAGCAGGGCGGGTGTGTTCTGTTCCACGATCCGGCCCTCATCCATGAACATCACGCGGTTGGCTACCTCCCTGGCGAAGCCCATCTCGTGCGTGACGATCACCATCGTCATGCCCTCCATCGCGACTTCCCGGATGAGGTCAAGTACCTCGCCTACCATTTCCGGGTCAAGCGATGAGGTAGGTTCATCAAAGAGCATGACCTTCGGGTTCATGGCCAGGGCGCGGACAATGGCGACGCGCTGTTTTTGCCCGCCGGAAAGCATCGCGGGGTAGGTGCCGGCCTTGTCGCTCAGGCCGATGCGGTCCAGCAGTGAGAGGGCCTTCTCCTCCGCCTGCGCCTGGGTTTGAAGCTTGAGGGATACGGGGGCCAGGGTAATATTATTCAGGATGGTCATATGAGGAAACAGGTTAAAGTGCTGGAAGACCATCCCCATCCTTTGGCGCATCACATCGATATCGCAGCCTTTGGCCGCGATGTTGCGCCCTTCAAACCATATCTCGCCGCCTGTGGGTTTCTCCAGCAGGTTCAGGCACCGCAGGAAGGTGCTCTTCCCGGAACCTGAGGGGCCGATGATGGCCGCTTTATCGCCCTGGCTGATGGTTTCCGTGATGCCCTGCAGCACCGCGAGCGATCCGAAATTCTTGTGCAGGTCCTTAACCTCTATCACTGCGCGCCAGCCTCTTTTCCATTCTTTTTTGCAAAGCAGCCATGCCGGCCACCAGGATCAGGTACAGGAAGGCGGCCAGGTACAGGGGCATCGAGTTGAAGGTGCGCCCGCGGATGCCGTCGGCCACCTTGGTGAGGTCGCGCACGGCGATGTAGCCGGCGACGGATGTCTCCTTCAGCAGCGCGATAAATTCGTTGAACAGCGCGGGCAGCGTGTTTTTGACCGCTTGGGGAAGAATGATCAGCCGCATGGTCTTCCACTGTCCAAGTCCAAGTGACCGCCCGGCTTCCTTCTGGCCGATATCAATGGAGTTCAGCCCGCTTCGGAAGATCTCGGAGACATAGGCCCCGGAATTGATGCCAAAGCCGATGATCGACGCGTACAGCCCCTCGGTAAAATACGAGAGGTTATACAGGATCAGCAGCTGCACGATGATCGGCGTTCCCCGGATGACTGTGGTATACGCGCTGCACAGGGCGGCAGCCGCTTTCCAAAGCCGTGATTCTTTGGTAGCGGCAACGTACTTGATCATGGAGACGATCAGGCCGATGAGGATGCCGATCAGGCAGGCGGTCACGGCGATCAGGACGGTGTTCTTCAGGCCTTCCAGATACAGCTGCCATCGGTTTTCACGGATCACCGCGCCATAGAGGTCCTGGATGAATTTTTCAAATGCGTTCATGTTTCATCTCCGGGTCCGTCAGTTCACAAAGGGCCGGCCGGTCCTTCACAGGAGACCGGCCGGGCCGATGCCGGGCAGAGCAAGCGCTTCGTCAGTCGCCCGCGCCTTCCACCATGTGCTTGTCGATGGATGCCTGCAAGGCGCCGCTGTCGATGGCTTTCTGGAGCACTTCGTTGATAAAGGCGACCAGGTCTTCCTTGCCCTTGGCGATGCCCATCGCGGTGTCTTCTGCCGCGGCCATCTCTTCCAGCAGCGCCAGGGCGCCGCCGCTGTTTTTCACCATGCTCTGGGCAGGCAGCTTATCCATCACGGCCGCGTCGGCCTTGCCATTGGCGACGGCGTTGCCGGCTTCCACAGCGCCTTTGTACTGCTGAAGTACGGCGTCTTTGATGTTTTCACCGGCCCAGATGTCGCCTGTGGTGGATTCCTGCACGGCAATCTTTTTGCCTTCCAGGTCCGCAAGCGTCTTGATGCTGCTGTCCGCTGGAACGATGACCAGCAAGCCGTTGGTGATATAGATCATGGAGAAGTCGATATGCTCCTGGCGCTCAGGTGTGAAGGTCATGCCGGCGGCGACAAAATCACCCTTGCCGCCTTTGAGCGCTTCGATGAGCAGGCCGAAATCCATGTCGATGACTTCCAGCTCGACACCCAGTTCGTCGGCGATCATCTGGGACAGGTCGATGTCGATGCCCGCGAACTTTGTATCCTTGATGTATTCAAAGGGCGGGAAGGTTGCATTGGTCATCATGACGATCTTGCCCTTTTCCTTGATGGCGTCAAGCGTGGGGGTCGCGGACTGGGCCGCGGCACCGGCGGTCAGGCTGAGGATCATCATCAGGCACAGGGCGGCGGTCAGCATTTTCTTCATTATCGGTTTCCTCCCATTTCTTTGTCCATGCTCTCTTCAGTGAGAATGGGCACAGTATACATGCATAAATACTCATTGTCAACGGGCAATCATAAATAATTATAAAATATTTTCGGTAGAAAAACGGGAACAGATATTGTGATTCATCCATAATTGCGTTACAATGCCTTGCGTAATAGGGTTACTTGGAGGGATTGTGATGGTTTTTTATAATTCGTACGTTGAAATAGACTGTGAAAAAATATGTATGAATATACGTTCGATCCGGGCGCAGGCAGGCGCTTTGACAGAAATCATCCCCGTGATCAAGCGCGACGCTTACGGCCTGGGCGCCGGTGTGATAGCCCGTGAGATCGCGAGGGGGACGGATGTGCGGACATTTGCCGTGGCGCAGGTGGGCGAGGCGGCAGCGCTGCGCGATGAGGGGATCCGGCAGGAGATCCTCGTGCTGGCCGGCGTGCCGGAGGAGCTCATCGCACCCGCCATAGAAAGGGATATCCAGCTGACCATGTACTCGGCCGCGTTTGCCCGCGCTGTCATCCGGGAGGCGCGGCGGCAGGGGAAGCGGGCGGGCATCCAGATCAAGATCGAAACCGGGCTCAACCGGCTGGGCGTGAGGCCCGGGGAAGAACTGGCGGAGCTGCTCGCCTTGCTGAAAAACCAGCGCGCTGTGCGTATCAAGGGGGTCTACTCGCACTTCATCGATGGAGAATCGTCCTCAAGCCCGATTGCCGGGGAGCAGCTCGCGCGCTTTAAGCGTGCGCTGGTACAGATCGGGGACGCCGGCCTCGAGGTTCCGCTGCGCCATATGTGCAACAGCGGCGCCTCTGAATGGTACCGGGAGGCCCTGTTTGACGGCGTGCGTATCGGCCGCCGCCTGTATATGGACAGCCAGCAGCGCCCCGGACCCGCGGGAGCCCCCGGCTCGGTTGCGGAAGCAGCCTCCTGGCGCGCGAGGATCGTTAACCTGCGTTTGGTGCAGCCCGGGGAGACGGTCGGATATGATGAAGCCTTCCGCGCCGAATCACCCACGATGGTCGCTGTCATCAGCGTGGGCTATGGGGATGGCCTGGATGAGCGGCTGGCCGGCACGGATGCGCCTGTGCTGGTGACTGAAGCGGGGGCGGAAGCCCGCTATCTGTGTATCTGCATGGACCAAAGCATGATCGATGTCAGCGGCATCCCTTGCCGCGTCGGCGATGAGGTCACGCTGTGGGGCAGGACCTCGGGCGGCGCTTTTCTGTCCGCCCAGCGCGTGGGCGCCGCGATCGGCCATGAGGGCGTCTACCTGTACAGCCGGCTGAGCCGGCGCGTGGAGCGGGTGTACATCAACACTGACGGCTGACCTTTTGATTGACGCAGCGCGCCTCCCTGGCCGCGCTTGGGCACAGGGAGGCGCGCTGCTGTGTTTTGGATTATGCCTGCGGTATTTGACCTCGCACCCAGTCGATTTGGCGGCGCACCGAGTCGGGCGCTGTCGCGCCGAAGGACACGCGCCTTTCAAGGCAGGCGTCCAGCGAAAGCGCCGCGTAGATATCCTCTCCGAACAATGAGCTGAAAGCTGTATAATCATGCATGGGCAGATCCTCCAGGGCGATGCCCTTCCCGGCGCAAAAAGCAACGATCTGCGCGCTGAGCGCGTAGGCGTCGCGGAAGGGCAGGCCCTTCATAACCAGGTAGTCGGCCAGATCCGTCGCGTTGAGATAGCCCTTTTGCGCGGCTTTGCGCATGGCGTCAGGATAGAACTGGAGGGAAGCGAGCATCGGCGCCGCGGCGTCCAGACACATTATCGCCGTATCCACCGCGTCAAAGAGGGCTTCTTTGTCCTCCTGCATATCCTTGTTATAGGCCAGAGGAAGGCCTTTGAGCATGACCAGGGTGCTGACGAGGTCGCCGTACACCCGCCCCGCTTTGCCGCGGATCAGTTCCGCCAGGTCGGGGTTGCGCTTTTGCGGCATGATGCTGGAGCCGGTGGAAAAGCCGCTGCCCATGCGCGCGAAGCCGAACTCGCTGCTCGACCAGAGGATCAGCTCCTCCGCCAGGCGGGAGAGGTGCGTCATCAGGATGGCCAGCGCGCTTTGCGTTTCAAGGCAGAAATCGCGGTCCGATACGGCGTCCAGGCTGTTTTGGCAGGGGCCGGTGAAGCCAAGGGCTTCAGCGGTGTACGCGCTGTCGATCGGATAGGCCGTTCCGGCCAGGGCGCAGCTGCCCAAGGGGGAAAAGTTCATGCGCGCGGCTGCGTCCTTCAAGCGGCCCCTGTCTCGCAGGAACATCATGGCATAGGCCATCATGTGCTGCCCCAGGCTTTGGGGCTGCGCGTGCTGCAGATGGGTCATGCCGGGCATCAGGGTGGAAACGTGCTCATCCGCGATCTCCAGCAGCGCTTCCAGCAGCAGGTTGATCCTGAGGGTGATCGCCTCCGTTTGGGCGCGCAGCCATAGCCGAAGGTCCAGCGCGGCCTGGTCATTGCGGCTGCGGGCGGTGTGCAGCATCCTGCCCGGCGCGCCGACGCGCCGGGTCAGCTCAAGCTCTATAAAGCTGTGGATATCCTCGCTCTGCTCATCGATCGTCAGCTTGCCGTCTTCAATGTCACTGCGGATGGCTTTCAGGCCATCCGTGATGCTCTCTGCGGCCTCCGGCGGGATGATCCCCCGGCGGCCCAGCATGGCGGCATGGACGAGAGAGCCTTGTATATCCTCACGCCACAGGCGCCGGTCGACGGCGATTGAGCTGTTGAGGGCACTCGCCACGGGGGTCAATCCGCCCGGCAAGGCGCTTTTCCAGAGGCTTCCCTGCTCAGGCATTCCCGTGCCTCTGTTTCAGCTGCGCCTGCACTTTGATGGGCAGGCCGTACAGGTTGATAAAGCCGGCGGCGTCCTGCTGGTTGTAGTCGCTTTCGCCGAAGGTGGCGATGGCTTCGGAATACAGAGAGAAGGGGCTCTCCAGCCCGGCGGGTATCATGTTGCCCTTGTAGAGCTTGAGGCGCACAGTGCCTGTGACGTTTTCCTGGGTCTTGTCCACAAAGGCGGAAATGGACTCGCGCAGGGGCGTGAACCATTGGCCGTTGTAGATCAGCTCGGCGAAGGTGGCGGCCAACTCCGCTTTCTTGTGAGCGGTCAATTTGTCCAGGCAGATGGACTCCAGCAGGCTGTGGGCTTTGTAGAGGATGCTGCCGCCGGGGGTCTCGTACACGCCGCGGCTCTTCATGCCCACCAGCCGGTTTTCCACGATATCCAGGATGCCGATGCCGTTCTTCCCGCCCAGGTCATTGAGGTAATAGATGATATCTTTGGCGCTCATCCGGGCGCCGTCAACAGCCACGGGCACACCCTGCTCAAAGGCAATGCTGATGTAGGCGGGCTCATCAGGCGCGTCCATGGGGGAGACGCACATCTCCAGGAAACCCTCTTTTTCGTAGGCGGGCTCATTGGCAGGGTCTTCAAGATCCATGCCCTCGTGGCTGAGGTGCCAGAGGTTTTTATCCTTGGAGTAGTTGGTTTCCCGGCTGATCTTCAGCGGGATGTCATGCGCGATGGCATAGTCTATCTCCTCATCCCGGCTGGTGATATCCCACTCGCGCCAGGGCGCGATCACCTTCATCTCGGGGGCGAAGTGCTTGATGGTCAGCTCAAAGCGCACCTGGTCGTTGCCTTTTCCGGTGCAGCCGTGACAAATGGCGTCAGCCCCTTCCTGGATCGCGATCTCCACCAGGCGCTGCGCTATGCAGGGCCGCGCGGTGCTTGTGCCCAGCAGATACTCCTCATACGCTGCCCCGGCCTTGAGCGCCGGCAGGATGAAATCATTGACATAGGTATCGGTCAGATCCTCGATGTACAGCTTGGACGCGCCGGTTTTCAATGCCTTTTCTTCAAGGCCCTCCGTCTCGTCGCCCTGGCCGACATTGCCGCAGACCGCGATCACCTCGCAGCCCGTATAGTTTTCCTTCAGCCAGGGGATGATGACCGATGTATCCAGCCCGCCCGAGTAAGCCAGCACGATCTTCTTAATCTTTTCCATAAAAACCTCCATAAATACACAGTATAATGTATTATTATACATACACATCCTCCTGTCAAGCGTATTTGCCTAAACATCGCAAATAAGGATGGCTATGGATTTAACGCGAGATCCATCCTGAACCATGGCAATCGCATGCGGATCAATATACAAGGTTAGTTGGGAGCTTTGACAGACGCGGGACGCGGATCAAGTGATGCCCTGCGAGGAAACTGTGGCTGCCCGCGCGCTTTTGGCTTTTACGGGTTTGAGACACTGCGGCCCGGGGCATATCAACTTATCGAACAGACTGAACTATATAACGGAAAGCGAGGAACTATACATGAAGAAAATCACAGCGCTGGTTCTGAGCCTTGTCCTGACCCTCTCCTTGTCCGCTTTTGCGGCCGCCCAAACGGCTGTTGGCCTGCCCAATCCCTGGGTGGAGTACGAAAGCTTTGAAGCGGCGGCTGAATCTGCCGGCTTTGAGCTGCGTATTCCCTACATCCCGGAGGAGCTTGAGATCACCGCCATCCGTTTGATCGAAGGCAGCCTGGTGTACTGGGACGCGCTGAACACCGGCAACTGACTTTCCTGGACGATAGATCAAAACGGCGGCCCCGCGGGGCCGCCGTTTTGATCTATCTGTATTTCGCGTTGATCTGCTCGATTTCCGAGACCCGCCTGGGCGGGAAGCAGTAGGGGCAGGGAGTCAGGCGGGCGTAATCGCCTGTATCAAGCTCCGCGTAGGTGAAACTCGCCAGCGGCAGGTATTTATCGCGCACACCGAAGCAGACATCGGCGGCGTGATAGTTCTGGCCGCCGTTAGCGTTATAGTAAAGCGTCAGATCCGGCTGGGGAATGGGCAGCTGGCGGCCCTGCACGTCTTCCCATATCACTATGCGGACAGATCCCATATGCGGCTTCTTGCGCAGGTTATCCCACAGCCAGCGCATGCTGGTGCCCTTGGGGGTGCGCTTGCGCTGAACGCGGATGCAGCCATGGCTGGCCCGGGTGCCCAGCGTCTTTTCGGTGTAGTCGTAGTTTTTGTTGTCGCCCCGCTTGATGTAGGGCACCATGTGGATAAAGTCGCCGTCGTTAAAGCGCAGTGCCAGCTCGCCCACCATGTTGTCGCTGACAAAATCGCCCACCGGGCTGACGATCAGAAACTCGCCGCTGCGGGTCTCGTTGTAGGGCTGCTTGTCGTTGACAAGGCCTGTGGATACCTCCAGGGTGTCGTAGAGCTTGCCGTCTTCAAAGATATAGAGCTTCTGGGTCAGCTTATCGACCACCAGGCCGTATTTCTGGCTGACCTTCTTTTCCTGCAGCATATCGGTGCGGATATAGCCCTGCGTCAGCTGGTTCCACGCCTTGATCTTCGAGTCGTGGAAGGAGCTGGAGTACGCTTCCACCAGGGTCCAGCCGTCATCGCGGGTTTCCAGCACGTGCAGGCCCTGGGAATCAAAGGTGATATCGGCCACGCGCTCGGAATTCTTATCGGGCTCCTTGTACAGGAAGGTCTGCTTTTTCTGATCGCCTTTCACCACCGTGATCGGGGCGGTCAGCATGGCCCAGACGGCGGCCTCGTCGGTGATATCCATGGGGGTTTCCCAGTAGCTGCCGGGGCTGCCCGTGGTGACGGTGCCGGGGATAATGACGGGCTTATTCACCCCTTCGGCCGCTGTGACCGCCATGGCGTTTTCGGCTGGCGCTCCCAGCGGGATCATCAGCATCAGGACAAAGAAGAAGGAAGACAGGCGTTTTAGCGTCATCATGGGTAAAAAACTCCTTATCAGCCCGCCGGAACTATGGCCGCGGCAGGGAAGGCGATCGGCGGGAAACCGGCAAAGCCTGTCAGCTGCATCATGATCACAGCGATTCCTATGGCCAGTACATACAAGGCAAACTTGTAAAACGAGATGCGCTCAATCAGTTTGAGCATATAGCGGATGGCGAGAAAGCCGCTGACGAATGCGAACACCATGCCGACCAGCGCCTGCGTGTTGATCAGGGAAGACAGGCCCCCTTGGTCCATCGCGTCCTTGGCTTCCATCACAAAGCTGCCCAGGATGGCAGGCGCGCTCATCATAAAGCTGAACTTGGCCGCCGTTTTGCGGCTGAGGCCGCCGGCGACGCCGCCCAGCAGGGTGGAGCCGCTGCGGCTGACGCCCGGCAGCAGCGCGATGCCCTGAAACAGGCCCATGGTAATGGCCTGGGGCAGCTGCGCCTCATCCTTCCGTTGGCTGTGGCGGCCCTTGCCGCCGCTCAGGCGCTCGATCAGCACGAGGAAGCAGGCCGTGATCAGGAAGCTGATGCCCAGGAACCAGCCTGTAAACAGCCCGTCGATCCGGTCGCCCAGCAGAAGGACCAGAATCAGCGCGGGGATGGAGGCGATGAACAGCAGCAGCAGGGTACGGTTCTTGACCGGATGCAGCAGCATATCCACCCAATCCTTCCAGAAGATGACAGCCACGGCGATCAGTGTGCCCATGTGCAGCATGACGCCCATCGCCAGAGCATTATTTTCCGCCTGGAAGCCCAGGAGACCCAGCAGCTTTTCCGCCACCAGCAGATGGCCGCTTGAGGAAACCGGCAAAAACTCCGTTAAACCCTGTACGATGCCCATGATGGCGGAAAAAATCGTCTGCATGTTCGCGCGTCCTTTCAATCGGCGGCCTGAAGCCGCCCGGCAAGGTTTCATTGTAGCGAAGGCACCATATTGTGTCAAACTTATGTTTGGATTTTTACAATTTTTTCATATGCAGCGGGCGTTGAGACAAAGGGGTATATTCATAACGTGCCCTAACGGGCACGAAGGGAGCAATGACATGCAGGCGAGCATTAAAGATATACATGGTTTGACCATTTCCGCCGAAGATCGGCTGTACCACGGGGCAGACCAGGATTGGTTTTCCTCTATCTGGCGGCGCAAGGCCGGCTGCGGGCCGACCACTGCCTCCAACATACTGCGTTATATGAAGGATAGGGCATTTTTGACCCGGACCGGCGGCAACAAGCAGGAAATGCAGGGCCTGATGGAATGGGTCTGGGGGTATGTCACCCCCGGCGTCTTTGGGCTCAACAGCACGGAGCTGTTCCGCGATGGCATGGATAAACTGCTGGGTGAACTGAAAAGTCCCCTGCGCTGCCGGGTACTGGATGTACCCGCCGAGCCGCGCGAACGCCCCTCGGTCCGGCAGACGGCTGATTTCTTCAGGCAGGCCTTCCTGGCGGATTCGCCCATCGCTTTTTTGAACCTTGATCGCGGCGCGCTCCCCGGCCTGGAAAGCTGGCACTGGGTCAGCCTGATCGCTATGGACTATGAAGGGGACAAGCTGACCGCCACCGCTGCCGATAACGGGCAGCTGCTGGGGCTGGATATCGGCCTGTGGCTGGAGACGACCAAGCGCAGCGGGGGATTTGTCTACCTGGGCGAATAAACAGGCGAAGGGCAGTGGAGCGTCAAAAAATCGATTGCAGCACCGCCTCCATCCTCTCCTCGATCAGGCCGGTATGCCGCTTTGAATCTGAGGGAAACAGGCGGCTGGCGCCGGTACCCTGATGCGGGGGAGAACGATTGTCTTGGATTCATTTTACATCGGGAAGCGTGGAATTCATACACCCGATTACGGAAGATTATTATGAAGCGCCTTATCCTCACGATAAAAAAAGCTCCTGCCGGCCGGCAGGAGCTTGAATGTTTTCTACGACTGATGGGTCATTGGGTCATGCGTCAGCGTGACCTGCGCGCTTATTCAAGCGGCATGATGGAGCTGAGGATCACCATCGCGACTGCTTGATAGTTTTCGTCAGTCATGGGCGCGAAGTTGAAGGTCAGCTGCGTGCCGTCATCCATGAGGAAGGCGACGCCGCGCACGCCCGCTTCGGTCAGATCATAGCCGAGGCAGGGCAGGCCGTTGAGTTCGCCCGCTTCAACATTTTGCGCGCCGGAGCTTGTGTACAGCTCACTCAGCGCGTTCAGGTCCGCGATCGCGTTCCCCTGGGTGTCGGCGGCAGGCCCGTAGCCGATTGACATCATCGAGGATCCGTCGGCTGTCATAAACAGCGCGTAGGTGCCCTGCTCGGCCTGTTCCTGGGTCACCTCGGCCGCGGCCATGACGCTGGGCAGATAAAACTGCAGGCCGAAGTCTTCAAGAGAGACAAATTCACCGGTCAAACCCATCTGCTCAACGACCGCGGGATCGAATGTCAGCGCGTTTTCAGCCAGGACAGAGATGCTCATAACGAGCATCAGGACACACAGGATGATGGAAACCAGTTTCTTCATAGGATAACCAACCTTTCTTTTCTGCTCTACACTTCAATGGTCTGCTCAGATTTGGCAACATAGAGACTGTTTGTCTATTATATAACTAATTTAGAATCATCAAAGGGCGAAAGCGGTCGAAATCATACGAAATCATACGAAATCATACCGATTGCGCCATTATTGACAAACCGAAGCATAGGCCTATAATTAGTTAGTCAATCTAAGTAACGGGAGGACGCATGGAAGATTTTAGCACGCAGCTGAATGTGCTGCTGGTGGAGACGTTCAACAGCATCCTGCGCATGGAAGAAAGTATGCTGAAATCCGCCGGCGGGATAAACCTGTCCATCGGTGAGATGCACTTGCTGGAGGTTGTCGGCAAAGGGGATCCGGAGGGCTGCACCATCAGCTCGCTGGCCAGGGAGCGCAGCATCACGCTGCCTTCCGTGACCGTTGCTGTCAACAAGCTGGTCAAAAAAGGCTATGTTGAAAAACAGCGCTGCGAGGAGGACAGCCGATCCGTCCGCGTAAGGTTGACGCAGCAGGGCCGCCGGGCGGAGCGCATGCACAGCTATTTTCATGAGAAGATGGTTGAGGCAGTCGCGCGGAGCCTGGAGGAGGATGAAAAGAGCGTTCTCCTCAAGGGCATCATCAAGCTGAACGACTTCTTTTCCCGCAAGTCGGTCAGTCAGGAGGCATAAATGAGTTTTACGATCAAGGGGACGGGCAGCGCGCTACCCAAGCTGGTCGTCACCAATGACGATTTGTCGCGCATCGTGGATACCAGTGACGAATGGATCACCACACGCACCGGCGTGAAGGAACGCCGCGTTCTCAGCGACGAGACGCTGACCGATCTGGCCCTGGAAGCAGCCGAAAAGGCGATGGCGGATGCCGGGGTCAAGCCTGAAGAGCTTGATTACATTCTCTGCGCGACCATACGGGGCGATACCATTTCTCCCTCAATGGGCTGCCTTTTGCAGGGACGGCTGGGCGCGGTATGCCCGGCGATGGATGTCAACGCCGCGTGTTCCGGCTTTATGTACGCGCTGGATGTTGCGGGCGCTTTCTTCAGCAGCGGCCGTGTCAAAAAGATGCTGGTCGTCGCGGCGGAAGCCCTGTCGCCCGTGGTGGACTGGACAGACCGCGCCACCTGCGTGCTGTTTGGCGACGCGGCGGGCGCCGTGGTGCTGGAAGAGGGCGATGACCTGCTGGCCATCCGCCTGCAGACACGCGGCACACCCGAACCCCTGCGCGTGACGGCCTTCCCGGCCCGCTCGCCCTTCATGACGAACGCGCCCGCGGCGGAAGACGAGGCGGCCAAGCTGCACATGAACGGCCAGGAAGTCTACAAGTTTGCCGTGGGCGCCATGACGGATGGTCTGCGCAGCGTGATCGCCGGCGCCGGCCTGAAGGACGAGGACGTGGATTGGGTGCTGCCCCATCAGGCGAATATCCGCATCATCGAGGCCGCCAAACAGCGGCTGAACATAGCGCCCGAGCGCTTTTTACACAACATGGAACGCTACGGCAATACATCCGCCGCCAGCATCCCTGTTCTGCTTGATGAATGCAGGCGGGCAGGCACGTTCCGCCCCGGTGATATCCTGGCCATGAGCGCGTTCGGCGCGGGCCTCACCAGCGGCGCGTGCTTGATTCGCTGGAGCATATAAGACTCCGCCAAGAAACTGAGACGTCTGTTACACTGATTTTATCGGTGTCAGGATAAATAAGGTACATTACGGAGGATACACACATGGTATTTGATAAGGTTGTGGAGCTGCTGAAGAACTATCGGGATACCGACAGCGAGATCACCCGCGAGACCGGCTTTGCCGATCTGGGCCTGGATTCCCTGGACCGCGTTGAGCTGGCCATGAGCCTGGAGAGCGAGTTTGACGTGACGCTGGAGATGAACAACGCCGCGATGAACACTGTGGGCGAAGTGGTCGATGCCGTTGAAGCGGAGCTCGCGAAGAAAGCCGGAGCGTAATATATGAAAAGCCCCCTGTGCGCCCTTCTGGGCATAAAATACCCTGTGTTTCAGGGCGGCATGGCGTGGGTCGCCGACGCTTCGCTGGCTGCCGCGGTCAGCGAAGCGGGCGGTCTGGGCCTGATCGCCGGGATGAATACGCCCCCCGAGATCCTCAGGGAAGAGATCCGCAAGGCGAAGATACTTACAGACAAGCCCTTCGGTGTGAACATCATGCTGATGAGCCCCTACGCGGACGCGGTCGCGCAGGTGGTCATAGATGAAAAAGTCCCCGTGGTGACCACGGGCGCCGGCATGCCCGGCAAATACATGCCCGCCTGGATCGAGGCCGGCATCAAGGTGATCCCCGTGGTGGCCTCCACCGCCGTGGCCAAGCTGGTCGAGCGGCGCGGCGCCTGCGCCGTTGTCGCCGAGGGCGGCGAAGCGGGCGGCCATGTGGGCGACCTGACCACGATGACGCTGATCCCCCAGATCTGCGACGCGGTCAGCATCCCCGTCATTGCCGCCGGCGGCATTGCCGACGGGCGCGGCGTGGCGGCGGCCTTCATGCTGGGCGCTTCGGGCGTGCAGCTGGGCACGCGCTTCCTGGTGGCGACCGAGTGCACCATCCACCACAACTACAAGCAGAAGGTGCTGGATGCCCGCGATATCGATACGGGCACGGCGGGCAAGCGCCTGGGCCATCCCGTGCGCGCGCTGAAAAACCAGTTTATGCAGGAGTTTATCCGCATGGAGTATGACCCCTCCGTCTCCAATGAGGAGCTGGAGAAGTACGGCTCCGGCGCGCTTCGCCTGGCCGCCCGCGAAGGTGATGTGGTTCACGGCAGCGTTATGGTGGGCCAGTCGGCCGCCATGGTGCACAAGGAGCAGCCCGCCCGTGAGATCGTTGAAGAGATCATGGCTGAGGCCGAAGTACTGCTCATGAAGGCGCCGCAATGGGTATAGCCTTTGTATTTGACGGCCAGGGCGCGCAGTGGACCGGCATGGGCAAGGCCCTGAGCGAAGCGTCTCCCGCGGCGAAAAGCGTGTTCCATATGGCCGACAGCATCCGCCCCGGCACAAGCGCGCAGTGCTTTGAGGGAGGCAGGGAAGAGCTGGCCGATACGGCCAACACCCAGCCCTGCCTGTATACCGTGAATCTGGCGGCGGCGATGGCTCTAAAGGAAAGGGGCGTCACGCCCGCCTGCCTGGCGGGCTTTTCGCTGGGCGAGTTATCAGCGCTTGCCTTCGCGGGCGGCATGAGCCCTGAAGAGGGCCTGCGCCTCACGATCACGCGGGGTCGCCTGATGGCGGACGAGGCCGGGCGATATCCCGGCGCGATGGCGGCGGTGATCGGCCTGACGGCAGCCGAGGTGGAAGCGCTGTGCGCTGAGACGGAGGGCTTTGCCCCCGCCAACTACAACGCGCCCGCGCAGACAGTGGTATCGGGCCTGAAAGACGCCCTGCCCGCCTTCAAGGAGGCGGCGGCTCTACGAGGCGGCCGCGTGATGCCGCTCAATGTCAGCGGGGCTTTTCACAGCGTCTATATGCGCGGCGCGGCGGATGGCTTCCTGCGGGAACTGGAGCTGGCGAAGCTAAGAAAACCCGCCATCCCGGTCTACGCCAACCTGACGGCGGAGCCCTATGGCGAAGAGATCAAATATACATTGGCCGGCCAGATATCCGGCCCGGTCAGATGGGTTCAGACCATCGAGCGGATGCGGCGTGAGGGCATTGATACCTTCGTCGCGATGGGTGCCGGCAATACGCTGTGCGGGCTGATCAAAAAGATACACCCCCCGGCCTCCTGCCACGCGGTCAGCGACGCACAGAGCCTGGAGGCGGCTGTATCGGCGCTCAAGCAGAAGGAGACATCAACATGACTGACATGACTGCGCTGATCACCGGCGCTTCGCGCGGCATCGGCCGCGCCATCGCGCTGGAACTGGCGGGGCCGGGCATGAGGCTGGCGCTGATCTACCGTGGCAATCAGCATGCCGCGGAAGAGACGGCGGCCGCTTGCCGCGAAAAAGGCGCGCAGGCGGAGATTTATGCCTGTGACGTGGGCGATTTCGCGGCCGGCAAGGAGACCGCGGATGCCGTCATCGCGCGCTTTGGCGGCGTGGACATCCTGGTCAACAACGCGGGCATCACCCGCGACAATCTTTTGATGCGCATGAGCGAGGACGATTACGACCGTGTGCTGGATACTAACCTGAAAGGCGCCTTCAACTTCATCCGCCACCTGACCGCCCAATTTGTCAGGCGCCGGTCCGGGCGCATCGTCAACATCACCTCCGTGGTGGGGCTGACGGGCAACGCCGGGCAGGCCAACTACGCCGCGGCCAAGGCCGGCCTGATCGGGCTGACCAAATCCGTGGCCAAAGAGCTGGCTTCCCGAGGCATCACCTGCAACGCGGTCGCCCCCGGCTTTATCTCTACCGAGATGACCGAGGCGATGACGGAGGAAAGCCGGCAGGCGCTGAAGAAAGCGATCCCGATGGGCCGCATCGGCCAGGCGGAGGAGGTCGCCAAAACCGTCAGCTTCCTGTGCGGCGAAGGCGCTGCCTACATCACCGGCACCGTGATCAGGGTGGACGGCGGACTGGCGATGTAAGAGAACGGGGTTACGTCTCTGTGAGAACCGTTCCTCCCCCTCTTGGGGCCATAAACATTGGCTGTAATAGGAGAAGTAAATGAAAAGAGTAGTTATTACGGGCATGGGCGCCGTGACGCCCATCGGCAACAGCGTCAGCGCCATGTGGTCTGCCATGCGCGCGGGTGTGTGCGGCATCGGCCCGATCACCAAGTTTGATACGGCGGACTACAAGGTGAAGATCGCGGCCGAGCTGAAGGATTTTGATCCTTCCCTGGTGATGGAGAAGTCCGAGGTCCGCAAGACGGACCCCTTCACCCGCTATGCCCTGGCCGCCGCGGCGGAGGCGATGGCCCAGAGCGGGCTCACGGTCGCTGACCCCTACCGCTTCGGCGTATATGTCGGATCGGGCATCGGGGGGATGGATACCCTGCTGCGCGAGCATGAAACACTGCGGGTCAAGGGCCCGCGCTTTGTGTCGCCGCACTTCATCCCGATGATGATCTCAAACATCGCGGCCGGCAACGTTGCCATCCGCTTCGGGGCCATGGGGCCCTGCCTGCCGGTGGTAACGGCCTGCGCCACCTCGACCCATGCCATCGGCGAGGCGTACCGCGCCATCAAGCTGGGCATCGCGGATGCCATCCTGGCCGGCGGGACCGAGGCCACGATCAACCCGCTGGCCATCGCCGGATTTACCAACGCCATGGCGCTGACGGGGCGCAATGACCCGCTAAGCGCGTCCATCCCCTTTGACAGGCGGCGCGACGGCTTTGTGATGGGCGAAGGCGCCGGCATCATGGTGCTGGAGGAGTACGGCCACGCCAAAGCGCGCGGCGCTGTGATCTTGGGCGAAATCACGGGGTATGCCAACCTATGCGACGCCTACCATGTGACGGCCCCGCAACCGGAAGCCCTCCCCGCCGCCAAGGCGATCTGCATGGCGATGGAGGAGGCCGGGATCACCCCAGAACACGCGGGCGATCTGTACATCAACGCGCACGGCACCTCCACCCCGCTCAACGACAAGGCTGAGACTTTGGCGATCAAGCGCGCGCTGGGCGACGCGGCCTACAAGGCCGCCATCAGCTCCACCAAGTCGATGACCGGGCACATGCTGGGCGCGGCAGGCGGGGTGGAAGCCATCGCAGCGGCCATGGCCTTAAAAGACGGCGTGCTGCCGCCCACCATCGGCTACGGGGAGCCGGACCCGGAGTGCGACCTCGATTATGTGCCAAACCAGGCGCGCCGGGCGCAAAAGAGCCTCGCGCTGTCGCTGTCGCTGGGCTTTGGCGGGCACAACGCGGTGCTGGCTTTGAAGCGCGTTGAGGAGGCAGGGGCATGAATTTGCGCCAGATCAGGGAACTGGTGCGGCTGCTGGAAAGCTCCGGCCTGTCCGTGCTGGAGATAGAAGAGGCCGACCTGCGCGTCAGGCTCGAAAAAGGGCAGACCGCAGGGTTTGCGCAGCCTGTTCCGGCGGTCCTGCCCCAGGCGGTGCCCGCGGCGTTCCCTGTGGGGACAGCGCCGGACCCGGCCCCGGTGGCCGACGGCACGGTGGATTTCAACCGCCTGAAGGAAGTGAAGTCGCCGCTGGTGGGCATCTTCTACGCCGCTCCCTCGCCCGACGCCGAGCCATTTGCCGGGGTGGGCAGCAGGGTTAAAAAGGGCGATGTGCTCTGCGTGGTCGAGGCCATGAAGCTGATGAACGAGATCACCGCGGACGCGGACGGCGAGGTCATCGATGTCTGCGTTCAAAACGGGCAGGTGGTCGAGTTCGGCCAGATCCTGTTTAAGTTATACTGATTGGAAGGTAAATATATGGATCGTGAAGAACTGATGCGGATCATTCCCCACCGCCCGCCGATGCTGCTGGTGGATGAGGTGCGGCTGGAGGATGGATGCTCGACGGGCAGCTACACCGTGCGCGGGGATGAGTGGTTTTTGCAGGGGCATTTCCCCGGCAACCCCGTGGTGCCGGGCGTGGTGCTGTGCGAGATGCTGGCGCAGGCGGGCTGCCTGTTGATCGCCGACCAGCTGGCGGGCAAAACGCCCTACCTGATCGGCATCAAAAACGCGCGTTTCCGCCGCAAGGTCAAGCCCGGAGATACGCTGTCCATCCGCTGTGAGGGCCAGGCGAAAAAGCCCCCTTTCATGTTCATCAAGGCGGAGGGAAGCGTGGCGGGGGAGCCGGCGGTCAGCGGCGAGTTCTCCTTCGTCATCGAAGGCGGGGAGGAATAGGCCCTTGTTTTCAAAGATACTCATCGCCAACCGCGGGGAGATCGCGGTGCGGCTGATACGTGCCTGCAGGGAGATGGGCGTTAATACTGTCGCTGTATATTCCGAGGCGGACAGGGACGCGCTGCATGTCCATCTGGCGGATGAAAGCATATGCGTCGGCCCGGCGCCTGCCAAGGACAGCTACCTTAACATGAAAGCCATCCTGTCGGCCGCCATGGTCACCGGGGCGCAGGCCGTGCATCCGGGCTACGGCCTGCTGTCGGAAAACGCCCGCTTCGCCCGGCTGTGCGCCGCCTGCGGGCTTTGCTTTATCGGCCCGCCGGCGGATGTGATCTCGCGCATGGGTGATAAGGATGCCGCCCGCAGGACCATGAAGGCGGCCGGCGTGCCGGTGATACCGGGCTCTGAGAAGCTTGAGAGCGCCCTGGAAGCCGGGAAGGCCGCGCTGGAGGTGGGTTATCCCCTCCTCATCAAGGCCAGCGCCGGGGGCGGCGGGCGAGGCATCCGCCTGGTCACGGGGCCCGATCAGCTGGAGCACCAGTTCAACGCGGCCTCGCAGGAGGCGCAGAACGCCTTTGGCTGCGGCGATGTGTACATCGAAAAATACCTGCGTCCTGTCAAGCACATCGAGGTGCAGGTGCTATGCGACAAGCACGGCAGCCATGTGGCCCTGGGCGAGCGCGACTGCTCCGTGCAGCGGCGCAACCAGAAGCTGCTGGAGGAAAGCCCCTCGCCCGGCATCAGTGAAGCGCTGCGGCAGGAATTGATCAGTTGCTCCATACGGGCGGCGAAGGCCGTGGGCTACGAAAACGCGGGCACCATCGAATACCTGCTGGACCGCGACAACAATTTTTACTTCATGGAGATGAACACCCGATTGCAGGTGGAGCACCCCGTGACCGAGATGGTGACGGGCATCGACCTGGTCAAGTGGCAGCTGCGCATCGCGGCGGGCCAGCCCCTTAACTTCACGCAGGAGGATGTGCGCATTTCCGGCTGCGCTATCGAGTGCCGCATCAACGCGGAGGACCCGGCCCGGGGCAACATGCCATGCGCCGGGAAGGTCACGCTGCTGCACGCGCCCGGCGGCCCCTGGGTGCGCTTGGATACGGCGCTGTACCAGGACTACGTGGTGCCGCCCTTTTACGATTCCATGATTGCCAAGCTGATCGTCCACGCCAAAACGCGCGAAGAGGCCCTGCGCAAGATGCAGGCCGCCTTGGGTGAGCTGGTCATCGAGGGGGTGGCGCACAACAGCGAGCTGCAGATGGAGCTTTTGCAGGACGAGCGCTTTGTCGACGGCAGCTATACCACGGATTTTATGAGCAAGTGGGGGTAAAACGTGTTAAACAAGCATGTGTTCAGGCGGCCGCGCAACACGCTGGAAAGCGAACGGAGCGATATATTCCCGGCTGTGCCGGAGGATCTCTACCTCAAGTGCGCGGGCTGCGAGGGCACCTTCCCTCGCGATGAGTTCCGGCGGGCGATGAAGGTCTGCCCCTTTTGCGGGCAGCTGTCGCGCCTGGGCGCGCGCGAGCGCCTCGATTTCCTGTGCGATGCCGGCAGCTTCAGCGAATTGTTCCCGGATCTGGTGTCAAGCGACCCGCTGGCC
>CAYZRZ010000008.1:0-25557 GCA_964480995.1 uncultured Christensenella sp.
GTTGAGGCCGGCTGCAGCATCATCTTCGGCAACTCCTGGGGCTACATGAACTATCTGGAAGAAATCGCCGAAGAATACCCCGACGTTATTTTCTCCCATTGCTCTGGCTATAAGAACAATGGCGTCAACTTCAACAACTACTTTGGCCGCATCTATCAGGCGCGTTATCTGTCCGGTATCGCCGCCGGTCTGAAAACCGAAACGAACCTGATCGGCTATGTCGCTGCCTGGCCGGACAACGCCGAGGTGAACGGCGGCATCAACGCCTTCGCGCTGGGTGTGCAGAGCGTCAATCCCGAGGCTTTGGTCTATGTAAAGTACATCAATTCCTGGGGTGACCCCACCCTTGAAAAGCAGACCGCGGAAGCCCTGCTATCCCTGAACTGCGATGTGATCGCCCAGCATGTTGACTCCGACATGCCCCAGGTTGCCGCGCAGGAACAGGGCAAGTTCGGCGTAGGCTACAACACCGACATGACCCCCTCTGCCCCCGACGCGCACCTGACAGCCCCCATCTGGCATTGGTCCAGCGTATATACTGCTCAGGTGAAGGACCGCATAGAAGGCAATTGGAAGCCCGTTAACTATTTCCTGGGTCTGGCCGAAAACATGGTGGACATCTCCCCCCTCTCAAAGAACGTGGCCGAAGGAACCGCTGAAGCCGTTGAAGCGGCCCGCGCCAAAATTCTTTCAGGCGAGTGGGATGTATTCACAGGCCCCATCTACAACAACGCGGGAGAACTGGTTGTAGCTGAAGGCGTCGCGCTTGAAGACAGCGACATCACCGGCAACCTGATGACCACCCTGCTTGTCAAGGGCGTCGAAGTGAAATAAGGTCATTTTCTCCAGGGCTGCCGCCTCACAGCGGCAGCCCTATATTTTTCCTTGCAATTTGGCGCAAGGTTTTGCATAATCACCCTATCCCACATTGAAAGGATCACCGCATGACTGTACCCGAAGTTGCTATCCGGCTGCGGGGCTTGACCAAGACTTTCGGCAGCGTGACAGCCAACGACCGCATCGACCTTGACGTGCGCGGGGGCGAAATTTTATCGCTGCTGGGTGAAAACGGCTCTGGAAAGACCACATTGATGAACATGCTGTCGGGCATTTACCAGCCGGACGCGGGAAGCATCGAGATCAAAGGCCGGCCCGTCCATATCCGTTCTCCGCACGATGCCATAAGCCTGGGCATCGGTATGATTCATCAGCACTTCAAGCTGGTGGATTTGTTTACGGCGCGCGAAAACATCCGTCTGGGGAGCAGCGGCAAGCCTGCCCGCTCCGCGGACGAGGTGTGCCGCCAGCTTGGCTTGAAAGTGGACCTTGATAAAAAAGTATATGCCATGTCGGTATCTGAAAAACAGAGCGTCGAGATTCTGAAGGTGCTGACACGGGGTGCTGAGATACTGATACTGGACGAGCCCACCGCAGTTTTGACACCGCAGGAGATCGAGAACCTGTTTGACATCCTGCGCGCTATGAAGCGCGATGGCCGCGCGATCGTCATCATCACCCATAAACTTGAAGAAGTGATGAGTATTTCGGACCGCGTAGCTGTGCTGCACAAAGGCCGCAATATCGGCGCGATCAATACGGCCGACGCGGATCGTTTTGTACTGACCGAGATGATGGTGGGAAGGCAGGTGGACCTGGATATTCACCGCGTGCCGATAATCGCGGGCGACGCGATCCTGGATGTTCACAGGCTCTCTGTCACGGGGGCGGATGGCCAGCCTGAACTGCAGGATGTAAGCTTTCGCCTGCACGCGGGCGAGATTCTGGGGGTGGCAGGCGTGGCCGGATCCGGCCAGCGCGCTCTTTGCGAGGCCATAGCCGGCCTGCAGGCCATATCGGGCGGCAGCATTTTGATGGACGGCAAACGCATCGACGGACTCAGCCCCCGCGAGATCATCAAACGCGGTGTCTCCATGGCGTTTATCCCGGAGGATCGCCTGGGCATGGGCCTGGTCGGCAGCATGAACATACCTGATAATCTTCTTCTGAAAACCTACCGTGATCAGCAGGGCTTGTTTCTGGACAGGAAGAGCGCCAGGGAGGAAGCCAGGGAACTGATCAACCGGCTTGATATTTCCACCCCGGGCCTCAGCACCGCCGTGCAGAAGCTCTCCGGAGGCAACGTGCAAAAAGTGCTGCTGGGGCGCGAGATCAACCTGTCTCCCCGCGTACTGATCACTGCCTACCCTGTGCGGGGCCTGGATATCGGAGCCAGCATGCGCATCTATGAGATGCTGGGCGAGCAAAAGCAAAAGGGTGTCGGCGTCCTGTTTATCGGGGAAGACCTGGATGTGCTTCTGGCGCTGTGCGACAGGATCGCGGTGCTGAGCTCAGGCAAGCTGACCGCCATTGTAGACAGCCGTTTTGCGACCAAGGCATTGCTCGGCATGAAGATGGCCGGTTTGACCACGGACAAGGAGGACGCCTATGCCTAAGAGAGCGACTTTATCCCGCCTGCATGTCGTGCAGCGCGGGGAACTGAGCACGGTTCGGACATGGATGCTGCGCTTGATGGCTGTGCTGGGCGCGCTGGTGACCGGCGGACTATTCCTTTTGATGCTGGGATTTAACCCCTTTCAGGTTTACAGGACGATGCTGACAGGCTCCCTGGGCAGCCCCGGCATGCAAAAAGAGACGATCAAGCTGATGATTCCCCTGAGCCTCACGACACTGGGCATTGTGCTGGCATTCAAAATGAAGTTCTGGAACATCGGCGGCGAGGGACAGATCTGCGCCGGCGCCATCGCGGCCAGTTATTTCGCCTATTTCCACAACAATCTTCCCTCACCGATCCTTCTGATCGTGATGGCGCTGGCCTCCATCATCGCCGGCGGCCTCTGGGGGCTGATCCCCGCTTTTTTCAAGACACGCTTTGGCACCAATGAGACGCTGTTTACGCTGATGCTCAACTATATCGTGATCAGCTTCATCACCTACCTGCGCGAAGGCCCCTGGCGCGACCCGGAAGGCGGCTTCGCGGCTATGCCCCGTTTTACAAAGCAGGCCCGCCTTCCGGAGGTGCCCATCCCGGGCATCGGCAATGTGCACATCGGCTGGATCGTGATGATCGTGATGGTTGCCCTCGTGTTTGTCTATCTTCGCTACAGCAAGCAGGGTTATGAACTGACTGTTGTGGGCGAAAATACCATGACAGCGCGTTACGCGGGCATGCCTGTCAAAAAGATCGTGCTGCGGACCATGTTCATGTCCGCGGGCATCTGCGGCCTTGTCGGTATGCTGCAGGTATCGGGGCCAGACCGCCAGCTGACGGACGCGGTGGCCAACGGGCGCGGCTTTACGGCGGTATCCGTTGCCTGGCTGTCCCGGCTCTCGCCCTTTGGGGTGATGGTCGTGTCCTTTCTGTTCAGCGTGATGCAAAAGGGGTGCAGCATGATGCAGACCGAATACCGCATTCCTTCCTCCATGTCCGATATCCTTCAGGGCATCATTCTGTTCTTTGTGCTGGGCAGCGAGTTTTTCATCCGCTACCGCATCGCTGTGAGAGAGGAGGCCATCGCGTGAGCTTCACAGAACAGCTGTTGGCCTTTTTGTACGCGGCCATCCTGGCCAGCGTTCCGCTTTTATATGGCACACTGGGCGAAATATTGATCGAAAAAGCGGGCAATCTCAACCTGGGTGTAGAGGGAATGATGTACCTGGGGGCTATCATGGGCTTCCTTGGCAGCTTTATAACCGGAAACCCGGCCGCCGCGCTGCTCTTTGCCTTCCTGGCCGGTATGGCCGGGGCTGCCGTCTACGCCTTCATGACCGTCACCTTGAAAGCCAATCAGAACGTGACCGGCCTGACGCTGACGATATTCGGCACAGGCATCGCCAACTTTATCGGCGAAACCATGAAAGAGAACTACCCCGCAGGCACCTCCTTTATCACAGACCAGGTAAAGCAGGCGCTTTTGCCGCTCAACCTCAGCGCGCTCACGGATATTCCCGTTGCTGGGAAACTGCTGTTCAACCACTCTGTATTCACCTATCTGGCTGTCCTTCTGGCCATCGGCATCAGCATATACCTGAACCGCAGCAGCAAGGGGCTTAACCTGCGCTCTGTGGGCGAAAACCCTTCAGCCGCTGATGCCGCGGGCATCAATGTCAGCCGCTATAAATACATCCACATTCTGATCGGAGGCGGCATCTGCGGACTGGGCGGCGCTTATGTGTCTCTTGTGACCGCGGTGGGCAACTGGCAGCCCAACATCATCGGCGGTCAAGGCTGGATCGCGCTGGCTCTGGTCATCTTCTCTTCCTGGAACCCATTGAAGGCTATGCTCGGTTCCCTGATTTTCGGCGCGCTGAGCGTCCTGCGCCTGTATATCCCCAAGGACGTGATCGATATCCCCGGAGCTATCTTTTCCATGCTGCCCTTTGTCGTCACCTGCCTGGTGCTGATCTTCTCCAGCATGAAGATGAAGCGAGAAAACCAGCAGCCCGCGGGCTGCGGCGTGAACTACTTCCGGGAGGAGCGCTGACATGCAGGAACTGTTCGATACAATCGATGCCCTGATGCCCTTTACCGCCCCGCTGGTTGCCATCGACGGCCCCTGCGGAGGCGGAAAATCCACCTTGGCCAAGCGTTTGCTCGAGCGTTATCACGGGGCGCAAGTCTTTCACATGGATGATTTCTTTCTGCAGCCGGACGCAAGAACCCCTGAGCGCCTGACGCAGCCCGGCGGCAATGTGGACCATGAGCGTTTTTTAAGCGAGGTGCTGCAACCCCTTGCGCAAGGTATGGAATTCATTTATCATGCATACAGCTGCCGAGACAACAGCCTGCTGCCCCGCAGAGCCGGCCAGGCGCCTTTATATATCATCGAAGGCTCCTACAGCCTGCACCCTGCCTTGCGGGATTGCTATGATATCAAGGTGTTCCTTGATATTGACGAGCAGGAGCAGGCTGAGCGCATCCTGAAGCGCGAAGGCAGCCGGGCGGAGCGCTTTTTTAAGGAATGGATCCCGATGGAAAACCATTACTTTGACGCCTGCAAAGTGCGCGAATGCAGTGATTTTCTGCTCTCAAAAAACGAATGAAATTATTGGATCAGCCATGCAAGAAAAAGCCTTTCTTGCGCGTTATATAGCTGACAGGATGAAATGGAGGCAGGATTGGACAATCAGACCGAGGCGGCCTCTCTTGTCGAATCGCTTTATCTGCGCTATGCCGATGATGTGCTGCGCGTCAGCTACTTCTACCTGGGCGACAGGGAAAAGGCAGAGGATGTCATGCAGGAGGTTTTCCTGCGGGTGATGGACAAGCAGCCCGTTCTCAGGGAGGGCAGCGAAAAGTCCTGGCTGCTTAAGGTAGCGCTGAACATATGCCGCGACCAGTGGCGAAGTTCCTGGGCCAAGCGTGTCATCCTCGGCAGCAAAAGGCTTGAAATCATACCGGCAGACGACGAGCTTGAAGACAGGACCGAAAAAGAAGCCCTGATGCAGGCTGTCCACAGCCTTCCCGCGGATGTGAGAGAGGTATTCCTGCTGTTTTATTATCAGCGCTATACCATTGAAGAGATCGCCAAAATCCTCGATGTTCAGGCCGGTACTGTATCCAGCCGCCTGTCGCGCGGACGTAAAAAACTCAAGGTATTGTTAGAGGAGGGTGAAGCACAGAATGAAGCTTGACCAGCTGCCTCAGGTGGCGGAGGAGACGCTGGGCGGCTTGAAGGCCGACGCGTCGCTTTATATGAAAATACATCAGCGGGCTCAGGCCCCGGCAAGGAAACCTGCCTTCCCCCCGCGGCGGGCCGTTGCGCTGGCCTGCTCGCTCGTACTGGTGATCACCCTTGGTGTCATCGGCATAAGCGGATTGCCCGGCGATGAGAAAGCGCTGCCAAAAATCATGACGCAGGCCGCGGGCACCCTGCCCGAAGGGGCTGCGCTGAGGGCGTGGGACCTGCCGCGCGGCAGCATCTCTCTGGGACAGCCGGGCTCCGTCCCCGAGTATCAAGGCGTATGGGCCAGAGCGTCGGGCGGAAACTTCCCCCTGATCCGGGTAAACGGGGCTTTCTACCGCCTGCTCAGCAACCCCACATCCATTGACAGCAGCATGCTGGGCGGAAGCCTTGGCAGCGTTGAGGTGTTCACGGACGAGCCCGCGCTTGATTCCACCGCTCAGACGCTGAGCAATGTGATCCCAGCGGGCACGCAGGTATCGCAGATCAGCGGCATGCAGGGTACTGCGGTTGCAGCCCAGCTGGACGGCAAAATGCGTGTATTCCAGCGGGTCAGCTTTTCCGGCAACGCTCTGCTGGGCGGGGAGGACCTGTCAAGCACCCTGCAGGGCAGCGTTGTCGGTCTCCAGCTCTCAGGTGTCGGCACCGTAACTGATCCCGGCCAGGTATCCAGCCTGATGAATATGCTTTTGGGCGAATCTTCCTACCAGAGCGGTTCGACCCGTTCAACAGATCAAGCCCTCCTGATCCAGTACAGCAACGGCATCGTGCTGCAAATGTCCGTCAAGGATAACAGCCTTATCGCCTGCGGTACCTGGAGCAACCCCGGCTTCATCGAGGCCTTCGCGCAGGCGGCGCAGTAGCTCTTCCCATAAAGGCAAACTGGAGCTGAACGCTTCAAAGCGCGCGGAACGTAAAGCGGATGAACATGTGATATGCTCATCCGCTTTTTATGTGAAGCTATAACAGAAATCGCCGCGCATGGGGCGGTCTTTTATATTACTGGATTATATGTTTTCAAAGAAGGGCTCATGATCTTCCGTGCACAGGATGCCATCCTCGTTGAAGTGCAGCGGGGTAGGCACGCCTTTGATATAGCGGAGGATCTCAGTCATCCGGACGCTTTCCTGATACGTCATCATGGTGAAAGCGACCCCGTGCTTGCGGGCACGGCCCGTGCGGCCGATGCGGTGAGTATAGTACTCGTTCTCATTGGGCAGATCGTAGTTGATCACGGCTTCCACATCAAACACGTCGATGCCTCTCGCGGCTACGTCAGTCGCCACCAAAATGGGGAACTTGCCGCGTTTGAAATCATTCATGATCACCGTGCGCTTGCTCTGGGGTATATCGCCGTGCAGCGCTTCCGCCTTATAGCCCTGCTTTTGCAGCTTGTCAGCCAGCTTCTGCGCCATGTACTTGGTGTTGGCGAATATCATCACCCGGCGGAACTCGTCGCTGTCCAGCAGGTAGGACAGCTTTTCCAGTTTCTCTTCCCGCGGGATTACAATGGTGTACTGCGTGATCTGAGGCTTGTTCTCTTCAGTCGCCTGCACATAGATCTCCACGGGATCCTGCTGGAACTTCCAGGAGATCGTCTGCACATCCTGGTTGGTGGTGGCGGAGAACATGACCAATTGCCGCCCCGCCGGCACGGCTTCAATGATACGGGTCACATCCTTAACAAAGCCCATCTTGAGCATCTCATCCGCTTCGTCGATCACCATGGTATGCACCTGATCCAGGCGAACCATGCCACGGTTCATCAGATCAATCAGCCGGCCCGGCGTGGCGACCACGACCTGGGGCTTCTTTTTCAACTGGTCGATCTGTTTGGCGATGGGCTGGCCTCCATACAGGGTGGCGATGCGGATCTTGGGGATAAAATGAGCCATACTGGTCAATTCCTGCGCGATCTGCAAGGCCAGTTCACGGGTGGGTGCCAGCACGACTTCCTGCACCCTTTCTTCAGTCAAACTGATGTATTCAAGCATCGGGATGCCGAAGGCAATGGTTTTGCCTGTACCGGTCGGCGCGATGCCAATGATATCGCGCCCCGCCATCATCAGTGGGATGGTCTCCTGCTGAACGGTGGTGGGGGTATGGATGTTCATCCCCTCCAGCGCCTTGAGGACGTCTGTTGACAGGTTGAGAGCTTCAAATTCCT
Source organism: uncultured Christensenella sp. (assembly GCA_964480995.1). Lineage (GTDB taxonomy): Bacteria > Bacillota > Clostridia > Christensenellales > Aristaeellaceae > UBA1038. The sequence goes on from CAYZRZ010000008.1 coordinate 7,870, forward strand.
TTAAGTTGGCCAAATAAACTACCTCTTTCCAATTACACGGGCAGCTGTCAGGCCGCCCTCCATCAATCGAAGCTTTAAAAAAAGCATCATTATATTATATCCGCCTTAACTTAGAACTGTCAAATACTCGACAAAAAGCCTCGCTTCATGTATGATAAACACAATATTTAAAGGGGGTATGCCGGTGTACACGCAGGAAGATTACACAGCGATTGACAGGCAGTATAAAAGAAGGCTTTTGTGGTGCCTGACACCTGTCTCGATGCTGCTGATCGGGCTGATTATTTCATTTATCGCAAGAATAGAGTGGTTATCAGCGGTACTGCTGATCGCGGCCGGAGCGCTGTTTATCTTTTTATGGGACACGGTCCTCTCCCCTGTTCTTTCTTACCGCAAATTTTTGCGGGACCTGCTTTCAGGACGCAAGCGCGATTACAGCGGCCGCTTTCAGGGCTTTGAGAGCATGAATATCATGCGCGAAGGCATCTCTTGCCGACCCTTCATGCTGAATGTCGGTGACGCGAAGGATGAAAAGGATGACCGCCTTTTATACTGGGACATACAGCATCCCTTGCCTGAGTGGCACGAGGGGATGAAACTTTGGGTATCCACCTTTGATAAATCCGTCTGTGATTGGCGGCCGGAGGCCTGACCGCTGTGACTTCCTCGCGATCCGTCAGCATGGATAATCGACCGCGCCTTAAGTGGATCGCGGCGCTGCTTTGTATGACCGCTTTTTTTCTCATCTCCTATTATATCGATCATCTGCAGCCATTGGATGAAATGATTTCTATTAGGATAGCGGCTTTGCGTTCCCCGGGCCTGACCGGGATCATGAAGATTCTTTCGCACATGGCCGGACCGTCCGCGCTGATTATCGGCAGCCTGCTGCTGGCCATTCTGATCCGTCAGCGGCAAAAGTGGCTGTCCATTTTTTTAAACCTATCCATCTCCGTGACACTGAACCTCGGCCTCAAGCAGATGTATGCCCGCCCCCGGCCGGCGATTATTACCGCCCTGGTCACAGAAAGCGGCTTCAGTTTCCCCAGCGGTCACAGCATGGGTTCAACCGCGTTCTATGGCTTCATTATCTACCTGATCGCGCAATCTGATATGAAGCCTGTGATCAAGCGCGCTGTATCCGCGCTGATCATCGCTCTGATCGGCCTGATCGGTTTCAGCAGGGTCTATCTGGGTGTGCACTACCTGTCGGACGTAATCGGCGGCTTTTTAGTTTCTTCAGTCTATCTGGTTGTGTTTACCGCCTTCGTCAACGCGTATATTGACCATGACGAAACCCTCAGCGAACGTATTCAGGGAGTAGGACGTCAGGATGACCTGCTGCACAGCTTCGCCCATGCCTTTGACGGCATCCTGTACGCGCTGAAGGCGGAACGCAACCTGGTCATTCATTTCGCGATGGCCGCGCTGGTCACCTCCCTCGCCTTTACTCTGCAATGCACACCGCAGGAGTGGTACATCCTGATTATATTATTTGGCCTTGTCATTACCTCGGAGATGATCAATACTGCCATTGAAACCCTGACCAACCTCGTTTCTCCTGAATATCACCCGCTGGCGAAGCTCGCCAAAGATACGGCGGCCGGCGCGGTGCTGGTGATGTCTATTGCCGCGGCGGTGATCGGTATCATCATCTTCGCGCCGAAGCTGTGGGTGCTGTTGCAAAACAGCCTGCACTGAGGCAAGGAGGCAGCCGATGAGCAAAAAAGAAAAAGGTTCGCCCGCCTACTTGCAGGTGGCCATTGATATCGCGGGCCGGATAGCCGAAGGCGAGCTCAGAGAGGGCCAGCGTTTTTCAGGTCGCTCTTTGATGAGCTCGAAATATGGCGTATCCCCCGAGACCATCCGACGGGCGCTTGGACTGCTTAATGAAATGGACATCGTATCCATTGAGCCCAGCAGCGGTGTGGTGGTCAAATCACGTGCCCGCGCAGCGCTCTATGCGCAGCGCCGCGGCGAAGCAGCGGACATGGGCCGCCTGCAGGAAGAACTGGACACGCTGACTGCCCAGCGCCGCGCGCTGGACCTGCGTATTGAAAGCGCGATAGCCCGCCTGACAGATACAGCTGAGCGATTCCGCCGCGGCGATTCGCTGCAGACCTATGAGTTCACCATCAGCCCGGGCACTCGCATCGAAGGCTTAAGCATCTCTCAATCCGCCTTCAGACGTGAAACAGGAGCCACTATCCTGGGCATCCGGCGTGGGGAGAACATCATCCTTTCCCCCTCCCCCGAAACCCTTCTCCGGGCAGCCGATGTGCTGATCGTGGTATGTGATATGCTGGTCGTACCCACCGTATCAGAATTTGTAAGCCGGACGAAGTAAAACATTTTTCATATTGCCGCATTCAGCCTCATCATGAGGCTTTTCTTTTATGGTACCAGACTTGACATTCCGACAACTTATAATTATAATGCAAGTTGTCGGTTGATGAATGATTAACCATATGCTATACAAGACAAGACAGAAAGGAACTTTGTATGAAACGATTCACGATACTGATGCTCGCGGCACTGATAACAGCCGCTTTTGCCGCCGTACCCGCAGGCGCCTCATCCGGAGATACGATCATTTTCGCCGATGTCGGATGGGACTCTATCCGACTGCATAACGCCATTGCCGGAACAGTCGCAAAGACCGTATTTGACTATAACTGGGAGGAAATTTCAGGTTCAACGCCTATCACAAGCGAGGGTGTTATGTCAGGGGACATTGATGTTCATATGGAAATGTGGACAGACAACCTGCCCAGCTATGCGGATGATATCGCGTCAGGCCGCCTGCGGGAAGTATCCGTCAACTTTGACGATAACTTCCAGGGCTTGTATGTACCCCGCTACGTCATCGAAGGCGACCCTGAGCGCGGCATCGAAGCCACGGCCCCCGACCTGAAGACTGTCGCGGATCTCAAAAACTACGCGGATATATTCCCGGACCGTGAAGATCCCGGTAAAGGCCGAATCTTCGGCGGACTGCCCGGCTGGGAAGTGACCGAGATCATCGGCCGCAAGGTAGAATACTACGGCTTGGATGAATACTATAACCACGTACCTACAGGCAGCGACGCGGCTTTGAACGCCGCGATCACCAGAGCCTGGGACCGCGGAGAAGCCATCGTCGCCTACTACTGGGAACCAACCTGGCTGATGGGGATGTACGACTTTGTGCTGCTGGAAGATGCTCCCTTCAACCCCGATACTTACCATGCCGGCGAGACGGAGATTCCCCCGATGAGGGTGACCATCTGCGTCAGCAACGATTTCGCGAAGGAAAGCCCGGAGTTTGTTAACTTCCTGAGCAATTATCAAACCTCGTCCGCTCTTACCAGCGAGGCCTTGGCGCACATGCAGGATACAGGCGACGATTATGCGGCAACCGCGCGCTGGTTTTTGCTTAAACATCCCGAGCTGGTCGACGCCTGGCTGAGCCCTGAACAGGCGGATACGCTGCGCGCGGCGCTCTAAGGATGAGGTAATGTATACTCTATGAGTGAACTTGGTAATTTTCCATTTGTCTTCAAGCCCAACGTGACTGCCATCGATCGCGCCATGCGCGAGTTCGCGGCCAGCGCTGCGTGGCTGTTTGAAGACATCATCGGTCAGGGCTTGATCACCCTTGTCAATACCATTAACCGGCTGCTTGGGTTTATCCCCTGGTTTGTGATGGTATTGTTTGTCTTTGCGCTGGGCTGGCGCGCCCGCGGCAGCCTGCGCAGCGGCATCCTGTATGCCGCCATGCTGTGCGCGGTAGGTGTTGTCGGCTTATGGCAGCTGATGTACATGACGCTGTCCATCGTACTGGCAAGCGTGCTGCTCGCGTTTATCATCGGCCTGCCTACAGGCATTCTCCTGTCAGCCTCCGACCGCGCCATGCGCATCGCCAGGCCCATCCTTGATACGATGCAGACCATGCCGGTCTTCGTGTACCTGATCCCGGCACTGCTGCTGTTTGGTCTGGGCTCGGCCTCCGCCGTGATCGCCACAGTCATCTACGCGGTTGTCCCGGTGATCCGCCTGACAAGCCTTGGCATCCGCCAGGTGGATGAAAGCGTTGTGGAGGCCTCACGTTCCTTCGGCTCCACACGCATGCAGACACTGACGAAGGTACAGATCCCTCAAGCCATGCCGACCATTATGGCCGGTGTCAACCAGACACTGATGATGGCCATGTCTATGGTGGTGACCTGTTCCATGATCGGCGCAAGGGGTCTGGGCAACGAGGTGCTGATTGCCGTCAACCGGACCGAGATCGGACGCGGCTTGGTATCCGGCTTTTCGGTCGTTATCCTGGCCGTCCTGCTGGACCGGATGACCCAGGGCTGGTTCAGCGATGAAAAGCGCCTGGCCAGGCAGGATCGCAGGTTAAGGGTGAAAATTAAAAGAGAAGCGGGCGGTGACAGCAATGGCTGAAAGTAGAGACAATATCATTGAGGTTCATCACCTGTCCAAGCTCTACGGGCCTAACCGTGAGGCGGCTGTCCGCATGATGAAGCAAGGGTCTGACAAGGATGAGGTTTTCAAAAAGACGGGTGCTACCGTAGCGCTTTGGGATGTCAACCTGAAGATCAAGCGCGGAGGTATCTTTGTAGTCATCGGCCTGTCCGGTTCAGGCAAATCAACCGTTGTACGCTGCCTTAACAGGCTCAACAGCCCAAGCAGCGGCAGCGTGTTGTTTGAAGGGCATGATATTACGAAGTTTGACAAGCGTGAATTGCTTGAGCTGAGAAGGACGAAGATGTCAATGGTCTTTCAATCCTTCGGCCTGCTCAGCCACCGGGATGTACTCAGCAACGCGGCCTACGGCCTGGAACTGCGCGGCGTCAGCAAGGCGGAGCGTGAGCAAAAAGCGCGGGAGACTTTAGCCATGGTAGGCCTCTCCGGCTGGGAGCATCAGAGCTGTGACAGCCTCTCCGGCGGCATGCGCCAGCGGGTGGGCATCGCCCGAGCGCTGACCAACGACCCGGATGTACTGCTGATGGATGAGCCGTTCTCGGCTCTGGATCCTCTGGTGCGCAAAGACATGCAGTTTGAGCTGCTGAAGATCCAGCGGAAGCTGAACAAAACTGTCGTATTCATTACTCATGACATTGATGAAGCCTTCAAGCTTGGCGATACAGTCGCCATCATGCAGGGCGGAAAAGTGATACAGGTGGACACGCCGGAGAACCTCAGCGCTCATCCCAGCGGTGATTATGTGCGCCGCTTCATTGAGGGGGCTGACCTGTCACGCGTCACTTCTGTCAAAAACGTGATGATCACGCCCACAGCCCTGGCCCGCCTGAGCGATCAGCCCCGGCGCGCTATTGACATCATGAACAAAAACGCCTTTTCCACCGTGTATGTGGTGGACGACAAGCTTATGCTGCGCGGCATTCTCACGATCGGCGAAGCCGTGCGCGCTCACCGCGAGCAATTGAAAATCGGGGATGTCATGATCACGGATTATCAGACCGTTTCGCCCGACGCGACCGTACGAGAGGTGATGCCTGTATCCGCGCAGTCCCCCTATCCGGTTGCCGTGATCGACGAAACAGGCCAGCTGCAGGGCATCGTAACCAAGGCTTCGGTGCTTTCCTCCATGGTCAATGAGGATGACAAGGCTTCATTATCACCCTTCAGTGGTCCCCTCACCGGTACACGGTGAGGGGACCATCATTTGCTGATCAAGATTGATCCTGAACGGAATCGGGTAGGAGGGGGTGGCTAACCCCCGTCCTCCCACACCACCGTGCGTACCGTTCGGTACACGGCGGTTCAGTTGAAGCCAAGTATGCAGTATGCCATAGCTTCAAGTGTCGCACTGCTCAGCATTTCTTCCCTACCTTCAGCCTCTCGCCTATCCTCGGGCAGACAACCTCGTTTGAGCAACTGCTATCATCGCAGTGCACACTTTACCTTGCGCTTGTCTTCAACCGCCAGACCCTTCCCTCCATTGGTTTTCACCAGTTTCACCGGTACTATGGTCTGGGCTGACTTCTGGATGTTCAATCTCATCTTTCGATGAGGGTTACTCCTGTCGGAGCCTTCCACCCAGATCTCCCCGGATAAGGTGCAACAACCTTCATTCCATCCAGCCGCCGCATTTACGCTGACAGAGTCCTGGGTCGTATTGGACTTCGACTTGTATAGCAGCCTCGTCCGCTCTGCCCCGCCTTGTATGCGGTTTCTGTTCGTCGGCTCGGAACTTTGCCTGCGGCTTCCTTCAGATTCCACCTCGCGATGGACACCCTTGCCGTTCAGCTAACACTTCCTACGACCAAGCGTGTAGTGGACTTTCACCACCAAGTTGTTGCCCATGCCGGGCGTACTATAAAAAACACTGTGACTTTGTATCAAAATCACAGTGTTTTTATGGCACCTCCGACGGGATTCGAACCCGTGTTGCCGCCTTGAGAGGGCGGTGTCCTAGGCCACTAGACCACGGAGGCAAACTTGGCTGGGGAACTAGGATTCGAACCTAGACAATACGAGTCAGAGTCGTAGGTGCTGCCGTTACACAATTCCCCACCGTCAGCCGCTTGAGACTGCGAAAGCTATCATATAAAAAACGCGGAGATATGTCAAGCCCAAATTCACTTATATTTAATCGGGAGTGAGTTGCAAAGTGCAAAGTGAAAGTGAATAGTAACCTTATAGTTCGGGAAAAACATTGACACTATTTCTTGATTGTGGTAGTTTATGGGGTAGCCGCTCGGGAGAGGCTCAAATGCGCATGCGCTGCCTCGTGGCTGAAAATGCTTCAAGGGTCCCGGCGAGTAAAGTAATGGAGGTGCTGCAAGTGTACGCAATTATCGCGACCGGCGGCAAACAGTATCGCGTCTCAGAGGGAGACATCATCTACATCGAAAAGCTCGACAATCAGGTTGACGATTCCGTTTCTTTCCCCGTGCTGATGCTGGGCGGAGAAGTCGTCAAGGCGGGCAATCCCCTGGTTGAAGGCGCTGAGGTCACCGGCAAGGTGCTCCAGCATGGCCGCGGCCAGAAAATCATCGTGTACAAGTACAAGAGCAAGAAGAACTACCGCCGTAAGCAGGGCCATCGCCAGCCTTTCACCAAGGTGGAGATCACCGGCATCAAGGGCTGAGATGACAAGCGTCCTGCTGTACAAAGGGTCTGAGGGCAAGCTATCCGGTTACCGCGTCAGCGGCCACGCCGGGTTTGCCCGGGCCGGGCAGGATATTGTATGCGCCGCCATCTCCTTTATGTCCATTGCCTGCGCCAACGCCCTGGAACGCGTGGCCGGCATGAAGCCTGAAGTGACTGAAAAGGACGCCGTGCTGGAAGTGAAGCTGCACGATCCCAACGAACAGGCGCTCACCATCTTCAAGGTATTTGAGAGCGGCATGAGGGACCTAAAAGAGGCCTACCCCACACACATTAAGCTCAGCGAAGCTGGGCTGCCTAAATGAAACGGAGGAAAATAACCATGTTGAGAATGAATCTTCAGCTTTTCGCCCACAAAAAGGGCGGCGGTTCCACGAAGAACGGACGCGACAGCGCATCCAAGCGCCTTGGTACCAAGCGTGCCGACGGTCAGTTTGTGTTGTCCGGTAATATTCTTGTCCGTCAGCGCGGCACCAAGATACACCCCGGCACCAACGTTGACATCGGCAAGGATGATACCCTGTTCGCCGTGGCGGATGGCGTTGTACGCTTTGAGCACTTTGGCAAGTTCAAGAAAAAGGTCAGCGTATATCCCAAGGCTGAGCTGGAAGCCGTCGCGCAATAACTTATTGCATTATTTAAGGGGCTTTAGTAAAACTGCAGCCCGCCCCAAAGGAAAAAACGGAGCCGGTGCACTGCGAAAGCGGTGACACCGGCTCTGTTTTTTGGTAGAATCGATGTATGAAAAACAATAACTACCAGACACATTATCGTACAGGCGCGCGAAATGTGCAACTCAAAATTGACGAAGCATTTGCGGAACGGGTGATTCCGGCAAACGACAGTGTGCGGCTCTTAGAACAAACAGTGGAAGAGATGGATTTGAGACCGCTGTGGAGCACTTACAAACGCCTTGGTCGCAAGCCCGCAACCCATCCTGTCACACTTCTCAAGGTTCTCCTGTATGCCAACATGGAAGGCATCTATTCCAGCCGGGATATCGAAAGCGCCTGCAAACGCGATATCAATTTCATCTGGCTGCTCAATGGAGCAAAAGCGCCCAACCACCATGAAATAGCGAGGTTTCGCAGTCAACGCCTGCCGACCTGCGCGGAGCTTCTGTTTTATACGCTGGTAAAGCTCCTGGGCGACAAGGGCGAGATTTGCTATGAGCACTTATTTGTAGACGGCACCAAGATAGAAGCCAAGCAAATGAAAGCGATTATTAAAAGATGAAAATGAAGTGACTGGCAATGTGACATTACGTTGTTTTCAAGTCCATGCAAAAGCTTCTCAATCACTTATATCTCAAGGGATAAGGAACTCTATATCACCCAACTGTTAAAGTTGGAGTAAAATGGAGTGAAAGTGCATTGTCAAACAATTGCTGATGCAAAAACGCTCTTTTTGTACTTGCTTATCCCTATTCGACCATTTCTGATAATATAATGGCATCAATGCCTTGACAGCCACATCCGGCCTTGATAAGATAATTGCACACATAGGGTAAAAGTTATCCCCGATATTACCCTGCCATGGAGATGGAATTTTTTAAGCCAGGAGGAAAAATGTCTCAACACGTACCTGCTCTCAAGCGCAAAAAGAAGAAAACTTTTTATGAGGTGATTGAGCCTTGGCTGTTTTTGCTTCCCGCGCTTGCCGTATTCATCATTTTCCTATACTATCCCTTCTTTAAAACCATTCATCTCAGTACCTATCTGACGGACAGAAACGGGCTGCCAAAGGTATTCTATGGGCTGAAAAACTATGAAGACATTCTGCTTGGCAAGTATTCCGCGGCGTTCTGGAACAGTATGTGGGTCACGATCCGCTTTGTGATATTTGTGGCCTCCGGCAGCCTGATCGTTGGGCTTTGCACCAGCCTGATGACGACCAAGAAATTCCCGGGCCGCGCATTCGCTTCCGCCATCTATGCCATGCCCATCGCCATCGCGTCCGCCGCGGCAGCCATGAGCTTCAAGATGATCTTCCACCCTTCCATCGGCATGGTCAACCGCCTGGCAGGCACCAGTACCAACTGGCTCAACGACCCCGCCTGGGCTTTCCCGATCATCTGCGTCATTTCCATCTGGCTGGCCAGCGGCATCAACTTCATCTTCATATCAGCGGGTCTTCGCAATATACCGGACGAACTGTATGAAAGCGCCTCCATCGACGGGGCGGGCTACTGGCGCCAGCAGCGCTACATTACCCTGCCCAGCCTGTCCCCCACCTTGTTTTTCCAAATCATCATCAATGTCATCAGCGCCTTCCAGTCTTTTACGCAGGTACGCCTGCTCACTTCGGGCGGCCCCAACGAAACCACCAATGTAATCGTTTACTCCATCTATTTGGACGCATTCCGCAACTTCCGCTTCGGCTCCGCCGCGGCGCGGTCGATCGTTCTGTTTATCATCATCATGATCATCACGCTGCTGCAGTTCAGGGCGGAAAGAAGGAGTGTGCATTACCAATGAGCCAAATCACGTTAACACGCCGCCATAAAAACCGGATGAGCGCCTTGCTGCGTGTCACGCTGAATCTGCCCTTCGTCCTGATCATTATGCTTCCTTTGATCTACACACTCATGATGAGCGTCACCCCGGCGGATCAGCTGTATACCCGGCTGCTGCCCAACAAGGTGGATTTCATATCCTACGCCCATGTGTTTACCAAGACGGCGATCCCCAAGCAGATCCTCAACTCGTTCATCGTCGCGGGCTCAGTCACCGTCCTGCAGATGATCACCTGCTCGATGGCCGCCTTTGCCTTCAGTTTCCTGCAGTTCAAAGGGCGAAACCTGGTATTCATGGGCATCCTGGCCACCATGATGGTCCCCTGGGAAGCAACCATCATCGCCAACTACCTGACAGTATCAAACTGGGGATGGCTGGACAGCTACAAGGCTATGATCCTGCCTTATGCCTGCTCCGCTATGGGCATCTTCCTGATGCGGCAAAACTACCTTACCTTCGCCAAGGAACTGCATGAGGCCGCCAAGCTGGACGGCTGCAACAACTGGCGATTTCTGGCCACCATCGTCATCCCGCTGGCCCGTCCCGCCATGGGCGCTCTGGGCGCCTATGTGTTCCTTCAGCAGTGGAACCAGTATTTGTGGCCTTTGCTTGTCACAAATTCTGACAAGGTGCGCACTGTGCAGATCGGTATCTCCCAGCTGTATGATATCGATTCCGAGCAGATCGGCCTGATGATGGCAGGTGTGGTCGTCGTGCTGGTTCCTTCCTTGTCCATCTTCGTCTTCATGCAAAAACAGCTCATCAACGGCCTGATGGCAGGCGCGGTGAAGGGTTGATCAACCAGGGCTTATCGTCCGCGCGTGCCGCGGGACGAAAGAAATAATAACTAGAGCCAAATCGAAAGGAGACAACATGAAAAGACTGGTCGCTATCCTCCTGGTTCTCATGCTGGGGCTGTCCGCCTTCAGCGCTCTGGCAGAGGGTGAAAAAACAAAGGTTGTGTTCTGGTACTCACTGGCCGGCACCAACGCGGAAGCAATTGTCGCGATGGTGGAAAGCTTCAATGCCTCACAGGACAAGATCGTAGTAGACGCACAGTACCAGGGCGAATATGATGACGCCATCAATAAGCTGAAGGCGACAAGCATCGGCGAAGCGCTGCCTTTTGATATCGTACAGAGTTACGAGATCGGTTCCCGCTTCATCATCGACTCCCAGAAGATGATGCCGCTGCAGACCTACATTGACAAAACAGGCTTTGATACCTCTGTCATCGAGCCTAACCTTCTGGCTTACTACACCATCGACGGCGTCATTTACTCCATGCCCTTCAACTGCTCCACGCCGCTGATGTACTACAACAAGACTGCCTTTGACCAGGCCGGCATCACCGAGATCCCGACCACCGTTGACGGAATCCTTGAGATCGCCGAAAAGCTAACCACGTACAACGCGGACGGCTCGGTTGACCGCTATGGTTTCCTGTTCTCCAACTACGGCTGGTTCTTTGAACAGTGGGTCGGCAAGATGGGCCGCCACTATGTTGACAACGGCAACGGCCGCCAGGGCTATGCCACGAAGGTTGTTTTCGATGAAAACGGCGCGGCGCTGGACCTGTTCAACATGTGGAAGAAGATCTCCGAGAGCCCCTTCACCTCCTACATTGAGCGCGGCGGCACGGCTCAGGGCCGCGCGGCCTTCGTAGCCGGCAAAACTGCCATCTTCCTCGCCTCTACCGCTAACTTGGCCGGCGTGCTGGCCAATGTAGGCGATACCTTTGAAGTCGGCACCGCCTACTTCCCCTATGTAAACGCTGAGGATAAGGGCGGCGTTTCCACCGGCGGCGGCACCCTGTGGATGGTCAACTCCGGCGACGAGAAGAAGATGGATGCCGCCTGGGAGTTTATCACCTACATGATCAATCCTGAAAATCAGGCTGTATGGAACGCCAAGACCGGATACTTCCCCATCAATATGAAGGCTCACGAGACCGAGACCTTCAAGCAGAACATCGCGAAGTTCCCCCAGTTCCAGACGGCGCTGGATCAGCTGCATGACTCTTCCCCCGAATACGTCGGCTCGCTGCTGAGCGTCTTCCCCGAAGTCCGTCAGTATGTTGAAGACGTGACCGAGGAAGTGTTCACCAAGGGTCTGGCGCCCGAAGACGCGGTCAAAAAACTGGCTGACCTTGCCAACGACGCGATCGAAATGTACAACCTGACCAACTACTGATTCTCATTTAACAGACAGAGGCCCCGGAGCATCAACGCTCCGGGGCCTCTGTCATGATTGATGCAACTTCTTTACGCGCGCGTACTCTCGTAACCAGCTTCATCCAGCGCCGCGGCAGCCTGCTCCACTGCGGCTTCATCCCCTTCGATCTCAACGGTCTTCGTATCCAGCAGCACCTTAAATATCAGATTTTCCGCCTCAAGCGCCTTGGTGATCCGCGCTACGCAGTGGCCACAGCTCATATCCGGTACATTCAGAATGGTCATAATCTTTCTCCTTGCTATTTGATCATTTTCTTGATGGTCTCGGTCAGTTCCGCCAGCACTTCCTCATCACCCGTCCCGATGCCGCGGCTGACACAGTTTTGGATGTGCCGCTCCAGCAGGAGACTGGCAAAGGCATTAAGGGCTGAGCGGATAGCCGCTGTCTGGTTGATGATGTCGATGCAGTAGGCATCGCTCTCCAGCATATTTTTTACCCCGCGAACCTGCCCCTCAATCCGGTTGAGACGGTGAATCATTGCCTTTTTCACATCCGCGCTGCGCTCTGTCTGCTTCTCGTTCAAATCTTTGCCCTCCTGAGTCTTAATGCGTTGCCCACCACAAATACTGAACTGAGCGACATCGCCAGGCCCGCCAGCATGGGGTTCATGAGAGAGCCGCCGAATATGTACAGCAGGCCTGCCGCGATCGGTATGCCGATGATGTTGTAGATAAAGGCCCAGAACAAGTTCTGCTTGATGTTACGGATGGTTTTCTTGCTCAGCCTGATCGCGCGGGGAACATCCTGTATATCGCTCTTCATCAGCACCACATCGGCCGTCTCGATGGCAATGTCGGAGCCGCTGCCGATGGCTAGCCCCACATCCGCCGCCGCGAGCGCCGGGCTGTCATTGATCCCGTCACCGACCATCAGCACCTTCTTGCCGCTTGATTTGATGTCATTGATCACCTTTGCCTTGCCTTCCGGCAAGACATTCGCGATCACCTCATCAACTTCCAGCAGCCTTCCGATGGTGCCGGCCGTACGCTCGTTATCCCCTGTCAGCAGCACGGTGCGGATCCCCATCTGCTTCAATTCCCGCATGGCATCCTTCGCGTTGGACTTGAGCTGATCTGCCACGCTGACAATGCCGCTGAGAGAACCGTTCACCGCGATATAGACCGGCGTTTCTCCCTTGCGGGCAAAGGCGTCCGCCTCTTCCCGGAGCGCATCCACGGCGATGCCATTTCTATCCATCAGCCTTCCGTTGCCGATCGCGATGCTGCTGCCATCCGAGAAATCAGCCTCTATGCCCATGCCGGATGTATTGCGGAAATCCTTCACTGAAAGAAATGAAACCGGGGCGTTCATTTCCTCTGCCTTGGTGATGAAAGCAGCCGCCAGAGGATGCTGGGAGGCCTGCTCCGCCAGGGCCGCGCGGGCCATCATGCCGGCTTCATCGCCGTCCAGCGCGTTGATATAGCTCACCTCAGGCTTGCCGTTGGTGACAGTGCCGGTCTTGTCAAATACGACTACATCGGTCTCATGCGTCTTCTCGAGCGCCTCGCCGTTGCGGATCAATATACCGCTGACAGCACCCAGGCCTGTCCCGACCACGATGGCCGTCGGCGTCGCCAGTCCCATCGCGCATGGGCAGGCAATGACCAGCACAGCGGTGAGGATGGTGACGGCAAACGATAGATCCTTCCCCGCCGCCAGCCAGGCAATAGAAGACGCCAGGGCAATGACGATGACGATCGGCACAAACACAGCAGCCACTTTATCCGCCATGCCGGAAATAGGGGCCTTCTTTCCCTGGGCATCCTGCACAAAGCGCACGATGCGGCTGAGGACCGTTTCTTGCCCGACACGCGTGACGGTCATATACAGCGCTCCTTGCTGGTTGAGCGAACCGCCGATCACTTCACTGTTTTGGGTTTTTTCAACCGGCATGCTCTCCCCCGTCAGGAGAGATTCATCCACGGCAGACTCGCCTCTGATGACTCTTCCGTCAAGCGGTACCTTGCTGCCCGGCCGAACCAGCAGGGTATCCCCTGCCTTCACGCTGCCGGTTGGCACTTCCGTCACGCTGCCATCCTCTTTGACCAGAATGGCCGTATCCGGGGAAAGTTCCATCAGCTTGCGGATCGCCTCGGTCGTCTTCAGCTTGCTCCTGGCTTCCATATGCTTGCCCATCATGACCAGAGAAACGACAATACCCGCTGACTCATAGTACAAATGGTGCACATGATGGGGATTGTCAGTGATCATGAAAGTCATGTACAGGCTGAACATGAAGGACGCCGAAGCGCCCAAGGCAACCAGGCTGTCCATGGTGGGGCTTAAGTTAAACAGAGCTTTGAATCCATGGGTAAAGAAACGCCGGCCGATCAAGAGGATCGGGATAGCCAGCAGCATTTGCAGCATCGCCGCGTTCACGGGGTGCGTATCCATATTCACGATATTGGGGAGGGGCAGCCCCTTGATCAGCATCGGCCCCATAGCCACATAAAGCAGCACGGCGGATAGGGCCAGCGCGATGCCAACTTGTCTTCCCTCGGCCTTCAAATCAGCCATCTCATCAGCCTGCGGTGCCGCCTTGATAGCCTGAGGCTGATCTATCCTGAGGCGCGCGCTGTAACCGGCCTTGTCGATCTTGCCTATGATCATATCAGGCGTCACTTGTGTTTCATCATAGGTGATGTCCAGTGTCCCCATGACCAGGTTGACCTGGCTCTCCTGGACCCCGGACAATTTCCTGGTGACGCGCTCAACTGCGGAAGAGCAGGACGCGCAGGTCATGCCATCCACCAGATAAACTTCTTGTTTCATGTCCTTCCTCTCTTGAACGGTTGCTTGCGTGGTTGTCTTTTCCGCTTTATTATATACCCCATATAGGTATATTTCAATCGCGCGAGACATCATAATTCATGAAATATCCGTGTCCGGCTTCATATGATAAGAATTATGTTGTATAATGATTGCAATATACAGGAAAGGGTGAGCGCTGTTTGAGAAACTTAGTCGACCAGATCGGCGCTTTTTTCTGGAACGTGTTCAACAGGCCGCAGCTGAAGGACTGGCTGGACATTATCATCGTCGCCTTCCTGATCTACCAGCTGTTCCTCTTGACGCGTGAGACAAGGGCGAGCCAGGTGCTCAAGGGCTTTGGCGTGCTGATCATCGTCAGCTGGCTGAGCAGTTTTTTTGGCTTGGTCACGCTCAACTGGCTGCTGCTCAACATCGTCAACAACGGCTCTCTGGTGCTTTTGATCCTCTTCCAGCCTGAAATGCGGCGCGCGCTTGAACGCATCGGCCGGGGCGCTAATATCGATCGATCGGCTTACGATAAGGATGAGTCTCTGCGCATCGTCAACGAGATCACGCAGAGCCTGCTCAGCCTGTCCAGGCGCAGGGTCGGCGCGCTGGTCGTATTTGAGCAAAAGACAGGTCTGAAGGACTTTATTGATACCGGCACTGTGATCGATTCCCTTGTATCCGGCCCGCTTTTGGTCAATATTTTTGAACCGAATACCCCCTTGCACGACGGCGCGGTGATCATCAGGGATGACCGCATTGTTGCCGCCGCCTGCGTGCTGGCGCTAAGCGATCAGAGCAACCTGAGCCGCGATCTGGGCACCCGCCACCGCGCGGGCCTTGGCGTATCGGAAACGACGGACGCCATCGTGTTCATCGTATCAGAGGAAACGGGTATTATCAGCATGGCTCAGGGGGGCAAGCTGATCCGGCACCTGGACGCGGATGGGCTCAACAAGGCGCTCTCCCCTCTGTACCAGCGCGACAAATACGGCTACAAGCAGATGGTCAGCCATATCAGGAACAAGCTGAGCGCATGGAGAAGGCAAAAGCATGAGCAATAAACTGTTTGATAAAGTCCGTGGCTTTGTGCTGTCGCCCGGAGTAAAAAGCTTTTTCGAATACCTCAGGCGCGTGATGCTAAACCGCTGGCCGCTGAAGCTGGGCTGCTTCTTCTTGTCTTTGGTGCTTTGGGGCGTTCTGATCAGCACGGACGCCAACATCACCCGGGAAAAGGCGATCAGCAATGTCACCGTCAATACCATCAATGCCGATGCCCTGCAGCGCAACGGTCTCATTGTTGTATCCGGGCTTGAGAACCTGTCGGATGTACAGATGAAAGTCGATGTGCCGCAGCGCGTATATAACACAGTGACGGCGGCAAACTACAATGTGCGCGTCGATCTGTCTCGCATAACGGCCCCGGGCGAGCAGCAGCTGAGCATTCTGACCTCACCCAGCACCTCTTACGGGCAGGTAATCTGGCTGTCAAAGGAGACCGTTACCGTCGTGGTTGAAGAGCTGATCACCAAGCGCAGGGTACCTGTCCAGCTCAACACCACGGGAGAAGCGCCGGCAGGTTTCTATGCCCCGCCATCCGCCTCCAAGCATGACCCCAGCTGGGTGGTCATTACCGGGCCGCGCAGCATCACCGAGGATATAGAAAAGTGCATCGCAGTGTTTGATTTAAGCCGCCTGCAGGCACAGCCCGGCTTGCAGGTGACCTCCGTGCCCTTTGATGTGTATAACACAAACGGCGAGGTGGTCTCATCACCTTTGATCAACGTGATCAGTGAATCCATCACGGTCGACAGCCTGATCGTCGAGCAGCGCCTTTATCCGATGAAAACGGTGGATATTGACCTGACCGGCATCATCACCGGATCACCCAAGGAAGGCTATTATGTTGCCGGCATCGCAGCCACGCCTCCCTATTTATCGGTAGCCGGCACAAGTGACTTTTTAAGAACCCTGATGCATCTGGAAGTGTCCTCCAAGATCGACATCGAAGGCGCCAGCGATGAGCTGATCCGTCAAATTGTTGTGGAGCGCCCGAAAAACGCTGAATATGTAAGCGATGAAGCTGTGTATGTAAAAATTACTATTTTGCCTGAGGACAGCGGCCTGCCCGGCTCGCCGGTTGGAATCGCGCCATGAACGCCTTTGCTGACTGGCTCTTCAGTACGCTGTTCGGGTGGATGGGAAGCGCCGCCAACGGGGCATGGAATGCGCTGGTCAACGCCAGCGGAGGGATCTCCTCCTTCTTTTCCACATACTGGCTGCTGTTTTTGCTGGCTGTTATCATCGCGGGTACTGTACTTGACTATGCTGTTTGGCTGGTACGCTGGCGCCCCTATCTCGTGTGGCGCTCCTGGCTGACCCGCCGCCTGCGCCGAAGGCGCATGCAGCGCAGCGCCCAGGATCTGGAACATTCAGATATGGATGAGCAGGCGCGCGGTGCGCTTGCGGAATGGGTCTCAACACCCGAAGAAGGCTACCCCCTGGCATATGAACCCGTCTTTAATGAGGGGCAGCAGGCAGGCGGGTATCAGCCGGATCTTTCCGGCTATCCGCCCGAACATTACTACGCGCCGCAGGGCTATGATCAGGGATATATCCCCCAGGCCGTCTACCCGGATCAGCAGCAGGCTTATGATCTGCAGCAGCCTGCCGAACCCCTGTGGGAGCCCCGGCAGTCCGCGTGGATGGACCCTGTGCCTCCCCCCCTGCCCGACACCGCGTATCAGCCTCTGTCGGGTTATGTGAATCAGCCCTTGATCGATTACGCGGCGCCGCCTGAGCAGCCTTATTACGCTTCGCTTTACGGCGATGGTCAAAATGAATTCAACACCCCGCCCGCGTTTGACGGGAACAACGCTTACATTCCTTCCGGTATGGCGCGGGAACAGCCTCAGGCCATCCGGATAGGCGAAAACAGGCGGCGGCGCAGCGGCAGAAAGCAGCGTCCGATGGCCAGGCGCTTTTTTGACGATATCAGGGGGCGCATCGGCCGCGGCGAGGACGAAGAGACCATGCTCGACGGCCTGCCTTCCTC